>NZ_CP030129.1 GCF_003568845.1 Indioceanicola profundi | reverse complement strand
AATCCCGCCACATCGGCAACGGCCATTCCATGCTGATGTCGGTTCTAAAAGAGCCGGACAATCACTTGCTGCTGGAGCGCGATATCCGCTACTCCTTCTGGCAAAACCATATGATCGTGGATGCCGCGATTGGCACCATCATCGAATACGGCACCAAGAACCGCGACAAGAACAAGGAGTCGTACGCGGAACTCTGGCACCGCTGGATCTTCGAGGATTACTACCGCACCTACATGCTCCCTCTGGAGAAGTACGGCATCAAAATCCACCACGATGATGTGCACGAGGCCTTCGACTCCATCGTCAAGAAGAACTATGTCCACAAGGTCGCGCAGTTCTTCTCTGCCGGCTGGTGGGCTAACTTCTGGCGCATCGAGGCCATGACGGAGCGGGACTTCGAGTGGTTCGAACATAAATATCCCGGCTGGTACAACGAGTTTGGTGCTTGGTGGGAGAATTACGAAAAACTGAGCAAGCCGGGAAGCGTGCCGATCACCTTCGCCGACACTGGCTATGTCTATCCTCACCGCTGCTGGTCCAGCTTGGTGCCCTGCGTCATCCGCGAGGACTTCTGCGTCGACGAAGTGGACGGCGAGCTCTTCACCTACGGTTCGGAAATCGACCGTTGGACCCACAAGGAGGCCTTTGCCCCCGAATATAAGGGCCGCCCCACGCCGGCCATGGGCCGCTTCTCCGGCCGCCGGCAGTGGGAAGAGGTATACCATGGCTGGGATCTGGCGGACGCCATCAAGGACATGGGCTTCGTCCGGCCGGACGGCAAAACCCTGATCGCCCAGCCGCACATGTCTTTCGAAGAGAAGGATATGTGGACGCTCGACCATGTGCGCGGCCACACGATCAAGAGCCCTCTCCTGACTCTGCGTGAAATGTCGCCCGAAGATCGGGCAAAGCATGTCGAGGAATACCGGAAGGGATTCACGGTCCGCCGTATCTGATCGCGCGTGCCGGGCGAGGGCTCGCACCTCGCCCGGTCACCGACCATCCCGTATCCTCCTCATCGGAGAAGCGTCAGATGAGCAATCTGAAAACAAAGCCGGCCGTGCATACGGTTCGATTGGAACCGGTAGGCATCGAAATGGAGGTGGAGGAGGGCGAGACTGTCCTGGATGCCGCTTTCCGCCAAGGTGTCGCGGTCATGCATGGCTGCAAGGAAGGCCAATGCTCGGCGTGCAAGTGCCTGCTGGTTGAGGGCGACGTTGAGATGTTGAAATACTCGACGTTTGCTTTGTCGGACCCCGAGCGCGAGAACAATCACATTCTGCTTTGCCGCACGCTGGCATACAGCGACATCGAAGTGGAGCTGCTGAACTACGATGAGGACCTGCTGTCGCGGTCGATCCCCGTGCGCGACTTCGATGCCCGGCTGGCCAATATCGAGGCGCTGACGCACGACATCGTCCGCATCACCTTGGATCTTGATAAGCCCATGAAGTTCTGGGCCGGCCAGTACGCCGACATCACGCTTCCACGGCAGGGCATCACCCGCTCCTATTCGATGGGCAACCCGCCAAGCAGGCCGGATCAACTCCAGTTCATCATCAAAAAGTACCCGAACGGCGCGTTCTCCACCGCACTGGACCGGGAGCTTGAACCCGGTGAGGCGATCACTGTGCGCGGTCCCTACGGCAGTTGTTTCCGGCGCGAGAACCGTTCCGGTCCAATGCTGCTGATCGGCGGCGGATCAGGTATGGCCCCCTTGCTCTCCATCCTGCTGGATCAAGCCGAAAGCGGTGAAACACGCCCGGTTCGTCTTTTCTACGGCGCGCGGACGCCAAAGGATCTGTTCCACTTGGAGCTGTTCGCCGACCTCGAACGGACAATGCCGGACTTCCGCTTCATTCCGGCCCTGTCCCACGCTGAGCCTGACGACGGGTGGAGCGGGGAGACCGGCTTCATCCATGAAGTTCTGCGCCGCCATCTCGCCGAGATGGCGGATGTGGAGGAGGCCGACGCCTTTTCCTGCGGACCGCCGCCCATGATCGACGCCGCACTTCCGGTGCTGCAGGTGGCCGGCGTCGACAGCGCCCGCATCTACTTCGACAAATTCACGCCCGCAACGCCGTGACCAACCCATAGGGAACAAGGGAGGATACCAATGACTGTGCAGGTACAGGTGGTCGAAGAAGCCCAGTCGGCAGCAGCCGGCGCCAAGACCTTTCCCGGCTCGGACAGCCGCAAGTACAACTACTTCGAGCCGAAGGGCCGGAAAGCAACGCACTATGAGGACGTCACAGTTGACGTTCAGCCTGATCCGGAACGCTATCTTCTGCAGAACTGGATCATTTCCTTCGGCGACGGGACGCCAACCTATTCGAAAGACTGGACGGCGCTGAAGAGCAGCGACTGGCATCTTTACCGCGCCCCCGACCAGGAATGGGAGCGCACCCACTACCAGCGCCAATCCACCATCGTGGGCATGATCCAGAATGTGGTGGACAATGCCCGTCGTGCCGGAGCACCGACCCGCTTCGACAAGGCCTGGGTCAAGGTTCTGCAGGACCAGGTCGGTGCTTTCAAGCATGCCGAATACGGCATCGGCACCGCCCTGATGCGCGCGCAGCGCTATGGCTATACGCAGATGGTGAACAACGCCATTCTCACCAACTCCTCCTACAAGCTGCGCTTCGCTCAGGACCTTACGCTGTACCTGAGCGAGATCGGGCTCGACATTTCGGGCTTCGATGCCGATGCCGGAAAGAAGCACTGGCTGGAAGATCCGGCGTGGCAGCCGACCCGCGAGTTGGTCGAGCATGCACGCGGTTCGGATGACTTCCTGAAGCAGTACTTCATTACCAACGTCATCTATGAACCCCTCATTGGCGAGCTGTTCCGCAGCGGCTTTGTGATGCAAGTCGCAGCCGCCCAGAATGACTTCTCGACCCCTGCCGTGGTGTCCGCCGCCGAAGCGGATTACGAACGTAACCTTGCCAATGCGGTCGAGCTGTTCGCTCTGCTGACCGGCGATGCTCAGCATGGAGCGGAGAACAAAGCCATCCTCCAGGCTTGGTTTGACCAGTATGGCAGCATGGGGGTCAACGCGGCCCTCAATCTGCAACCGATCTGGTCCTCGCCGCGCGTCAAGACGGCCCAGTTCACCGACGCTCTGGCCAGCGCCCGCAATAGGGTCGAGGCGATCTGCCGCGAAATCGGAATCATGGCCGGCCTGCCGGAAATCGAGCCCGCAGCATCCCTTGCCGTCGCTGAGTGACCTGCCAGCACTTCCAGAAAGGACGAATAAAATGAGCGTGACCAGCGGACAGCAGCTATTCAAGCCCCTGAAGGACATCAAACAGGAACAGTCCATCTCCCACCAGTGCGGCGTCACGATGAATGACAGTGTCGAGGCGCGGTGCATCGCCGAGGTGATGGAGCAGAAGCCCGGCATTTCCGTGACGTACCTGCCGGCGATGATCCGTATCGACGGCGAGGGCAAGATCGAATTCAAGATGAACGAGATCAGCGAAGCGTTGGGTCGGGAGATGACCCCGCATTTGTTCGAGATCTCCACCTCCACTCACTATGGCCGCATGGTCATGGTGGATGAGGACACGATCGTCCTGTTCGGGAACATGGACGACGCACTTGCCTATGAGTGAGTAAGTTTCCCCTCCCTCCTCCAGGACTGCATTGGAGGGAGGGGCTCCTCACCCTTGCACATCTACGAAATAAAATCCGGCCCCTTGAAGGTTCGGTCTGTTCGGGAGGACTTTAGCTATGGCCAAGATCATGCTGCACCACATTGATGCGCGCGCAGCTCTGGCGCGCGGAGTGGCGCAATTGGCGCTTGCTGTGCAGGGCACACTGGGACCGAAGGGCACTAATGCCATTATTGACCGGCCGCTCGGCACCCCAATGATCTCCCGCGATGGCGTGTCCATTGCGGCGGAAATCGAACTTCCCTGCCGGTTCGAGAATATGGGGGCCCAGGTGGTGCGCGAGGTCTCAAAGCAGACCAATGATATCGCCGGCGACGGAACCACGACCGCTACTGTGTTGGCGAACGCCCTGATCCAGGATGGCGTGGCACTGCTGCAAGACCGTCATAGCGCCGTCGACATCGTGGCCGGAATGGACCGCGCCGGCGCCTACCTCGTGGACCGGCTCCGTCACATTGCCCGCCCGCTAAAGGATGACCGGGAATTGGAACGCGTCGCGACCGTGGCCGCGACCGGACCCATGCTCGGGAGGCTGGTCGCTGATGCCTTGATCCGTGTCGGAGAGGCGGGCGTGGTCGAAGTCGAATATGCTTTGCCAGGCGAGCCGACCCGGCTGGAGGTGCAGGAAGGGTTGGTGTTCGATCGTGGCTTTATCTCTCACCACATGGCTACCGACCCGGCAAGTGGGGTTGCGGTGTTGGAACAGCCCTATATTCTTTTGACTGACCACCGCGTCACATCGGCAGAGCCATTGCTGCAGATTATCGATCGGCTGCAGCCGGAAAGCCGTCCGCTCTTGCTGCTGGCGGACGAAGTTGCGCCTGATGTGGTCGCGGTTCTCATGCAGGCTCGCCAGCAGGGCCGGGGTACGGTGGTGGCAGTGCATGCGCCCGAGTTCGGCCATTGGCGAAAGGCAATGCTGGAAGATATCGCCATTATGACCGGCGGGCGTGTCATCGCCCGCGATCTGGGTGGGCGACTGGAGGATGTGGGCTTGGCTGATCTTGGACGCGCCGATGAAGCCCGCGTCACTAACGCGATGACGGCCCTGATCCGCGGTCACGGCGATCCAGCCGTTATTGAGGGCCGCCGGCAGCTGGTGCAACGCCTTTGGGACAATGCGCCGCCCAATATCGAACGCGACAAGCTGGCGGAGCGGTTAGCCAAGCTGACCCTTGGGACCGCTCTGCTCCTGGCCGGCGGTGCTACACCAGTGGAGCAGAAGCGAACGGCCCAGTTGCTGGAAGACAGCCTGAATGCGGCGCGCGCCGCACGGGTGGAAGGTGTTGTCGCAGGCGGCGGTACAGCCCTCGCTCAACTCGCCCCCTCCTTGGATAAGCTGGCGCAAGAGCTAGCCGAAGATGAGCTTGCAGGGCTGCGTCTCGTTCAGCGGGCAATCTGCCAGCCTGTCAGCATCATCGCCAGCAATGGCGGACAGAACGGTGCGGATGTCGTGGCGCGCGTCATGAATTCTCCCACCGGAACAGGGTTCGATGCTCGCCAGGGCAGATATGTCGACATGTTCGAAGCCGGCGTCATCGATCCTGTCAAGGTCACCTATACGGCCCTGAACAACGCCATCTCGGTTGCTAAGCTGATCCTGACCACCCACACCCTTGTTGCCGATCTCCCGGAGGGAACCGACCCGACGGCCGGGCCCGCGCTTGGCGGCGGCGCGGAGGTATATGGGCGGCGATAGTCGCGGCATTCGATCCACCTGCCGCCGCGGCCGTGTGACGCTGAAGTCCGTTTGATGGATGTCTGAAAATCCAATGGCCGATGCTGCTGGGCCTGCATCGTCCGCACATGGATTTGGTGGCACTCTCGAACGGACTTTTGCAGGGGCTCGTGACACAAAGGATTCAGCCAATGCTGCCCCACCCCTATGCTGACGTTCTTACGGAGTTGGCCGATCTCATACCGCCCACGCGGCTAATCACTGACCCGCTGCGCACTTTGGCATACGGTACTGACGCCAGCTTCTATCGTCTGGTTCCCAAGATCGTTGCCGTCGTTGAAAGTGAGGCAGAGGTCCAGCATTTGCTAGGCATTGCCAATCGTTTTGCCACGCCGGTCACGTTCCGCGCAGCAGGCACCAGCCTGTCAGGCCAAGCAGTGACCAGCAGCATCCTGGTGCTGCTTGGTGATGGCTGGAATGGCTGTGGGATTCCGCCGGATGCTGCAACCATCACGCTACAGCCCGGCGTGATCGGCGCAGAAGCCAACCGCCGCCTGGCCTCATTCGGCCGTCGAATTGGACCTGATCCGGCTTCCATCGCCACCGCCAAGATCGGAGGGATCGCTGCGAACAATGCAAGTGGAATGTGCTGTGGCACAGCGCAGAACACGTACCACACATTGCGGAGCATGAGAATTGTTCTTTCTGACGGCACGCTTGTGGATACTGGCGATCCCGCCAGCAGGACTGCTTTCGCACAGACACATGCAGCTATGCTCGCCGCTCTCGATGATATAGGAAAGCGTACCCGCGCCGATAGCACACTCAGCCAGCGAATAGCTGAGAAGTTCCGCATTAAGAATACAACTGGCTATTCCATCAACGCATTAGTCGACTTTTCGGATCCAATCGACATATTGCAGCACCTGATGGTCGGATCTGAGGGAACTCTGGGTTTTATCGCAGGCATCACACTGGCAACCGTACCCGACCTGGCGCACAAGGCCAGCGCCATGTTGTTTTTTGATGATATTGCCGCTGCTTGCCGGGCCGCTGCGGCCCTGACGGGCGTCGCTGCCGCCGTGGAGCTGATGGACCGATCAGCGTTACGGTCGGTCCAGGATAAGCTTGGCCAAGTGGCATCGATCACAGAATTGGGCCCGGGGGCTACTGCCCTGCTGATAGAAGCGCGGGCTGAGGATGACGCTGCCCTTAGCGGGCAGATCGATCGGCTGGGCGTCTTGCTGACAAAGGCGGACACAATCTTTCCGGTCGAGTTCAGCCGCGATCCGGCAGCCTGCGATACTTTGTGGAAAATCCGCAAAGGGCTGTTTCCCGCTGTTGGCGCTATGCGGCGCCCCGGAACAACAGTGATTATTGAAGATATTGCCGTCCCTGTGGAGCAGCTGGCCAGCGCTTCCGTTGATCTGCAAACGCTCTTCGCCAGCCATGGCTACGACGAAGCCATAATTTTCGGGCACGCTTTGGAAGGCAACCTGCACTTTGTCTTTACACAGGATTTCGGTTCAGAAGCTGAGGTGGAGCGCTATGCCCGCTTCATGGACGATGTCGCGGCGCTCGTGGTGTGCCGGTATGACGGATCGCTGAAGGCAGAACATGGGACTGGCCGGAACATGGCGCCTTTCGTGGAAATGGAGTGGGGTGAGCAGGCGTATCGGCTGATGCGTGAGATCAAGGAGCTTCTGGATCCGGCCGGACTGCTAAACCCTGGAGTGATCCTCAGTGAAGATGCTGAGATCCACCTCAAGCATCTCAAGCCGCTTCCGGCTGCGGATAAGCTGGTCGACATGTGTATTGAGTGCGGCTTCTGCGAGCCTGCCTGCCCGTCCCACATGCTGACCTTATCGCCGCGCCAGCGGATCGTGGGACAGCGGGAGATCGCATCGTGCGGATCGGCGGGTGTGGATGTCGCCGAAATCATGTCGCTGTTTGATTATCAGGCGATCGACTCTTGTGCCGCCTGCGGACTCTGCGCCACTGTCTGTCCTGTCGGCATCGAGACCGGCCTGTTGATGAAGCAGGCGCGTGGCCAGCGGCATGGTCCCATTTCCCAGAAAGCCGCCCGCATCGCCGCCGACCATCCGGCGCCTCTCCTGAACGGGGTGCGTGCAGGCCTAAAAATGCTGGACCGGCTGCAGGCGTTGGCTGGGCCGGCGCGCGTACAGACAGCAGCGAAGGCCATGCGGCGGATCTCTAGTGGCCGCCTGCCACTACTCCCAAAAAGCTTGCCGACTCCGGCGGCCTGCCCGACCGACCCGGGAGACGATAGACAGGCTCCAGTGCTGATCTACGTTCCCAGTTGCGTTAGCCGCTCCATGGGACCTTCGGCCGGAGAGCCGGACATGCGGGCCCTGCCAGACGTTGTTCGATCCATCGCAGCCAAGGCCGGCATCGGTCTTCTCTTACCCGACGGGCTGGACAATCTATGCTGCGGCATGCCTATGGAAAGCAAAGGCCTTGCCGAGAACGGCAATAGGATGGCTGACCGACTACTGGAGACCGCGTTTGCCGCTGGCAATCTGCCGATCCTGATGGACACCAGCCCCTGCGCCTTCCGGCTGAAGCAGCGGTTGGCCGGCAGTGGCAGTAGGCTGCTGGACGTGACAGAGTTCCTGCATGACTATGCCCTGCCCCGCCTTCAGATAACCCGGGCTGACGGTCCAATCGTCCTGCATACAACATGCTCGAGCCGCCGAATGGGGCTGGAAAAACAATTAAGGGCCGTGGCGGAAGCTTGCAGCGACAGCGTCGTGATTCCAACGGATGTCGGTTGCTGTGGCTTCGCCGGGGACAAGGGGTTTACCTTGCCGGAACTGAATGCACATGCCCTGCGGCATCTGCCAGCCAGTGTCCCTTCCCAGGACGTCGGCGGCTACTCGACGAGCCGCACTTGCGAGATCGGTTTGTCGCACCATTCCGGGATCGTCTATCGCTCCGTTGCTTACTTGGTCGACCTCTGCGCTAGATCAGCGAGTCCGCTACACGAAGCAGAGGGAGGTGCCTACCCCAATCGGCTACTACCACCAGAGAATTCTTCTGAATAACCGGCTACTACCACGTCCCATTCCAGATCAGTTATGCTTCGAAGCGCCGCAGTTTGGAACAGCCATAGTGGAGGCACGGCAAAGGAACAAAGCTACACCGATTACAAAGGCGCCGCTGGATGCAACGACATCCCCTAGCCGGATTAAAGCCGGACGGTAGCTATTCTTGAATCGGGATAACGGGAGGACACGTTGAAAAGAACAAACGAGGCTAAGCTCTCCCAATCTCGGAAACTGCCCGAGGCGTTGGCCCGTAAGCTTTCGGATGTGGAAGCTAACACGATGCGGGCGTGGGAGGATTTTGTTTCTGGCATTCAGTGTGACAAGGGGACGGTACGGGATGTCGTCGCCAATTCATGGGATCGATGCCGCAGCTCAGCCGTCGATGTTTGTACCACCGCAGCACCGCAATTGGATGCGGAGCGGACAGCACTGCTGCGCCAGAGGAACCGTGACCTGCTCCAAGCATCCGCGACGACCTTGGCGGAAGCAGCCAACATGCTGGCGGGGACAGGCTCGCTGATGTTGATTGCCGATATCGATGGCGTGATCCTTGAGGCGGCAGGAGACCAGCGGACCACACATGCTGGCCGAGACATCTCACTCTGGAACGGTGGCCACTGGCACGAGAGTTCCACCGGCACAAACGGGATCGGCACGGCGCTCGTACTCGACAAACCTGTGCTGATCCGAACGACAGAACATTATTGTCAAAGCATAAAGCGCTGGAACTGCGCAGGCGTCCCTATACACGACCCGGTGGATGGCAGCATCGCGGGATTGCTGGACATTTCAACCCTGAAGCAGATCTATGACACTCAGCTGTTGGCGATGGCTGTGATGGCCGCGCGCAGGATCGAATGGGTGATGGCCTGTCAGGCCGAGGAGGAACGCACGCGGTTAATGGAAAGCTGCCTGGAGTACGGACAGAAATACGCCCACGACGGCTTGGTCGCCTTGGACGCGAAGGGGCGCGTGATCTATGTAAGTCACAAGGCCAAGCACCTGCTGGAAAAAAAATTAGGCGCGGAAGCTGACTCATTGAGCCGTGGAACCCGCATCCTCAATTTGGGAACTCCTGGCAATGCGGTCAATGTAGATGGAAACGGGCGGACGTTGCCCGAGGTGCCGGCGGACTGGAGAATACCGCTGACGCTCGACGGGATCGAGCGGGGGACGTTGCTGGTCATTCCCGGCAGCTTGCGTTCCTCTCCCCAGGTGTCCGTCCGGGCACGAGCATTGACCGATGAGAAGGATTCCGGTCGGTCCCAGTTCAACTGTATTGTTGGCAGCAGCCCAGCAATCCAAACTGCGACGTCCCAAGCCCGCCGTCTAGCACCTCTGAACGTGCCTGTCCTGATCGAAGGTGAGACGGGCGTTGGAAAGGAGCTCTTCGCGCGAGCGATCCACGGGAACAGCTGTACTGCCAATGGCCCTTTCGTAGCCTTCAATTGCGGCGCTGTATCGAGGGAGATGCTCGCCAGCGAGTTATTTGGATATGTGCGGGGCGCATTCACTGGCGCAAGCAACGAGGGCCGCATCGGCCGGTTTGAGCAAGCGCATGGCGGCACTTTGTGCTTGGACGAGATCGGAGAGCTGCAACTCGACCTCCAGCCTTACTTGCTGCGCGTTCTTGAGGAGGGAATCATCTATCGGGTCGGTGATAATGTGCCCCGGCGGGTTTCTGTCCGCCTGCTGGCCATGACCAATCGCAATCTGCGGGCAGAAGTGGAGGCTGGCCGATTCCGACTGGACCTCTACCACCGACTGAGCGTGACAAGTATCCGCGTCCCCGCCCTGCGCGAACGCAATGGCGATCTGGATGTCTTGATAGATCATTTTAATCGGGACATCGCGGAACGGCACGGACGAAGCCCGGTGCGCTTCGCGCCAGCGACAATGGATGCGTTGCGCGCTTATAATTGGCCTGGGAACGTGCGTGAACTACGAAATCTCGTGGAGCGAGCCATTCTGCTATCCAGTGATGGCTGTGCGGATCTAGACTGTCTGCCAGATGAGATTCGAAACTGTGCACAGTGCCTACAGGAACCTGTAAGTGGATCGCTAGAGACTGCTGAACGCCGGATCATTGAAGATGTTATCCGGTCATGCAGCGGCAACTTATCCGATGCTGCGCAGGTACTTGGTATTTCACGCAGCACGCTCTACAGGAAGCTAACCTTGTACGGCATCAGCCGTCTCGGCTCGTCTGATGTCCCGACATCGCGCTCGGCACCTCTGACCAAATCATCAGCGGGGCGCCATGTGTCAGGTTTATAAAAACGGTCATCGCGCTTACTACCGCCCACGACCCCGATCCGTCAGATTTAGGGGCATGGTAACCAGCGTTCGCCTGGAACAAATTTTCTGGAAGATGCTCGACGAGATTGCCCAACGAGAGCAGATGAGTCTTAATCAGCTGGTCATCAGTCTCTATGATGAAGCTATATCAGAGTGTGGAGAGGTAAAGAATTTTGCCTCTATTCTCAGGGTCGCTTGCTGTGTCTATTTAGAATCGTCATCTGGCGCTTTTAAGAGGAGCTCTCATCCTCATCCGAGGCCCTCGCCTAGAGCTGATCAGGGGGGCAAGGCTAGTGCTCAGCCAAATGAGAGGGTTGAGGGAGGCGAATTTCCTAGCGGCGACACACGATCCGGGCGTTTACACTTGTTGCCAACACGCTTCCGGTAATGTGCCAAGTCTGGCACATCAAATTGTACAGCTGCGCCGTGGCCGCGGTGGCCAGAATTGTGCGGCGTCAAGCTGACGGCGAGCGGTCCCTGGCTGTCGGCAATCAGGTCGGGGTCCGCCGCTCCAAGGCCCCCGGCCGTGACTCGGACCAGCCTCGCTCTTCGTCCACCGCCGACAAGCACCACATGTGGACGGCTTGGCAGAGCCTGGCCAGCAGCCGCCTACAAGGAGAATGTGGCAGCGCCCGTGTGAACTGCACCGGAGAAGGCCTGTGCTGGGTCCGGTCGACTTGGTAACCTCCACAACAGGAGTGTCACCGCTCCATCGCAGAGGCGGCGGACCACCCCTCATGCAGGCTCCGCCTCTCGCACCAGCCCCTGCTCCTTAGCGCGGTCCAGCAGGTTCTTAACCGATGAGCGGCTCCAGCGCAAACCGCCGCGCGGCGTGCGCTGCCCCATGCTCTGGAGCCGGCGCGCGATGCCGTCCAGCGTGAGGCCGGGGTCCAAGCGCGCCAAGCCGGCCACCATGAGCACCAGGTCGTCACTGTCAACACGCTTGGGCGCCGCAGCGAGCACGTCCTGGCGGACCAGACCCGCCGCCGCCAGCCGGCGCACAGCCCGGATCAGGCTATTGGGCGTCCACGGCTTGCGATCCCACGGCCGGATCTGGCCCGAAGCATTCAAGGCGCGCACCACCTGATCCCAGGCGGCGGCCGGCCGAAGCGCCTCCACCATTGGCAGGAAATCCTGTGCGTGGGCGATGACGAGGTCGTCACGGGCCACCGCCCTCCCCTGCCGCACCTTTTCCAATGCTGCGGGGTCGCGTCGGCGCAGTCCCGGATTGCCGGGCGCCTTTCCCCTAGCCACGGCCGCTTTGAGCCCGGCGATGGAGCGCTCCCGGATCAGGGCCCGCTCCAACTCGGCCGCAGCACCCAGGACCTGCAGGGCAAAACGCCCTTGCGGGCTGGTGGTGTCGATCGGGTCGCCCAGTGACTTGAAGGCGATACCGCGCTGCTCCAGCCCGTCAATCACCTCCAGCAGGTGAAACAGCGAGCGTGCCAGCCGGTCGATGCGGGCCACCACCAGCGTATCGCCCTTCTTCAGGCTGGCCAGGACCTTGGCCAGCACGGGCCGGTCGCGGTCGCCGCCCGAGGCATGCTCCTCGAAGATCCGGGAGCACCCGGCCTGCTTGAGGGCGAGCAGCTGCGAACCTGTGGACTGGTCTTCGGTCGAGACGCGGGCGTAGGCGATGAGGGCCATGGGCGATCCTGTGGTTTTCGGACGGCGAGGCGTCCTCCCGGCCCTCTTGTACAGAATATCAGTCAGGCTTATCCACCCGGATGAACATGGATGCATGCCCCGGACCGGCGGATCCGGACCGTGCTCAGCCCGAGCCGACCGGTGCCGAAGATCGGCGAAATCCCAGGCAGAGAGAGAACGGGAAAAGCCACGAAACGCCAGCTCCAACGGGCTGCATGCGACAGGCGACGGCCCATGCTGTGCTGAAACCAGAAGAGTGAAACACGCGCACGGCCAATGGCTTGACGCATGTCTGTTGGCTTTCCTCACCGGACTTTTGGCAGCAGCTCCCTGCCGACAGCAAGGCAGCTCAAACGAACTTTTCTACTGAACGGGGCACTTTTCTACAGATCAGGGGACCAAAACGGGGGGCACTGCGCCCCGGAAAGCCCCGGATTCCCGCTTTTCTACAGAACCGCTGCACAGCGACAAGCGTTCACACTGTTTGTGAAGAATCATACATGATGTCAGGGGATAGCCGGAAAACTGCTGTTTTCTGCCCATACATGATGTCAGCAAGAATCACACATGGTGTCAGCTGACGAATTCCGATCAGACTTGATGTCAGGTGACGGAAGACTTTTTTTCAAAGGACCCCGAGGGGGCTTCCCAGCTGGCGCTCCGCCTCCAGCAGGCGCACGGAAGGAGCTACCCAATCAAGTCGCCGGAGGAGGTCGTGATCAATGATCTCGCCCCCCTCCTCAATTGCCATCGTCGTGGCCTCCACCAGCAGGATTGCCAGTTCCCCAAGGCGACCTTCTGAAAGTTCGTGCAGCCGGGCAGCAAGCCCCGCTTCGGAGAGAAGGGATGGCTGTTTCAGCGGCAGCAGCAATTCGAACCCGGCCAGGAGCTGGCGGAACTCGCGCCCGAAGCGCCAGACCGGCAAAGGCAAAAAGAAGAACCGCGAGCTCATCTGCCTGTCCGACTGTAGGGCAACGACAGCATCCGGCGTGCCGGCCGCAATGAACGAAATGCCGAGGCGGTTGCCCATGTGCTTGAGCACGGTCAAGAAGTCACGCTGCCGGGCGGGGCGATGGGTGAGCATATTGTGCAGCTCATCAATGATGATGATCCGCACCTTCAGCTCTGCTAGCACCGAGAAAACCTGGTTCTTCTTGTCCCCCGTACGGGCCGTATGGCGGAACGGGACATTCAGGACGCTCAGGATCTCGTCATAGAGAGAGGCTTCAGTCGGCACCGGAGGCGCATCGATAAAGAGGATGGGCCAGCGGCTTTGTCCATCATGCGTGGGCGGATGGGCGCGCAGGGCGGCCTTGATGATCTGGGTTTTGCCGATACTCGGCTCCCCAAAGATCAGCAGGTTCCGTGGCCGGTTCGATGGTGGCGTGGCAATGATGGTGTCGATCCGGCGTAATGCCTCGACAGCCTTAGGATAAGCGATGAACCATTCCGTCTGGGCGGCATGCAGGCGAAGAATGCGGTCCCGATCGGAAAGGTCCAGCCATGTGGCAACGTCCGGGTTGAGGTGGGAACGGACCGCCGCGCTCGGCATGGTGGACTCAGCTCCTGGGAATCCAGAGTTCCGTCGGGAACGGGGCTAACGGTCCCTCGTCATCAGCCGGCACGAGATCAATGACCGGCCTGGATTTTGGAAGGGGTGCGCGGGCGGCAGGAATGACGGTGTCCGCCGGCTTATGTGTTGAGGCGCGGGCACGACGCGCCCGGCGTGTCTTGGCCTGTGATTGGGCGGTAAGCGCATCGAGTTCGTTCAGCGCCTCGGACAGACGCCCAGGATCAATGCGTGAACCCTTGGGTCTAATCTTCCTGGCCGTTCCCTGGACGATCTTGAGCGATGGCGCAGCCTGCCGCAGGTTGCGTCGGGGAATGTCGAAATACTGCCCCAACTCGGGATCATGGAAGTAGACTTGGTTCAGATCGCGAGGGTCATGGCAGACCACGAAACCATCCGGCGGGCGGACCCCGATCCAGCGGCGGAGCACATGGGCATAGAAGCGCTGATTGAATAGCTGGATCCCGTACTCCTGTACGGTTTTGATCCGCTTGAACGGAAGCAGGGATATCCGCATCGTCCGCTCGTCGGGGAGCGGAACCGGAGACCGCCAGGGCTCGGCTTGCAGGTACATGCTGTAAGGTGGGAGACCGATTTCGGAGTGCCGGGCGTGGTGGTAGATCTTGGCAATGTAGATCGCGATGTAGGTCTCCAGTTCGGGAATGGTGTAGGTGGCCATTGCCGCACTGTCGTAATCCCCACGTGCCTGGGGCGATCGGAACGTGGTGCCCGGCAGGGTGTGAATTTCCTGCGCAAACGTTCCCAGCAGGCGTTCAATATGGGCGCCATGTTGGGGCGCTCCCGGCTTGCGGAAATGCTGCTCGATGCCGAGCAAACTGCAGGCCCGCTCCAGCGTCTTGGAATGGAAATCCGCTCCATTGTCCGTGTGCAGAATCCGCATCACCCCGTGAAAGGGCCAGTCGGCCTTGACGCCAATCAGAGCCAACCAGCGATCCTTCGGCAGCAGGCTGCGGGCGAGACAGAAGCCTGTGCTGGCGCAGTTCTGAACCGCGCCGGGTTTCCCGGAGGCCGATTTATTTGAGTCACGCTGCCATGGCGACGTCCTCGATTTGGGCATAATAGCGCGCTTCGGCCTCGGCGGGAGGGATGTTGCCGATAGGTTCGAGCAGACGCCGGTTGTTGAACCAGTCCACCCATTCCAGGGTGGCGAACTCGACGGCTTCCAGGGTACGCCATGGACCGCAGCGCCGGATCACCTCGGTTTTGTAGAGGCCATTGATCGTCTCAGCCAAAGCATTGTCGTAGGAATCACCGACGCTGCCCACGGAGGGCTCGACGCCAGCCTCGGTAAGACGCTCGGTGTACCTTATGGCGACGTATTGCGACCCGCGATCGCTATGGTGAATGAGACCGCTGCCCTTGGCTGGCCGGCGGTCGTGGAGCGCCTGCTCCAGGGCATCCAGCACGAAGCCGGCATGAGCGGTGCGCGACACCCGCCAGCCGACGATCCGGCGGGCAAAGGTGTCGATGACGAAGGCCGCGTAGACGAAGCCCTGCCAAGTCGCGACGTAGGTGAAATCTGCCACCCACAAGGCATTCGGGCGGGGCGCCTGGAAATCCCGGCCCACCCGATCGAGCGGACATGGCGCCGCACGGTCGCTGATCGTGGTGCGCAGCGGCTTGCCGCGGACCACGCCCTTTATCCCCATCTGGCGCATGAGCCGGGCCACCGTGCACCGGGCGACCTCAATGCCGTCCCGCGTCAGCTGCCGCCAGACCTTGCGCACCCCGTAGACCTGGAAGTTCTCCTCCCAGACCCGCCGGATATCCTGGCAGAGCCTGCTGTCGCGCAGCGCCCTGGCCGATCGCCGACTGGGGTCCCTGCGGCGGGCAGCATGGGCGTGGTAGGTTGACGGGGCGATCGCCAGGACTTGGCAGATCGGCTCGACCCCATAGACCTCACGATGATCGTCGATGAAGGCGATCATGGCTTGAACCGGCGGTCGAGCTCCGCCTGGGCGAAATAGGCCGAGGCCTTACGCAGGATCTCGTTGGCCTGCCGCAGCTCCCGGTTCTCCCGCTCCAGCTGCTTGATCCGCTCCTGTTCCGCCGAGCTCGGGCCTGCCCGTAGGCCTTCGTCGCGTTCAGCCTGGCGTATCCAACCGCGCAGCGTCTCCGCCGTGCAGCCAATCTTTCCGGCAATCGAGTTGATCGCCTCCCATTGCGAGCCGTATTCACCTTGATGATCCAGCACCATCCGTACGGCACGCGCGCGCACTTCAGGGGCATATTTCGGCGGGGGCTTCTTGCTCATCGCTCCATCCTCTCAAGAGTTGGAGCCTCCGGCAAACCCGGAGCGGTTCAGTTCGGATCGAGGATCGAGAGATAAAAACCCAGCACGGCCCGGCTGTAGACGTCGATGGCAACCGTCAGCCAGGGCTTGCCCATAGGCTCACGATCGGCGGTATCCTCGACGACCTCAATGTCGAGGCGCATGTGATCCATTTGAACCAGGGCCAGAGGACCGTCGGCCTGGATCGGGTTTCCGTGTGGGCGGAAAAGATCATTTGTACTACAGTTGCGGATAGTGGCGTTTGCGGTAATGAGCATGCTCGGCAGCAGCCTGATGTCGCCGTCGCCAGCGTGACCACGCAAGGATGAATGCTCGGGCGGTGCGCGGCTTCAGGAGCAGCCGGGCGAGCAGGTAGCGGATCTCGGGCACGGATGGAAGGAGTGCCGGGCGCAGGCTCACGCGGCAACTGACTTTGGCGGACTCCTTTCGTTCGCTTTGTTCCAGGTGGACCGGCGCAACTCGGCGGACAGCCGGGCCAGGAATGCAGCCGCGGCCATGCAGAGGGTCATATGGCGGTGCCAGCCGTGCCAGGAGCGCGCCTCACAGTGATCCAGCCCGAGCTCCTCCTTGGCGCGCTGGAAGCATTCCTCGATTGTCCAGCGCAGCCCCGCCGCCCCGGCGAGTTCGGCCAAGCCGGTTCCAGCCGGCGAGAAGACAAAGTAGTAGGCGCGCTCGGACGGGTTCTGGCGGCTGCGCCGGACCAGAACCCAGCGCTCGAATTCAGGACCATGGGCCCAGCCGAGCGGGATGCGGGCCCAGTCATAGAGGCGCAGGCCCTTGGAGCCCTCGCCTGCCGGCAGGGCAGTCCAAGCGTCAGGCGGCAGACCATCTGCCAGGGTTTCCGGATCGGTCTGGATAAGTTGCCCGTCCTCCACGAAACGCAGCGCATGGGTGGAGCGTACGGCGAGCACATAGGGCTGGCCGCGGCCCTCCAGGAGACGGCGCAAGTAGGAGTCGGAACCATACAGGGAATCCGCCAGCACCCAGGCACAGGGCAAGCCTGAATCCAAGGCGGCCGTGATGAGATCCGCGGCGATTTTAGGTTTGGTGGAGAAGGCGACAGACTCGGGCACCTGGGCCGCGGCCCGGAGGTCGAAGTCCTCGGCCCATTCCTTGGGCAGGTAGAGCCGCCGGTCGATCAGCGCCTGCCCGTAGCGGCTGGCGTAGGCCAAGAAGACGCCGACCTGGCAGTTTTCGATCCGTCCCGCCGTGCCGGAGTACTGCCGCGCCACGCCGACGGAGTGCCGGCCCTTCTTGAGGAACCCGGTTTCGTCAACCACCAGCACGCCGTCAACATCGCCAAGGGCCGCGGCCACATAATCCCGCACCCGGTCACGCAGGGCGTCCGCGTCCCAGCGGCTGCGCCCGAGCAGGGACTGCATGCGGTAGGGCTGCGACAGACCCGCCTGTTCCGCCATCAGCCAGCCGGTCTTGCGCGCAACGCCCGACAGCAGCCCCGCCACGAACAGCGCAGCCGTCTCACGCAGCTCAGAACGCCGGAACACCGGCGCCATATGGGCGCTCAGCCGATCGAGTTCCGCCTCCCAGCCCAGCAGCGCTCCAGACCATGCCCCCACACCCATCGCCCCCTCCCAAGAAGCCAACCGGAAGAAGGGAATCACATCCAATTATCATCCGCAACTGTAGTAATTTGCAATCTTATCGCCATTACGGGCCCGGACCCAGAGTTCCGGCGCCACTTCCCGCAGCCGTCGGCGGACCGTTGCGATTCCCGGAGTATCTAGATGTTTGGTCCCGGCATTTGGTGGAGCGGGTTGAGGATGAAGCGTTCTGGCTCGGCAATCCACTGTTTGCAGATGAACTCGTAAGGCGTAAGGCCCTTTAGCGTCTTGAGGCGCCGGCCAAAGTTGTAGGCTGCGACGAAGTCGGCGAGGTGCTGCCGGAGCTCGTCATGGCTCTCATAGTGGTAGCGCTTGACGGTCGCATCCTTGATGGTGCGGTTCATGCGCTCGACCTGACCGTTGGTCCAGGGGTGGCGAGGCTTGGTCAGCCGATGCTCCACGTCGAGATCGGCGCAGGCAGCCTCGAAGGAGTGGCAGCGGAAGGGGATCTTCTCGGCCCGCATGGCCTTGATGTCCTTGGGCGTCCAACCGTCACCGGTCGGCTCGGTGAAGTGGGTGCCGTAGCACGTCAGGAAAGCGGCAGGCGGCCACCTCAGGCGGCGCGCGCAGCCCCCAAGCTGCAGGCGCGCGCCGCCTGAGGTGGCCATGGCCGGCCTTTGGATCTCCTAGAGTGATGGTGTCCAGCCCTCATTCCGGAGAGACCAGCCATGACCAGGATCGAGCCTATCCCTGAAGGCGCTGCCTTGGTAGCCATCGACATCGCCAAGCTGCGCAATGAGGTCTTGATCGACCTGCCGGGCCAATCACGGCGGCGCCGGCTGTCGATCGCAAACACCCGTGCTGACCACGACCGGCTAGTGGAAGCTCTGACCAGCTTGGATCGTCTTGTTGTCGTCGCCTTCGAGGCGACCGGCAATTATCATCGCCCGCTCGCCTGGCGACTGCTCCAGGCCGGGTTCAGGGTTCAGCTGGTATCCTCAGTCGCCCTCGCCCGAACGCGCGAGGCTGTCCACAATGGCTGGAACAAGAACGATCCCAAGGACGCCCAGGTTATTCTGCACATGCTGAAAACCGGGCTTGTCCAGCGTTATCATGACCCGCTCGCCCACGGCTTCAACGACCTCCAGGAGCTCTCAAAGACCCATGAGGCGGTGTCCAAGGCCAAGAGTGAACTTCTGCATCGCATCCTGACCCACCACCTACCGCTCTATTTTCCAGAGATTGAGCGCTTCCGTCAGAACAGCCGCAGTGACTGGTTCTTTGCCTTCCTGGAGCGGTTCCCGACACCGGCCAGCATCACGGCCCTGTCCAAGGAGGCGTTTCTCGCAACTGCCTGGGACCTTGTTGGCCGTAAGGTGGCCAAGGCGCAGTTGCTGGCCGACATCTATGAGACTGCTGGGGAGTCGATTGCGCTGCCGATCCCTCTGGACAGCCCGGCTCTGACCATGTTCCGGATCGTGCTGGCCGAGATGCGCAGCCTCATCCGACAGCGTGACGCAATCGAGGAAATGGCGGACGAGCTGCTGAAGGAGCATGACGATTACAAGCTGCTGCGCAACGTTCCCGGCGTGGGCCCGATTATCGCCCTGACCATCCTGGCCGAGGCCGGTGACCTGCGCCGGTTCCGGCATCACCGGCAGTTTCTGAAGTTCTGCGGCCTGGACCTCGCCACCTACCAGTCCGGCCAGTTCCGCGGCCAAACCAAGCTGTCCAAGTTTGGCAATGCCCGTCTGCGCCGGGCCTTGTGGCTGGCAGGGCAGGTTGCGATCCGTCAGAAAGAGAATGGATTTCGCGAGAAGTTCCGGCGCTACATCGCCCGTGATCCCGATAACCCGGACCTGAGGCGCAAGGCCCAGACAGCGATTACCGCCAAGATGGCGCGTGTGGTGCATGCCGTCGTCAAACGCGGTTCTGAGTACCGCCCCTTTTTTGAGGGGGCGGCGCCAAGTGGAAGAACCTCTCTCCGGCAGTGGCCGTGAGGGCGCATACGCGACCCTGTAGATAATGATTGGGTCTTCCACTTGGATCGGCATCTCGTCTTAAGGACGGTGAGGGCCACAGCCTTGCGCTGCTGGACCCTGTGTTTGCTATGGCTGAGAGCCACTCTTACAATAAGTGGAAGCCACTTGGCATAGGAGCGTTGACGAACTTACGCCGCGAGCGCAAGCTCACGGACAGGGATCCTTCGTGCCGCCTTCCCGCCAATCTCCTGACATAGGACGTTGTCGGTGAGCACGGTGTGGATCTTGTAGGGAACGGCTGCCGCGAGGTGGCGGAGGAAGTCGCCAGCCACGCGCCGCGTCGCCTTCTCGTGCAGCTCGACAAAGGCGAACTTGGACGTGCGGTCGATGGCAACGAAGAGGTGGAGCTTGCCCTGCTCGGTCCTGACCTCCGCGATGTCGATGTGGAAGAAGCCGATCGGGTAGCGCTTGAACCTTGAGCGCTGCGGCTTGTCCCCGTCGGTCTCGGGCAGCCGGCTGATGCCGTGTCGCTGGAGGCAGCGATGCAGGCTCGAACGGGTGAGGTGCGGAATAGTGGCCTGGAGGGCGTAGAGGCAGTCGTCGAGCGGCAGCAGCGTGTGACGCCGGAAGGCGACGATGATCGCCTCGTCCTCGGCCGTCAGGATGGTGGATCTGGGGGCCGTGGGCCCGGTGCGCTGATCAGCGACCGAGCTCCTGGCCCTCCACTTCGCAACCGTCTTCGGGTTGATGCCATACCGCTTGGCCAGGGCTCTCAGGCTCTCTTGACTATGCTGTATCGCTCGACGGACCGCCGCTGTCGTTGTGGCGCTCCCGTGGTGAACCTGCCCCATAGCGCTTCCTTCCACTCACGTGACAAGAATGCACCATCAAACCCCGGGACCAAACATCTAGCCGGGCATTGGAGCAGGCCTGTACGACGTGATCGTGAATCTTGCTGGCGATGCGCTTCTGACGGTTAAGCCCGCGTTCGACGATTTGCTGTCGCATCACCTGCTCGACCTCTGGATGGAGGCGTTTGGGTTGCAGCCGGTCAGATCTGGAGACAGGCAGCAAGCCGGCAAACCCCGCCTTACGGTAACGGGCAATCCAGCGACGTAGGGTCCGGCCACTTTTACCCAACTCGGCTGCTCTGGCCGCAGCCGCCGCATCCGGGACAGTTCCCAAAGCAAGAAGCGGACGTATGGCTTCGAGACGCTCCTGGGCAATGGACCAAAGCGGATCGTCGGGCGGCAGCTGGAAAGGCTGATGACGGGCCGGGACAGGTCCCCCCGCCAGGAACTCCGCCTTGGCAACCAGGAGGCGACGCGACCGGAACCGCCTGCTGTGCATACGGCTTCTCGCAGAGGAGTCTCGCAATAGTGCCTGGCGATGGTACAGTCATTGGTGTAGGCTGCGCAAGCCGCTAAACGGGAAGGTGGTGACCATGGCAGGCCGGCTTGATCCCTTTCTCGACCGGCCTGATCCGAGCCGGGCACTTCCTGTTCAACTATCCCCAGCTCCTGACGAACTTCTCAGCAGCTGGGCAACCCGGATTGTCTGGAAGCTGGGCCTGGATCCGAGCGACGTCCTGCCTGCCTTTTCACGCCCGTTACGGGCGCGGTATCTCGACATGGCGGCCCCCCGCCACCTCTTGTCCGAGATGGCCCAGGCGACGGACGGACACCGCCAAAGGATCGCGGCATTGCGGCTGTGGCAAGCGGCAGTAATGCCCGATGGGATGGGGCTGCACCCGAGCGCTGCCAGCGTATTGCCCACAGCTGTGGGCGTTCCCCTTGGACTAGCGAGCCGGTCTGATACCTGGATCCTGCACACCTGCACCTTAAATGATGCCGGCCAGGGCCTGAGCTTCTGCCCGGCCTGCCTCACAGAAGACGAGGAGGCCTATTTCCGCCGGGTCTGGCGGTTGGCGTTTCCAGCAACGTGCCTGCGGCACGGCCTGGTCTTGCAAGACCACTGCCATGCCTGCCGCGCCGTGGTAGCGCCCTGGCGCCTGAGGCGGAGCCGTCCACTTGATCCCATGGTAGGCGTTGATCTCGCCCGCTGCTGGCGGTGTCTGGCGAACCTCCGATTTGCCGACCGGCAGCATGCTGCTCCCGGTGTCTTCATGCTGGAGCAGCGGATCGTGCTGGCCTGGGCACTGGCAGCGGCGCGCGGCGCCAATGCGCTACGACCCGTGGGACATTCCTGTTTCGATGAGGTCGTTGAGCTCTTTCTGTATCGGGCGCACAGGATCACACAGCCCCGCCGGGCATTCCGGTACTTGAGCGCACGTGTCCGGCACGAGGTCGAACTCTCCTGTGGACACCATCTCAGTCGGGTGATGGCCTCATCGTTGGAGATGGACTGGGACGCGGCCGGTGATCTGATCCAACCTGCGAAACCAACTGCCCTGCCGCAACGGCGCCTGTCCTGGACCTACATCCCGAAGCAGCCAAGTTTGTCCATACGGCCGAGTGTGCCTGTCCCACCTGCAGCACCTGCAGCTTTGACGGCATGGTGCCGGGAGCAGTTGAGCCACGCATCACCAGATTTCCGGAAGATCTATGAGGCGTTCCGGGCAGCCGGCGGCACAGCTGCATTCGTAAAATCAGAGAACCTGCTTTCTGACCCATAGCTGCAATGCAGCGGTCGAGCAGGACATCTGGGTCAACGCGGACGGCGAGAACCTTGCGGGCAACCAAATCGGCATTCGCCAAACCAAGCCCAATGCGCAGGTTGATGCGGCCGGACCGGATAAGTGGCGGGTCGAGCAGTTCGGGACGGTTGTTCGTCATGTGGAGGATTTTGCCTTCATGGGCCGTAGTTCTGACTAGCAGCAATCATCGCCTTACGCGGGCCGCACCCAGAAGACGACGGTCGCAATCCAGAGCAGGCCGACTGCCACGAGGGCGACGACCTGCCACTGCCGGAACCCATGCTGGCTGCCGCCGAAGTGGATGAAGACAGCATAGAGAAGTGGCACCAGGGCAACGAACACCAGGTTCACCTTGTAAAGCTGGAGGTCCTGGATCGGCAATGTCACCAGAGCCAACGGCAGGAAGGCGACTGTCATGGTCACGGCATGGTCGCCGATAACGCTGGTCACTGCCGAGGTGATCTGGCCGCTCTTGGCCACCGACCAGGTCGCAAACACCTCCGGCAAGGCCGCGATCGGGGCGGTAATGAAGAGACCGCCCACCACAGGCGATAGTCCCAGACCACGCACGATGTTCTCGGTCGCCAGCACTGTAAAAAAGGCGCCCACGACAAGGGCGCCGATCCCGGCGGCGGCAAGGCCCACCTCCCGACGCTTCCACTGCACCTTCTTGCCCTTCTCGCGCCCGCGCAGCAGCGCCTGGGCGAGGTAGGCCAGGTAGACCAGCAGCATGATCCAGCCGTCGATGGGCTGGAGCCCGCGTCCGGGGACCGGTAGGGTCAGAATCGCCACAATGAGCAGGATCACCAGGTAGGGAATGGCCTGGACGGTCACGGCACTCCGGTCCACGGCCAGCAGGTGCTCGCGCAGATGCTGCTCATGCCCCTTTTCACCGCCCACGTCACGCGACCGCGTGGCAATGTAGGCCACGATCACCATCAGCGGGATGGCGATGATGTTGGAGCCCAGCATCACGCCGAGCCCGATATCGGCGACGCCCCGCATCGCGCTGACCGTGTTGATGCCGATCTCTGGCGCCGCAGCCGCCAAGCCGATGAAGGATCCTCCGGCGGCAACGGAGAAGCCCCACTGCTTACGCAGTTTCTTCAGGGGATTGGACAGATGCTCCGCCCCCCAATGCGCAGCCCAGACAGCTGCCAGCAACACCGGGACCCAGATCGCCCACCCCATGGCCTCTCTCCCTTCATCCTGGGCAGGAACAGGCAGAAACCAGAAAGCTCATCAACATCGTGACAGGAGGAGGACCGCGCTGTTGGCAACTCTGAAAATGTGGAGAGCTACATGGAGGGGTTTTCGGGCCGACTGCCCGCACTTGGACTTGTACTCGCCCTTGGCTCTGCTGCCCCGGCCCTGAGCCAGGGCAGCACGGATGCGCCCGGCACCCCCGTTGTTCCGACTGAGGAGGCCGAGATCAGTGCGTCAGATCTCATGGGCAAGCCGGTCATTGACGCGGCAGGCGACAGCCTGGGCCAAGTCGCTGATATCATCATCACCACGACGGGCCAGGTGAAGCGGCTGGTCATCAGCCGCGGAGGCGTCTGGGGCATCGGCGACGAGGTCGTCGCCATTGATTTCAAGACGGTGCGCCTCCTGCCTGCCGAGGGGAAAATCCTCGCCGAGGGACTCACCAAGGACGAAATCGAGCGCCATGCCGAGGGCCAGTAGGTCTGGGCACGTTCCCAGAACCAAGAAGAACATGAGAGCGCCCGGATGGAATTCCTTCAAGTCCTCGCCCTGGCCTTGATGCCCGCTGTCGGCAACTTCGGGGGTGGCCTGATCGCCGAGTTCGTGCGGACATCCAGGCGCACGCTCAGCCTCGCTTTGCACGTGGCTGCCGGGATCGTCATCGCCGTCGTGGCGATTGAGTTGATGCCGGAGGCTCTGGGGGGAGCGGTCGCCTGGCTGGTGGTCGGCGCCCTGCTGCTGGGCGGTCTGTTCTCGCTGGTGCTGGAGGCCGGTGTGGATGCCCTCGTCGACCGCTATGGGGGAGACACCGGCTCCGGACCCTGGATGATCTACGCGGCCGTATCCGTCGACCTGTTCAGCGACGGGCTGATGCTGGGGGTCGGCTCGGCCGTGTCGTTCAGCCTCGCCATCATCCTGGCCGTCGGGCAGGTCCTCGCCGACCTTCCGGAAGGCTTTGCCACCATCGCGAACTTCAAGGACAAGGGCCTGCCGCGTGGCAGGCGCATCCTGCTCTCCGCCTCCTTCGCGCTGCCCTGCCTGTTCGGAGCGGCCGTCGGCTATTGGCTGCTGCGCGGGGCCGGTGAGAGCATGCAGCTGGCCGCCCTGGCCTTTGTCGCTGGGCTTCTGCTTGTGGCCGCAATCGAGGATATGATCACCGAAGCCCACGAAGCATTCGCCGACACGCGCTGGTCGGCAATGGCCCTGGTGGGAGGCTTCGGGTTGTTCACGCTGGTGGCCTCGTACTTCGAGGCGTGAGGTCCGCCATGATGGCTCGATGCTCTGCGGCTCAGTGACGGGGCACGAGGTCCATGCCGCCGCAGTGGGCCGCCTGCTCGCCGAACTCCAATTCGAGCGTCGCGTGGCCGATGTGGAACCGCTCCGCGAGGCACGCGCGCAAGGACCGCTTGATGACCTCACCAACCTCGGGGTCGCGCCCCTTCACAACGATGTGCGCCTCCAGGGCCGTGTCATGCTCGCCGATTTGCCAGACATGGACGTGGTGGACATCCGCCACACCCTCGACCGACCGCATTGCGGCCACCATCCCATCGAAGTCGAAGTTCTCGGGCGCGCTTTCCATAAGGATGCGGATGGCGCCCGGCAACATGATGAAGCCCTGCCAGAGCACGTAGCCCGAAATCACGAGGGTGACAGCGAGGTCCACCCAGTACCATTGGTACAGGATGATGAGCGTACCGGCGATGATGACGCCAACCGAGGCGCCCGCATCCGAGAGGTTATGGATGAAGGCGGCCTTGATGTTCATGTTGCCCTTTGAAACCGACAGGGTCAGCAGGGCGGTCGCGATGTCGATGACCAGGGCGATACCGGCAACGATGACGATGATCCAGCCTCCCGGCTCGTGCTCGCCGAAGACCCGGCCCACGGCCTCGGCGACCAGATAGAGACCCACGATGATGAGGGTGGTGAGATTCACCAGGGCCCCGATCACCTCGGCCCGCGCATAGCCGAAGGTGCGTCGCTCGTCGGAATGGCGGCGTGAGATCCGGCGGGCGAACAGCGCGATGCCGAGCGACGCCGCGTCACTGAGGTTATGGAGCGCGTCCGCCACGAGGGCGAGGCTGCCGGAGATGATCCCGCCGATGACCTGGGCCACCGTGAGAAGCACGTTGATGACGACGGCGATGGTCAGCCGTTTCGTGCTCATGTCTTCGGCGCCATGATGGTGATGATCGTGGCCCATATCTGGTCCTTTCTGGTTCGCCCGGGCTTGATCCGGCATGCCAAGCGTTCGCTTTCACTTCAGGGACAGCACCAACAGGCCAAGCACCAGGGCGGAGCCGATTGCGAGCAGCACCTTGATGATGTCCGCTCGACTTCCTGGTCGCCGTCCCATGCGTGTTCGGCGTTGAACAGCCTTTTCGATCGCGGTGGTTCTCGCGATCTGGCCTCTCCGGACCTGATGGCCGCGACGGGCCTCTGCGCGTGAGGGGCGATTACGCCGTCCCACTGCTCGGTTCCTCGGACGGGCGGCAATGACGCGCGCCGCCGGAATCAGTCAATGTTGGTCTCGAGATGTTCGCGCTTGTGGCGGCTCGCAAAGATCCCGGCCGATGCTGAGGGGGGAGCCGCCGATGCCGGTGCCGGAGAGATGCGGCCGGACATACCGCTCGCCGCTGGGGCAGCTGCTGTCAGCCGCCCTCGGCAGCGTGTCGGCGGTGGAGCAGGCCGACAGCAGCAGCATGGACATGAGGTTGACTATGGCGACGTCTCGCATCCCGACCTCCTGTTCAGCAGTGTGGGCCAAGGGAGACCGGTGGCTTGCACCACCGGCCTCCGGCAGCAGGCTCAGTGCGCGTGGCCGCCGAGCTCGAAGCGCGCCTGGGAGGATTTGCCGTCCTTGCCCCGCAGGCTGACCACTGCGTCGGCGCCCTCGGGCACCTCGCCCTTGCCTTCCAACCTGTCCCCGACGGGCTGGAGGACGACCGTCCCTTTGCGTACCGATCCTTGGGTGAAGAGAACGCTGGCCATCATGCCTTCGGTGGGGACCAGAGCCTCGGTCGCATGATCGACCAGATACAAGGTGACGGTTCCGTCACCTGGCACCAGTTCGGCTTCGTACCCAGCGAGGTCCTGGACGACGCCGCCGTGCGGGCCATTTGCCCCTTCGCCATGGGAATGGCCATGCCCGTCCTGGGCGCTGGCCGCCACGGGCAGAAGGAGGAGACTGGCGGCGATCATCAACTGCTTCAACATCGGTATCTCCTGTCGGGTTGAGAGCCGGGCGGTACATGGCCGCCCGGCTGATTGGTCATTGATGGTTTCTGGAGCTCTGCTCTTCAGGTGCTGCGCACCGATCGGCTAGGGCTTGCAGCGGAACATGGTTGCCCTTGCCCAGCACGCGCGACATGAGACGCCGCTCACCGCTTGGGCACGTGCTGGCGAGCTCCAGCGGAACGCACTGCTCGCTCCTGGTCCGGAAGGTTTTGTGGTCGCCCTTGCCGAACTTGAGCGGCTGGACATACCGCTCACCGCTCGGGCAGCCGCTGTCGGCAACCCGGGGCAGCCCATTTCCGGACGCGCAAGCCGTCAGCAACAGCAGGGATACGAGGCCGATTGGTGCAACATTGGCCATTGGAGCCTCCTATTCCGCGGCGCGTCCGACGGGAGCCGCCTCTTCAGGCGCCTCCTCCTCGACGGCCAGGGGTTTGGCGAACCGGCGGTAGAGGGCCGGGAGCACGAGCAGGGTCAGCAGCGTGGCGGTGATCAGCCCGCCGATGACTACGGTGGCGATCGGCCGCTGGACCTCGGCCCCAACGCTGGTGGACAACGCCATGGGGACAAAGCCCAGGCTCGCCACCAGGGCCGTCATCAGCACCGGGCGCAGGCGGGTCTGCGCCCCCACACGCACGGCTTCCTCCAGATTCATGCCGCGGATGCGGAGTTGGCGGATGTAGGAAAGCATGACGAGGCCGTTCAGCACGGCGATGCCGGACAGTGCAATCATGCCGACGGCAGCCGAGATCGAGAACGGCATGCCCCGCAGCCACAGCGCCAGGATGCCGCCGGTCAGCGCCAGCGGCACGCCGCTGAACACCAGCACGGCATCCCGGGCCGAGCCGAGGGCGCTGTAGAGCAGCAGGAAGATCAGCGCGAAGCAGGCCGGGACCACAATCATCAGCCGCTCGCGGGCCGCGATCAGGTTCTCGAACTGTCCACCCCAATCCACCCAGTAGCCGGGCGGCACCGTAACCTCGGCCGCAATGCGGGCCTGCGCTTCCTCCACGAAGGAGCCGATATCCCGGCCACGGACATTGGCCTGGACGACGATGCGGCGCTTGCCGTTTTCCCGGCTGATCTGGTTCGGGCCTTCCGTGAAGCTGAAGCTCGCCACCTCGCCCAGCGGTACGGTGCGGACAGCCCCTGCTCCCTGGCCTTCGACGATATCCGGCGGAAGTGGGATGGGCAGAGATTCAAGAGCGGTAGGGTCGTTGCGGAGGCTCTCCGGCAGCCTGGCCACAATCTCAAAACGCCGGTCGCCCTGATAGACCAGGCCTGCCTCGCGGCCGCCGACCGCCATGGCGACCACCTCCTGAACGTCAGCCACGCTGAGCCCGAACCGTGCGGCCCGGGTCCGGTCCACCTCGACATTCATGAAGGAGGCGCCTGCGACCTGCTCGACGCGCACGTCGGCCGCGCCCTCGACACCCTGGACAACGCCTGAGATCTCGTTGGCCGTGGCCAACAAGGTCTCGAAGTCATCGCCGAATACCTTGATGGCGACATCGCCGCGCACGCCCGCCAGGAGTTCGTTGAAGCGCAGCTGGATGGGCTGGCTGACCTCATAGACCTGGCCTGGCAGTTCACCCACGGCGGCCTCCAGGCGTTGGATCAGGTCCGCCTTCGAGAGGTCCGGGTCCGGCCACTGGTCGCGCGGTTTCAGCATCACGAACATGTGGGAGATGCCGGGCGGCATCACGTCCGTGCCGATCTCGGCCGTCCCGGTTTTCGAGAAGGCGTAGGCCACCTCCGGGAAGGCGGCGACTGCCGTCTCGATCTCCATCTGCTGGGCTGTAGCCTGGGGCAGGCTGGTGCTGGGAATGCGGAAGGAGTTCAGGGCCACATCGCCCTCATCCAGCTGCGGGATGAACTCCTGGCCCAGTTGAGTGAAGAGCAGCAGGCTGCCGCCGAACAAAACGGCGGCGATGGCGGTGACACGGAGTGGCGCTTTCAGCGCCCGGTCCAGCAAGGGACGGTAGGCCCGTCCGGCTTGGCGGATCGCGGCATTCTCCTTTTCCTCGACCCGGCCACTGACGAAGATGGCGATCAGGGCCGGAACCAGGGTCAGGGACAGGATGAAGGCGCAGACCAGGGCGATGATAACGGTCAGCGCCATGGGCTCGAACATCTTGCCCTCCACCCCGGTGAAGGTGAGGAGCGGCAGATAGACCACGATGATGATCGCTTGCCCGTAGACGGAGGGCTGGATCATCTCCTTGGCCGCGAGGGTGACCTCGTGCAGGCGCTCCCGCAGCGTCAGCACGCGGCCGAGATGATGCTGGCGCTCACCAAGACGGCGCAGACAGTTCTCCGCGATGATCACGGCGCCATCTACGATCAGGCCGAAGTCGAGAGCCCCTAAGCTCATCAGGTTGGCGCTGACGCCCGCCTCGAGCATGCCCGTCGCGGTCAGCAGCATGGTGATGGGGATGACAGCCGCCGTGATCAGGGCGGCCCGAACATTCCCCAGCAGCAGGAACAGCACGACGATGACCAGCAGGGCGCCTT
Source organism: Indioceanicola profundi (assembly GCF_003568845.1). Classification (NCBI taxonomy): domain Bacteria; kingdom Pseudomonadati; phylum Pseudomonadota; class Alphaproteobacteria; order Rhodospirillales; family Azospirillaceae; genus Indioceanicola; species Indioceanicola profundi. Next base: position 266,727 of record NZ_CP030129.1, on the reverse strand, counting down.
CGGTCAGGTTCTTCGCCACTGTCTTGATGGTGGCGTTCACCAGGTCCGTGCGGTCAAGCACCGTCTTCGCAACGATGTCCGGGGGCAGGGAACTCCGGATTTCTTGAAGCTGGGCGTCCACAGCGGCGGCAACCGTGCGGCTGTTTTCTCCGATCAGCATCAGGGCGGTGCCGACCACCACCTCCCGGCCGTTCTCGCTGGCGCTGCCGGTGCGGATTTCCTGGCCGGGCTGCACAGTCGCCACGTCGGCAAGGCGCACCGGAACGCCGCCGCGCGTCGCCACAACGACATCGGCGATCTCGGCCAATGTCGAGATGCGGCCATCGGAGCGGACGATGAAGAGTTCCCCGCTCCGCTCAAGCTGACCGGCGCCAAGGCTCTGATTTGCCCGTTCCAGCGCCTCTGTCAGATCAGCGAAGGTGAGGCCGTAGGCGACCAGCCGCACGGGGTCCGGCAGGACATGGTACTGCTTCACATAGCCGCCGATGGTGTCGATGCCCGCAACACCTTCGACGCCCTTCATCTGGGGCGATACGATCCAGTCCTGGACCGTGCGCAGGTAGGTGGCCTGGTCGGCCTTGCTCGCCAGGATCTCCCCCTCCGGCGTCAGATAGGAGCCGTCCGGCTGCCAGCCCGGCTCCCCGGCCTGCGCTTCCTCCGGAACGAAGGGTGCGAACTCCACAGTCCACATATAGACTTCACCGAGGCCGGTGGAGATCGGGCCCATGGTGGGCGTCAGCCCGGGCGGGAGCAGGTCTTTCGCTTCCGTGATGCGCTCGCCCACCTGCTGGCGGGCGAAGTAGATGTCCACCTCCTCGTCGAAGATCGCGGTGACCTGCGACAACCCGTTGACCGAAATGGAGCGGGTGCTGTCCAGCCCGGCAATCCCGGCGAGCGCCGTTTCCACCGGGTATGTCACCTGCTGCTCGATCTCGAAGGGCGAGAGGGCGGGGGCCAGCGTGGTGATCTGGATCTGGTTGTTGGTGATGTCGGGCACGGCGTCGATCGGCAGACGCAGCAGCGACTGCGCCCCGAACGCCGCGGCCGCGGCCACCAGCAGTACGATGAGGAAGCGCCGCTGGACCGCGAAGGTGAGGATGCGTTCGATCATGCCAGCGCTCCTCAATGCGAATGGGAGTGCTCGGCGGCACCCCGCGAGGCTTCGGCCTTGAGCAGGAAGGTGTTGCCGCTGGCCACCGGATCGCCGGGGAAGAGCCCGAAGACGATTTCCGCCGTGCTGGCGCTGCGGCGGCCGACCTCGACGACACGGGTCTCGAAGCCTTCCTCGTTCCGGACGAACACCACGGTTTCCCCGTTCAGGGTCTGGAGTGCCGAGGCGGGCACCACGACGTCCGCCGGTTCACCGCCGCTGGCGATCGCGCCTGACACGAAGTCGCCGGGTCGCCATGTGCCATCCGGGTTCTCCAGGCTGGCGACGACGCGCGCCGCCCCGGTCTGCGGATCGATGGTGGGGCCGGTGAAGATCACCTTCCCTTGGGCCATCTGTCCCGCAGGCCCCGTGACGGTAACCGCTTGGCCTTCACGGACGAGTGACAGGTCTGCGGCATAGACGGGCAGTTCCACCCAGACGGTGGAAAGGTCGGCGACGGTAAAGATCTCCTTTTCGGCGGAGACCAGTTCGCCGCGGACGGCATTCCGTTCCGTGACCCGCCCGGCAATGGGGGCGCGGACCTCCAGGCGGCTCATGGCCCGCGGGTCCTGCTTGGGCAGAGCCTCGAGTTCAGCGTCGGTCAGGCCCAAGGTGGCCAGACGCTGGCGGGCCGCATCCAGGGCGATCCGGCTGGTCTCCGCCGCCGTGCTGGCATCGAGATAGTCCTGCTCGGCCGAGACTTTCTTGCGCCGGAGGTCCTCTTCGCGCTTCAGCGTGGTGCTGGCGAGTGCTTCCTGGCGCAAGGCCGCCAGGTAGTCGGCTTTGGCCTCGGCCAGGTCGCGGCTGTCCAGCACGGCCAACACGTCTCCGGCGGCGACCTGGTCTCCGAGGCGCTTCAGCACCTCCGCGACAACGCCCGGAACGCGGGTGGTGACGTGGGCCATCCGGTCGGCATCGGGCACAATGGTGCCCATGACCTGGACTTCCTTCGAGACCTCGCCGGGTCCGGCCTCGACGACCTTGATGTTGGAGCGGGCGATCTGGGCGTCCGTCAGATGGACAGCCCCCTCCTCGCCCTCATGGCCATGACCTTCTTCCGCCCCCTCTTCGGGCGTAGACGGTTCATCATGGTCGTGACCGTCACCTTCTGCATGCTTTTCCTGGGCGGTTGCGGAAGGGGCTGGGCCGTGACCCAGATCGATGGCCCAGTAGCCAATTCCGGCCGCCGTCAGGGCCAGGACGGAAACGCCGATCAGTGTCTTCTTCATGGGATCACCTCTCCCCGGATGGGGCGGTTGCAGATAGCCGCTCGAGATCGGCGCGTGCATTGTGGAAGCCCTGGAGGGCGTCAACCAAGTCACGCTGCGCGTCGAACAGCGTGCGCTGCGCATCGAGGACCTCCAGGTAGGAGAACTTGCCCTGCCGGTAGCCTTCCTGCGCCGCACGATACGCTTGCTCGGCCACAGGAATGATCTGCGCCTGGAGGGCGGATGCCGTGTCGCGGGCCGCATCCAGATTGGCGCGGGCGGCCGTGACCCGGCGGCTCAAGTCCAGCCGTTCGGCCGCGAGCTCGGCTTCCGCGGCCACAACCTCGGCCCGCGCCCGCGCGATGGCGCCCCGGTTCCGGTCGAACACCGGGATGGGGATGCTGACGCCGACCAGGAAGGCATTGTCGTCGGTCTCATGGAACTGGCGCACACCCGCGGAGACGGTGATGTCCGGAACGGCACGGCTGCGCTCCACCTCGAGCTCCGCCCGGCCCTGCAAAACGTCGGCTTCCCGGCGCAGCAGGTCGGCCGTCTCGGCGGGGAACGCCTCTGAGACTGGAATTGGGACATCCAGGCGGCCGAACCACGTCCCGTCAAGCTTCAGGGCGGCTTGGTCCATGCCGATGAGGCCACCCAGAGCTTGGCGCCCGGCAGCGGCACGGCGGCGGGCCTGCTCCAGGGCCACTTCGGCCTGGCGGCGCGCGATCTCGGCCCGGCTCGCCTGCACGGTTGTCTCGCGTCCGGCCTCGACACGGGCCTGGATCGATCGTTCGACCTCCTGCGCCAGGCGAACCCGCTCCTCGGCGAGCCCCACATTCCGCTCAGCGGCAACCGCCTCGGCGAAGGCGGCCCTGACATCACGGATCAGATCCAGCTGAGCCGCGGCCAGATCATGGCGCGCCGCCAGGCGCGCAGCACGGGCAGCATCCACACGGGCGCCGCGCTTGCCGCCGAGTTCAATGGTTTGGGACAGGCCGTAGGTGGTCTCGACATTGTCAAAGCCGGAGAACGGCCCGGAGCCTTTGAAATTCTCCACCTCGACGCCGAATTCGGGGTTCGGAAGAACTCCGGCCTGATCAAGGGTCCCCGCCGCGGCGTCAAGCCGGGCTGCTGCCGCCGCAGCACGCGGGGCAACATCCAGTGCGCGGGTGATCGCGGCTTCCGGGGTCAGAATGGAAGATGAGGGCAGAGGGGACTGGGCAGCGGTCGGCGGCTGTTGAGCCCCGACGGCTGGCGCCCAGGCGATCCCGATCGCCAGGGCGGCTGCAAAATGCGAACGCATGTAGTCTCCGCGTGCGGACGAGCGAACACCGGGTGCGGCCAGGGGCCATCACCCGGACGAAGTCGGTTCGCTTAGGCGCGCGGAGGCTTGTAGGGCGGAGACGGGTCGGCGCTCTCCGGCGGCGGTGTGTTATTGAAGGAATAGGGTATTTTCACCCAGACCACAGGGTCGCTGACTCGGACTGGCAGCACTTGGCTCGCCGCATGGGAGTGACCACAGCCATGATGGCAGTCGATGAACTTTTTGCCCATTGGCGTGTCAACGTGGCCAGCATCGGCGGACATCTGGACATGGGTGTGCGCTACGTCCACGGGATGGGCAAAGCCGGGAACGGTGAATAGGAAAGTCGCAACCAGTGCTAACGTGGCGAGCAGGCGCATGGCGTCCAAGATAGTGCGGCAAGCCTCGAGCAGCAAGCCTTCTGTTCCCGTTATTTAACTTCCCTTGAGATTGGCAGTTCGGGGCAACCTCGGTGCAATGGGGTGGCCTTCCCCTCTCATTGGAGAACATTGTCCGACGCAGCGGTAAGCTGCACCGTAGTAAAGTTCCCGGAAATCCACGAGGCGCAGGTGCTGGTCCACCGACTTCCACGGTCGAAAATCCGCGTAATCCCGGCTTACCCCGAAAGGCCTGTGAAGCTGCACTCCCAGGCTCACCGACCAGTCCGGCCAATTTTCAGGATGCTTCAGACCAAGCAGCCCCAGCCGTCCCGATTGTGGCAAGGCATTGGCGAGGCGCCGGATTACAACGTCATATCCTGGCACCATCTCCAGCGCGAACGTGGCGAGCGCCGCCGCTATTGTGGAAGAAAAAAGACAGTTTTCCAGGTCAGCCTCAACCAGTTCGATGTGCGTCCATCCATTGCGACTCTTGCGAGCTCGCGCACGCCCCAACATGGCAGGAGAGAGGTCAATGCCGATGATATGCCCCGAGGGACCGACCGCTCGGGTCAGCGCTTCGAAATTGGCCCCTGTTCCACACCCCAAATCGACCACCGTATCGCCAGGCTTGATGTTCAGTTGTTCGACGAGCCCATGACGGAGCCGGTTGATGCCCAGCAGATTGTAGACCGATAAAGCGCAATCATAGAAGGGGGCCGTGCGGCCATATAGGCCCCTGATGCCGTCCTTATCCAGAATCATCTCTTATATTCCCCTGCTGCCACCGGCTGGCGCCCACCGGCGCGGAGCAGACGCAAGGCATTGAGCGTGACAATGACCGTGGCACCGGTGTCGGCCAGGATGGCGAGCCAGAGATCGGTGATGCCGAAGAGCGTGGTGACCAGAAACACGGCCTTGAGGCCTAGCGCCATCGCCACGTTCTGGCGGATGTTCGCCAATGTCGCCCGGGAAAGAGCCACCAGATCCGCCACGCCTCCGACCCGGTTGCCCAGCAGGGCTGCGTCGGCGGTCTCCAGCGCCACATCCGTACCGCCGCCCATGGCAATGCCGACATCGGCAGCCGCCAGCGCCGGACCGTCATTGATTCCGTCCCCGACCATGGCGACGGGCGCAGCGGCCTTCAGAACGGCAACCTCCCGCAACTTGTCTTCGGGAAGGAGCCCGGCCTTCACCTCTATCCCCAAGGCGCGGCCGACGGCCCGGCCCGTGCGGACGTTGTCGCCGGTCAGCATCACGCTGCGGATGCCGAGATTGCCCAAGGATGAGACCGCCTGCGCAGCGTCGGCCCGCGGCTCGTCGCGGATGCCGATCAACCCGATCGGCTTCCCATCGGTCATCACTACGGCAACTGACTTGCCAGCATCCTCCAGCGCGGCGATACGGTCGTCGGGGAGTATGTCGGGTCCGCACCTCTCGACGGCATGCCGGGGTGAGCCCACCTCCACCAATCGGCCGGTGACGACGGCCTGCGCAGCCCTGCCTGGAACAGTCCTCTGGTCACGGGCAGGGCGCAGCGGCACGCCGTCGGTCTCGGCCCGCGCCAGGATGGCCCGGGCGAGCGGATGGCTGGAGCCGTTCTCCACCGCTGCCGCCAGTGCGAGCAGGGTCCGCTCGGTCCCGGTTATCGGAACGAGGTCGTGACCTGCGGCCGCCCCTCCGTCAGGGTTCCGGTCTTGTCGAAAGCCACGGCCCGGACCCTTCCGATCGCCTCCAGGGCGGCTCCGCCCTTGATGAGGAGCCCGCGCCGGGCGCCCGCCGCGATGCCGGAGGTGATGGCGGCCGGGGTGGACAGGACCAGCGCGCAGGGGCAGCCGATCAGCAGCAGGGCCAGGCCACGATAGATCCAGGTCTGCAAGTCCGCCCCGAAGGCGAGCGGCGGCAGCAGTATCGTGAGCAACGCTACGATGATGACGAAGGGCGTGTAGCGGGCGCTGAAGCGCTCGATGAAACGGGCCGTGGGCGCCTTGCTGGCCTGGGCCTCCTCGACCATGTGGATGATCCGGGCGATGGTGTTGTCCGCTGCGGACCGCGTCACCCGGACGCGAAGCACGCCGGTGGCGTTGATGCCGCCCGCGAAGACCGGCGAGCCGGGCTGCTTCGGCACCGGCACAGACTCACCTGTCACCGGAGACTCGTCGACATCGGACACGCCGTCGACGACCTCTCCATCGGCAGGCACCCGGTCGCCGGGGCGAACCAGGACAACCTGCCCCACCTCCAACCGCGAAGCGGGAACCTCGCGCGCCACTGCGCCATCGACGAGCAGGGCGGTGCGTGGGACGAGGGCCGCCAGGGCCTTGATGCCGGACCTTGCCCTGCCGGCCGCAACTCCTTCCAGGAGCTCGCCCACGGCGAACAGCAGGATGACGACCGATGCCTCCGCCGTCTCTCCAATCACGAGCGCCCCGGCAGCGGCAACGGACATCAGCATCTCGATGCTGAATGGCGTGCCCAGGCGGGCGAGCAGGAAGGCGCGGCAGCCAAAGACGGCGAGGCCGACCAGGGCGGCAGGCATGAGGGCAAGGTCCTCAAAGGCCGGGACAAGCCAGGACATCAGGAAGCCGATCCCGACCAACAGCCCGATGAAACCGGTGAGCTTCGCCTTGGGCCCGGTCCACCACGGCTGCTCGTTGGCGGCCGAGGCCTCCGACGCTCCGGGCTGGCGGCCGGAGACGATTTGGAGGTCTATATCCTCAATGCCGAAGCCGAGGCTCCGGATGGTGCCCTCGACCTTGTCCTTGGGTGTCGCGGCTTCGTCCAGCCGGAACCGGAGTACCTGCGAGTGATAGTTCAGGCTGATGTCCTCGACGCCGCTGAGCCGTGCCAAAGCCGTCTCAACTTTCGTCACACAGCTGGGGCAGTCCATGCCTGTGACCCGGTACTGGTGGGCTGGATCACCTCCGGTCGGTGCCTGTCTGGTCGATGCTTGGTCCTGCATGGCGCATTCCTGCTCTGTGAGGCTTCGACGTGGCCATTGCCAATGTGCTAAACCTAGAACCTCTAGTCGCTAGAGGTTCAAGGGGCAAAGCGCATGCAGGGTGAAAAATTCAGCATCGGTGGCCTGGCCGCGCGCAGCGGCACCAAGGTGCAGACCGTGCGCTGGTATGAACAGGTCGGCATGCTGCCCGAACCGGCCCGCACGGCAGGGAACCAGCGCATGTACACGCGGGGCGACCTGGACCGCCTGATCTTCATCCGACGCGGCCGCGAGCTTGGCTTCTCGCTCGATGAGGTGCGGCGTCTCCTGAGCTTGGCGGACCGGGTCGATCTCTCCTGCGAGGAGGCGGATGTGATCGCCTCGGCGCATCTCGAGGAGGTTCGTCAGAAGATCGGCCAGCTACGGTCGCTCGAGGCCGAACTGGAGCGTATGCTCGGCCAATGCCGCCACGGGACAGTATCGGACTGCCGGGTCATCGAGGCGCTGTCCCAGGGAAAGAAAGATTGATGAGCACGATTGCTGTCTATGGCTTGGCTGCTTTGGCCGAAATTGTGGGCTGTTTCTCGTTCTGGGCCTGGCTGCGGCTTGACAGATCACCCTTGTGGATCGCGCCCGGCATCGCCAGCTTGATTGCCTTTGCTTGGTTGCTGACGCGGATTAATGCCGATTTCGCAGGCCGCGCCTACGCCGCCTACGGCGGCGTCTACATCGCAGCATCGTTGCTCTGGCTCTGGCTCGCCGAGGGGCACCGTCCTGACCGGTGGGACGTGCTCGGCGCCACTGTTTGTCTCATCGGAGCCGCCATCGTGCTGCTGGGACCGCGTGGCGCCTCCGCCTGACGAAATTGGTCAGTGAACCCGGCGCGCGACGGTCCAGCGGGCCACCTCGGCTTCGGCTCGGTCGGCCGGAACATCGGGATGGTGCAGGCGATAGATAAACAGCGCCGCCTCGACGGCGTGCCTCTTCACAGGTAGGGCATTAGTTCTACTGTGTCATAAAAGAACGAGTGATGTTATGGTTGGAGCTCATGCACTTGGGAGGGTGGCATGGGTTTCGACTGGCTGGACGGGAGCGAAGCCCGCTTCGGGAGGTATATCGGGCGGCTTGCCCAGGCTCTGGGGCATGCAGACCGGCTTTCGCCATTCCAGGCCTACTGCATCGGGCTGCTGCTGCCGGGAGAGCGCAAGAGTGTTGAGCCGATGGCGGCACGGGTGGAGCCTGGCCGTGTGCAGGCCGCACATCAATCCCTGCATCACTTCGTGGCCAAGGCGCCCTGGAATGATGCTGCTGTTCTGCAGGCAGTCCGGGAAACGGTGCTGCCAACCTTGCAGGCGCATGGCTCGCTGAGGGCCTGGATCATCGACGATACCGGCCTGCCGAAGAAGGGAACGCATTCGGTCGGTGTTGCCCGGCAGTATTGCGGCCAGCTCGGCAAGCAGGACAACTGCCAAGTCGCGGTTTCACTCTCGATTTCCACCGATCACGGCAGCCTGCCACTGGCTTGGCAGCTGTATCTGCCGGAAGCCTGGGCCGGCGATCACGAGCGTCGTGCCAAGGCGGGGGTGCCTGAGGAGATCTCGTTCCAGACCAAGCCGCAGATCGCGCTGGCCCAGATCAGAACTGCCGTGCAATCCGGCGTGCCACTTGCTCCTGTGTTGATGGATGCAGGTTATGGCACCGACACGGATCTGCGCACCGGCATCACCGAACTCGGTCTAGCCTATGTTGCCGGGGTTCAGTCCTCCCTGACCGTCTGGCCACCAGGAACCGGACCGTTGCCGGCCAAACCATGGAGTGGGAAAGGCCGCCCGCCAAAGCTCGTCCGCCGCGATCCGAACCACAAGCCTGTAGACGTGAAAACCCTGGCTCAGAGTTTAGCGTCAGGGGCATGGCAGACAGTGACATGGCGGGAGGGCAGCAACGCCCCCCTGACATCCCGGTTTGCTGCGCTGCGGGTCCGCCCGGCTCACCGCGACTATTGGCGCGCGGAACCCTGGCCTGAAGAATGGCTGCTGATCGAATGGCCGGAGGATGAGAAAGAGCCCGCCAAGTACTGGCTTTCCACCCTGCCGGCCGACATCAGCCTGGCCGATCTGGTTGATACCGCAAAGCTGCGCTGGCGCATTGAGCGGGATTATCTGGAGCTCAAGCAGGAGATCGGGCTGGGGCACTATGAGGGGCGGGGATGGCGGGGCTTCCATCACCACGCCACCCTTTGCATTGCTGCTTATGGGTTCCTGGTCCAGGAGCGGGCCGCCATTCCCCCCTCAGCTCCATCCAGCTCCAAACCCATCCAAGCGCTTGGCCTACCCAAAACCTACAAGCCCAGGGGATCTCCCGCTCCGGCCTGAACGCCACGTTCCAGATTCCATCGCCACCGTGCGCATTGCCACGGCAAGAGCCCTGCTCACAACACTTGCCCGATGCCCTTGTTGTCGGCAACAAATACGCTGTTTGTGACACAGTAGAATTAGCAGGGCGCTGAAAAACGGGCCGCTGACTCGCAATCCTTCCTTGGAGTGATGGAACCACTGCATGTCGATGCTCGGTTTGCACCGGGCATGGGGGTGCCCTGGGGCGCCGATATCAGGTGGCCAGGAGCTTGGGCAGGCGGATGAGGTTGTAGGCGGCGGCTGCGAGGGTGAATGCCCATCCAACCCTGTCGCTGCCCCTGAACTTCGTCTTGCGCTGCCCCGCCACCACCTTGACCCACCCAAAGGCCTCCTCGATCCGTTTTCTCGCCTTCTGACTGGCGCTGTAGCTCGGATGTCGGGTCGTTCGCCCGTCGATGCGCGACCGTCGCCCGCGGGTGTTCTGGGCCACATGCGGCGTGACCTTCAGCGCCCGCAGGTCGGCGACGAACCCGCCAGCGTCACAGCCCTTGTCTGCTCCCAGCGTGATCCGGCGGCGGCCGGTGACGGCCTCGATCATGGCGATGGCGGCTTCGCGCTCGGCCCGACCCGTCGCCGGGGTCAGCTTCGCCGCCACGACCAGGCCGGAGCGGTTCTCCATCAGCAGATGGCCCATGTGGGCCAGCTTCGCCTCCTTGCCCGGCCCCTTGCGGTAGAGCTTAGCGTCCGGATCGGTGGTCGAGGCGTGCGTCTCATTGCTGCGCCGTTCGCCGTGGAAGTCGCGCTCTCCGTTGCGGCCGGGTCCGGGCGGTTCGTCGTCTCCATCCTTCGGGCGGAAGCTCTTCACGCTGGCCCAGGCTTCGATCAGGGTGCCGTCGACAGAGAAATGCTCGTCCGAGAGCAGGCCGCGCACCTTGGCGTGGCCGGTCACCGCCGCCAGGAACCGCTGGGCGATGTCGCCGTCAAGCAGGCGGTCGCGGTTCTTGGAGAACACTGTCGGGTGCCAGACCTCATCATCGATCCCGAGCCCGACGAACCAGCGGAACAGAAGATTGTAGTCCAGCTGCTCCATCAGCTGGCGCTCCGGGCGCACGGTGTAGAAAGCCTGGAGCAGTAGCGCCTTCAGCACCTGCTCTGGCGGGATCGAGGGGCGGCCGGTGGCGGCATAAAGCCCGGCGAAGTCGCCGTCCATCGCCGCCAGCACCGCGTCCACCACCCGCCGGATCAGCCGCAACGGATGCCGGGTCGGAACCCGATCCTCCAGCGACACGTAGCTGAACATCCCACCCTGGTCCGACCGATGCCCGCGCATTCCAATTCAGCGAGCCGGAGTAGCCAGCGCCCTTTCGGGTCGGCCAGAGGCCCGCAAGCTCGGTCCAGACCGGCTTGCCGTCCTGCCCGTCCTGGACGAGCCATGCCCTGAACTGCGGGCGTGTGCCGGATGCATTGCCTTCCGGGGTTGGGATTTCTTCTGTCATTGTCGTTCTCCTTGTTGTTGGGCTGGCCCCATGCCAGCCGGTGACCCGGCGTCCGGCGGGTGCGCGGGCGACGGTCAAGGAGGCTCCGCCCGAGGGTTTGCCCGGTCCCCGGCGCAGCAGGGGACGCGCGAGCGCGAGCGAGAAAGAGACGGGCGGAAACGGGTGGATGCCTTGACCGGCAAAGCCCCGCAGCCGCCAGCCTTGCGGTCACGACTGGCGATGTGGGCTGCCTGGACAGACAAAGGACGGCAGGGAAGAAAGAACCCGCCGACAAGGCAAGAATAGCGGCTTCGGAGATTGCGCCGCTTGGGTTAGGCTAGGCCCATGGCGAGCAACGTGTTTTCCGGTCTGAGCCGGGGCGTGCCTGGTGTCAGACCGCGAGACATGGCCGCACCTGCTTCAGCGTTCGAAGCGCCGCAGAGCATTGCGGCGGCGGCTTCGCTGCGTTTCTCGCCGGACAAGCTGTTTCTTGGCCTGATCGCCGCGGAGATCGAGCGGGACGCACAGACAGGCGAGCGCTATGCACAGGGCGGACAGGAAGTCGGCGTCGCCGATGATCGTCATGCCATCATGATTGCCGGGAGCCGCGCCGGAAAAGGCCGGTCGGCTATTGTGCCGAACATGCTCCGCTATACGGGCTCGGTGCTCGCCATCGACCCGAAGGGCGAGCTGGCGCTTCTGACGGCGAAGACGCGGGCTGAAAAGCTCGGGCAGCGCGTCGATCCGTTCGGAACGACCGGCGGCGCGCTCGCAGAGTACGAAACCGGCTTTAATCCCCTGGCGATGCGGCGGCAGTTTTCGGTGGAAGATGCCGTTCTGATCGCCGATGCCCTGGTGGTCACCGGCGGGGGCGATCCGCATTGGGATGAATCCGCCCACGCCTTTATCGAGGGCGTGATCCTCGAAGTAGCGAGCGCGGATCGCTTTGAAGGCCGCCGCGATCTCGTGGCCGTGCGGGACCTGATCGCCCAGGGAGAGACCATCACGCCTGCCAGCGAGATTTACGGGGAGTCCGAAGAGGCGGACGAGGCGAGCGGGATGGACATGCTCGCCGAGCTCATGGCGGACAGCGCGGAGCCTGCGGTGCGCCGCGCCGCCGCCGACTTCTTCGAAAAGCCGGAGCGCGAGCGCGGCTCCGTCCTGTCCACGGCGCGGCGGCACCTGCGCCCGCTGTCCTTCCCCGAGATCGAAACCTCGCTCATGGTCGAGGGCTTCGACCTTGCGGACCTGAAAAGCGCGGCAATGACCATCTATCTGTGCCTGCCGGGACGGCACATAGGAACGTGCGGGCGCTGGCTGCGCCTGTTCGTCAATCTCGCCCTGCAGGCGATGGAGCGAACGCCCGGACGGCCCGCCGCCGGATCACCGGTGCTGTTCCTGCTCGATGAGTTCGCGAGCCTCGGCCACATGCGCCAGATCGAGGACGCAGCGGGCCAGATTGCCGGTTATGGCGTGAAGCTCTGGCCGATCCTGCAAGACCTCGGCCAGCTGAAGGCGCTCTACAAGGAGCGATGGGAAACCTTCATGGGCAACGCCGGAATCCTGCAGTTCTTCGGCAACAACGACCTGACGACGCTTGAATGGGTCTCCAAGCGCCTCGGCTCCACGACCATCGAGCAGCTTTCGGGCTCTGTGGTCACGCCTGGCGCTGCCGCGTCAGGGGCGACAGGCGAAAGCTACGCGCCGCGCACAACTCCTGTTCTGGAACCGGATGAAGTCGCCCTCGTCTTCAGCCGCGCCGATCCGCTGCTGCGCCAGCTCGTGATCCGGGCGGGCTATGCGCCCATGATCCTGCAGCGCGCCTTCTACGACCGGCACGACGCCTTCGCGGAGCTGCGCCGATGAGCGCCGCGACCGGGAGCCCTGCCGCCGGAACGCGGGTGAGCACGGCGCAGGATTTCCCGCACCTGGCGGTGTATCGCCATTCCGGCGCGGGCGGGCCGGTTTACAGGATCGCGTTCGACAATCTTGAATATGGCGGCGTCCGGCGTCTGATGCATTTCGGCGCTATCGCGGTCGTGACGCTGCTGTTCCCGCTCGGGGTCTGGTCCGGCCTGCTGGCGCAATGGGCCGGTGCGCATTGGCTGGTCGGGGTCGCGGGCTTTGGCGGGCTGGTCTGGATGGCCTGCCATGCGGCTGTCCAGCCCGGTGCTATCGCGCGCGTGATCGAGCTGGATTTTGGCAGCGACCGGCTACGGGTTTTGCGCAGGGGCCGGGTGGAGATCGAACGGCAGTATTCGCGCATGCAGAATTTGACCGTCCAGGACCACCCCGAGGCGGAGTTCGCGCGCGCGGCCAGGATGGAGAGGGGCCAACAGACGCTGAAGGAAATCGAAAAGCAGCATTGTCTGATCGGTTGGTTCGGGGCGGGCGGGGCCGAGCAGGTTGTGCTGCTCTGCCGAGCGGAATGGCCGAACCGGCAATCCCTGTTCGAAGTGCGCCAGGCGATGCTCTGGGTGGCCGCACAGGCCGACGAGCGCAAGGCGCGGGAGCCGGTGGAAAGCTCCGGCATCAATCCTCCGCTCGACTGAAGAGGGATCAGTATGGCGATCATCGACGAGTTTTGGAGAGTCCTGCTGATCTTCCTGACACACCCCGCAAGCCAGGGCATCGCCACCTCGCTTTTCGCCCTTTTCTCGGCGCTGATCGCCTTGCGGCTGCTGCCGGACTTCGTCTCGGAGAGCACGTTGCTGCCGCGCGGAACGAAGACGGCAACCTTCCTGCGGGTGGTGCTGGTCCTGGCTGGTGCCGCCACCTTCGCGGCTTTGGCGGCATGGCTGGTCATGGCCTTGCCGCAGCCTTGAAACCCCAACCGAGGAGGAAGCCACATTGCCCCCGCATCAACGCACCGACACCCGCTTTTCCAAGGACGGTTGCACGGCGTTCGTCAGGCTCCGCGTGGATCGCCGCAAATACGAGTTTGCGCGGCAATGGGCTGTCTTCCATGCGGAGGCGGACCCGGAAGGAACCGCTGAGAACCAGCTGGAAGGCTACCTGAACACGGCGCTCATGCATCACATGGACGAGACCAACTGGACCGCGCCGCCGGAGATCGAGGCGCTTCATCCAAAGCGCAACCCCGACGAGAAGCCCGCCAACGATCTGGACGACGACATTCCGTTCTGAGGGGCAGCGCCTCGGCGAAAGCTGCCTTTGGTCAGGTCGAGGACCCGTTCTCGTAATTCTCGCATCGGTCCACACCCTGTGCCGCGCCTTCAAGCAGCTGATCGGCGAGCGCCAGCAGCTGCTTTATCCGCGGGTCCGCTAGGGCGTACTGCACAAACCGGCCACGCTGCTCGCCAGCAACCAACCCGCACTCGCTGAGGCAGCGCAGGTGGTTTGAAGTGTTCGACTGGCTCAGGCCGGTTGCGGCCACGATCTCCCCGACTGTACGCGGCCCCGCCCGCAGGGCTTCGAGAATGGAGAGGCGGGATGGGTCGGCGAGCCCGCGAAACAGCTTTGTTTGCAGGCCAAGGGAACGGCGGTCTTGCTGTGCTGCGGGGGTTGTGCTCGACATATCAGTCGCCAATGATATATTGATCGCGGATCATAAGGAAGGCCCTCGATGGATCAGACGGTTTCAGAGAGCAACGACGAAGCAGTGCGCTACCGCGTCACTGGCATGGACTGCGCCTCCTGCGCGGCCAAGATCGAGAAGGCGGTGCGCTCTGTCGGCGTGGAGAAGGTGAAGGTTTCGACCGCGACGCAGATTATGACGCTGCGGCTGGACGATCCCGCCGCGCGGCTGCCGGAGGTCGAACGCGCCGTCTCTGGCATCGGCTACCAGCTCGACCGTCTGGACGGTCCAAATACGCAAACCGAAGGCGATATAGACGATCTGCCGAAGGACCTTTCCCACATCACCCCGGCTTACAGGCGGGCGCTGTGGATCGTGATCGTGCTCAATGTCGGTTACGGCCTGATCGAGATGGTCGGCGGCTTCATCTCGGGATCGCAGGCGCTCAAGGCGGACGCGCTCGATTTCCTCGGGGACGGGCTGATTACCTTCCTCGGCATCCTCGCAATCGGCTGGAGTCTGGTCTGGCGCGCCCGCTCGGCGCTCATTCAGGGGCTCTTTCTGGGCGTCCTCGGCCTCGGCGTCCTGGGCAACACGGCATATCGCGTTCTGGTCCAGCAGCCGCCGGAGGCGGAGCTGATGGGGCTCTTCGGGATCATCGCGCTGGCCGTCAACGTGGCCGCGGCACTGGCGCTGATCCCGCACCGGACGGGCGATGCCAATGTCCGGGCGGTCTGGCTCTTCAGTCGCAACGATGCCATCGGCAATGCCGCCGTCGTTGTCGCGGCGGGTCTGGTTGCCTGGACCGGCACGGCGTGGCCTGACCTCGTCGTGGCGGCGGTGATCGCCGGGCTGTTCCTGCAATCCTCGTGGTCGATCATCCGCGATGCGAATGCCGACCTGCGGGAGAGCACATGAGCGCACGGGTTCTCGGGATAGCCTGTGCTGCGGCGGCGTTTGCTCTCGATCAGGGCACCAAGGCGCTCGCTCTGAATTCACCGGGCCTTGCAGGCGGTGTCGAAGTCCTGCCGGTCATGAACCTCGTTCTTGTACGCAACGATGGCGTCAGCTTTGGAATGCTCGGCGGTCTGGTGCCCTGGTGGGCTCTGGTCCTGCTTGCCGCTGCGATTGTGGGCGTCCTCCTGATCTGGCTGTGGCGAACGCCGCTGCGGCTGACCGGCGCTGGCCTCGGGCTTGTGATCGGCGGCGCACTTGGCAACATTCTGGACCGGGTCCGGTATCAGGCTGTCACCGATTTTCTGGATTTCTATCTGGGAGCCTACCACTGGCCCGCCTTCAACCTGGCTGACGTGGCGGTCGTCTGCGGGACTCTCCTGCTTCTGGCCGATGGCATGCGCAAGGATACGCGCAAGCAGGCCGGGGGCGGGCCTGACCCTGCCGGTTCGCAAGGGAGCGAAGCATGATTGCGGTCTGGGGCGGGGTTCTTCTTGCTGCGGTATGGCTTGCACATTGGGGCGCTGAACACCTTTCCGATCCGCTCAAGAAGCTCCGCCGCCAATGGGGATTTTCGGTTGCGGCGGGCGGTTCGTTCGTCGGCCTCGCTGCCGCTTCGCCTGAAATCGGCATCAACACCACGAGCGCCATCCGGGGTGTGAGCGACATTGGCCTCGGCGCGCTTCTCGGCTCCAATGTGCTCGCGATCCCGATGATGATCATGGTTGCCTATTTCGCCACCCGCAAGAAGGGCATCGGCGGCGGAGAGAGCAGCCACAGGAACCATGAAGAGCACCGGCGCGAGGGCCTGCTTCAGGTCGATCCTCAGGCCGCCACCGTCCAGGCTCTGCCTTATCTCGCGATTGTCGGCCTGTTTGCCCTTGTGACGCTGCCTGCGCCATGGCGGGGACTGCAGCCGATTGACGGCTGGATTCTGCTCATCGGTTATCTCGCCTACCTCGTCCAGGCGCTGGCGCGAGGGCGGAAGGAAGGCGAGGGCGTTGAATGGAAGCGCAAGGAAAAGTGGCTGGCGGCGGCAGGGATCGGGGCACTGGCAATTGGGGCTTATTTCACGGTGTTCTCGACCGAGAAGATCGTCGGCTCGCTCGGCCTTTCCAAAATCATCGGCGGGCTCTTCATCACTGCGCCGGTTGCTGCGCTGCCGGAAGTTTTTGCAACGTGGTACGTCGCTCGTAGCGGGCAGGTGACGTCCGGCGTCACAAGCGTCATGGGCGATCACGCAGTAACCATGACGCTGGCCTTCATTCCGCTCACGATCATCGGCATGCCAATCGAGAACATGCAACTATTCTGGGTCACGCTCGCCTTCGTAGCGATCATGCCAGCCCTGTATGCGGCGTTTATTTGGTGGGGCGGGCGTGAGTCTGGCTTCAAACGCTGGCAGGTATTTGCGCTTCCTGTGGTCTATGCCGCCTTCGTGGCGGTAATCGTCTTCTGGGTTCAACCTTTCGGACAGGCTGCACAGGGCGGTTCCGGCGGTTGAGCATGTAGATGTTTCTGCGAAAATTAGACCTTTACTGCGCATTATGGTATAAATACTGGCGCTAATAAAACAAATGGACCAAATATAATAATTTTAGAAAAA
Source organism: Indioceanicola profundi (assembly GCF_003568845.1). NCBI lineage: Bacteria > Pseudomonadati > Pseudomonadota > Alphaproteobacteria > Rhodospirillales > Azospirillaceae > Indioceanicola > Indioceanicola profundi. The sequence continues at coordinate 249,821 of NZ_CP030129.1, read as the reverse complement.
GGGCAGGATGATGTATGACATGATGTGCGGGGAAATGATGTGGGGGATGGGGCTGTTTTCGCTGCTCGCTCTTGTCGTGCTGGTTCTTTCTGCCGCCGCCCTCGTCAAATATCTGTTCAGCAGTAGCCGGACGGCTGCGGCCTCCCCGTCAGAGAACAATTCCTAGCAGCGGAAACTACTCTCACGCGGGCTTAACAGGCTCGCCCGGCGCCCGGCTCGTCTCAAAATGGTTCCCTTTAGAGACGTTTTCTGGGGACAAGCGATTTCAGTGGCTTGCGCGTCTCAAAACGCAGTCTCAAAATAGGGGCTCGAAAGCGAGGAACCCATGCCTTCATTCATCGGCCCCTACCAATGTTGGTAGGGTATGCGCGCGTCTCGACGGAAGATCAGAACCTCGACCTTCAGCACCGGGCTCTGAAGGTGGCGGGCTGCGAACAGATTTTCGAGGACCAGGTCTCGGGGACGGCTCTGTTGTAAAGTTGGCCGGCATCCGGTGGAATGACGCGATCGAGCGAGGGGGCTGAGACGTGTCGGACTTTAAAGGCCGCCATTTCGAGGGTGAGATCGTGCTGTGGGCGGTGCGCTGGTACTGCCGGTACGGGATCAGCTACCGCGACCTCGAACAGATGATGGCCGAGCGCGGGGTCGTGGTCGATCACACCACCATCTACCGCTGGGTTCAGACGTACGCGCCGGAGATTGAGAAGCGGCTGCGCTGGCAGTGGCGCTGCCCACGGTCGACCAGTTGGCGGGTCGACGAGACCTATGTGAAGGTCGGCGGCAAGTGGGCCTATCTGTACCGGGCCGTCGACAAGTACGGCAACACCATCGACTTCCATCTCTCGTCGGCCCGGAACACCGCCGCGGCCAAGCGCTTCCTCGGAAAGGCGCTGAACGGCCTCAAGCCGTGGGAGAAGCCGATGGTCATCAATACCGACAAGGCGCCAACCTATGGGCCGGCGCTGGTGGCATTGAAGGCCGAGGGCAAATGTCCCGAGGACACGGAGCACCGGCAGGTGAAGTACCTGAACAACGTCGTCGAGGCCGACCACGGCAAGCTCAAGCAGTTGATCCGCCCCGTGCGGGGCTTCAAGACGCTGAAAACCGCTTACGCCACGATCAAGGGCTTCGAGGTGATGCGCGCCTTGCGCAAAGGGCAGGCAGGCGCTTTCAACCTCACCCGCGACATGCGCGGCGAGGCCCGCCTGGTTGAGCGAGCTTTCGGGCTCGGCCCCTGCGCGCTGACCGAGGCCTCCCAGTTCATCAACCAGCACCTCGAGCTCCAGGCCGCTTGACCTGGGCAGCCATGCCGAAAGCTGGCCTCACGCGGTTCCAGTCAGATTTTGCAACAGAGCCCTCAGGACTGGCTCGCCCTGGGCCGATATCCCCGAGCGCTATGGTCCGGCAACGACCTGCGCCAGCCGCTTCCGCCGCTGGGCGAAGATTGGGGTGTGGGACCGCATCTTCGAGGCGGGGGACTGTCAACGGCAAATGATCCACCGGCCCGGTCCCTGGCGCAGCATGGAGGCGGTAGAACTCACCATCCTGGAATGGGTCGACTGGATCAACAACAGACGCCTGATGGGGCCCATTGGGAACATCCCGCCCGCGGAAGCCGAGGAGCGCTACTATGCTAAGCAACAGATTCTGGCCGTAGCCGCATGACTAAAACCAATCGGCCTCTTTGGGCTGCTGAATAGCAGCTCCTGGAAAGTCGCCCTTTTATGGGCCGGTCGCTCGGCCAAGTACCACCCTCACGACGCGGTACAATCCTCATGGGGAACCACCGCAAACTGGGAGGCTGCTTCTACTGCTTCCGCCTCTTCCGCTGGCGAGAGCCTTTTGCGGATTTCGTTTGCCAACTTGCGGGCGCTCTGCAGGTGATAGGACCACTCGGATCGTCCCGCATGCTCCACCGCCAACAGCGCAAACTGCATGGCCACAGTAAGGTCCTTACGCTCTGGATCCGGCGGCTCACGGTAGAATTCTGCAAGGCGCATCATGGCGCCTCGACAGCCGAAGCCGGCACTCCGCTTCAACCAGATAAGCCCTTCCTCAATGTTACGCGGCCCGCTTCTACCCTCAATGAGCCACTGTCCCAGCTGTGCCTGCGAATGCGGGCTCCCTAGGGTTTGTGCACCCACGCAGAACGGAACAGATGCGCCGAGGCTGCATCAACCCGTAGGGGCAGTGTCCTAAATCTGCCATGGCAGCGCCAAACAGGGCTTTTACATCAGCCAGAGATCAGCAGCAAGCTCTGTACGCACGGTGATCTTGGGCCCGAGCGTGCGGTCGAGCAGTCTGGCCATGCCGAGCAGTCTTTCGTTAAGATTGAAGACCTGCGGCTTGGGTGCCTGCCGGCGGGAGAAAGTCAGTAGCTGGCCGGTCAATTCCTTGGCGCGCTCTACGGCCTGAGCCATGGAATCGAGGAACATGGCCCGTCGCTCGACCGGACCCTCTTTGCCACGGCGCAAGAGCTCGACACCGCTATGCACAACCTGGAGCAGATTATTGAAATCGTGCGCGATGCCGCCGGTCAGTTGACCCAGAGCCTGCAGTTTCTCGCTCTGGCGCAGCGCCTCCTCCGTCTTGCGGCGCTCGTCCACCTCATGGATCAGTGCGGCGGCTGGTCAGAGCGTCGATCAAAGGACATTCACGACCTTCCCCGTCGCACAGATCCACCATGCCGGCCAGAACACGCTCCATTCTCTGCAAAGCCGCAATCTTTCCCCGAACGTCTTCAAGATGGCGGGCGGCAACCTGCCGGGCATCCGCACAGGGCTGATCGCTTTCCGCCAAGCCCAACAGAGCCCGGATCTCGTCGAGCGTGAAGCCAAGATCGCGTGCCCTGCGGACGAATTCCAGCCGTTGGACATGCGGAGGCCCGTATGAACGGTGTCCACCGGCGGTGCGGTCAGGAACGGGCACCAACCCAATCCGCTCATAATACCGGATTGTCTCAATGTGGACGCCGCACTGCCGGGACAAGGTCCCGATCGACAACCCCCCACCCGCATGTGCCACAGGACCTCCCAAATCGTTGCTCCTCTCCCCTTGAACCTGTAGCGGCTACAGGTCCTATCCTCAACAGGTAGGCGCTCCAGGCCAGCTTGCAACCGCCTATCCTGTCGACGACAGCGGAGAACCTCGATGGCAGAACAGTACGACCTGGTAGTGGTCGGAGCCGGTACGGCTGCGATGGTGGCCGCCACCCGCGTGCGGGCTGCTGGCCGCAGCGTAGCCGTTATCGATGAGCGGCCCTATGGCGGTACGTGCGCCTTGCGCGGCTGCGACCCCAAAAAAATGCTGCGCGCAGGCGCGGAGGCCGTGGACATCGCGCGACGCATGCAGGGCCGCGGCATCGCCGGCGATCCTTGCATCGACTGGCCCTCCTTGGTGGCGCACAAGCGCAGCTTCACGGACCCGGTGCCGGGCAAACACCAACGCCGGTATGCCGACAAGGGCATCGCCACTTGGCACGGCCATGCGCGCCTCACCGGGCGCGACAGGGTGGAGGTTGACGGTCGGGAACTCACCTTCGGACATCTCCTGCTGGCGGCCGGCGCCGAGCCGGCGCGACTGGACATTCCCGGCGAAGAGTACCTCGCCACGAGCGATGACTTTTTGAACCTGGAGAAACTGCCGGAGCGGATCGTCCTGGTCGGCGGTGGCTACATTACCGCCGAATACGCCCATATCGCCGCCCGCGCCGGCGCCAAGGTCACCATTCTACAGCGCGGCTCGCGGATGTTGCCCCAGTTCGACGCGGACCTGGTGTCCTGGCTCATGGAGGGATTCGAGGCGGTCGGAATCGACGTGCGGACCGATGCGGAAGTCCGGCAAGTCGAGCTTGATCCGGCAGGCGGCTGTCGCGTTCGCGCCATGACCCCGGACGGGCCTCTGGAGGTCCGGGCGGACCTGGCTATCCATGCCGCCGGGCGGGTGCCTGCGCTCCGCCGACTGGACCTGGATGCCGGCGGGATCGAGACGTCGGGTAATCGCCTCAAGCTGAATGGGTTCTTGCAAAGTGTTTCCAATCCGGCGGTGTATGCGGCGGGCGACATGGCGCAGGTGGGGCCACCACTGACGCCGGTGTCGAGCCACGACGCCAAGGTGGTCGCCGCCAACATCCTGGAGGGCAACCACCGCCAGCCGGACTACCGCGGCGTTCCGAGTGTCGCTTTCACCTTCCCGCCGATCGCAGCCGCAGGTCTCCGGGAAGATGAGGCCCGAGCGCAGGGGCTACGGTTCCGACTGGCAAAGGCCCTGACGCCCGGCTGGTTCACGGCCCTGCGCGAGGCCGAGCCCGTCTATGGACACAAGGTGCTGGTCGATGAGGACAGCGGACGCATCCTCGGGGCTCATCTGGTCGGACCCCACGCTGACGAGGTGATCAACCTGTTCGCCCTGGCCATCCGCCACGGTCTGACGGCGGACGACGTGAAAGCCACGATGTTCGCCTACCCGACCGGGGCGTCCGACATCGGTAGCATGCTGTAAGGGCAAACGCGGCAGCTATTTGAGCTTGATTCTATAGTCGCTACAGGATGCACGATGGCTCAGTTGTGATTGAAAGACAATGCCATGCAGCCAGCTTCGAACGAAACGGCAGTCCGGGACGGCAAGGAGGCAACCATACTGTCCGGAATCGCCGCGGTCGCCGGCATGGGTGCCCTCGGTGCCGCCTCGTGTTGCGCCCTGCCGTTGCTCTTCGCCGGTGTCGGGCTTGGCGGTGCCGGTCTCGCTCCCCTGCTTGGGCTCGCCGTCTACAGGACCGAGATCTTCCTCGCAGCGGGCCTGCTTCTTGCCGGGAGCTGGGCGCTGTTTCTCAGGGCATCGCGGCGCCCGTCCGTGGTCTGCGTTGCCACCGGGGCATGTAAACCCAGTGCTGGCCGCCGCTGGATCACCCTCAGCTTTCTGACAGCCGCGACCGTGCTGCTGCTGGGCGCAGGTTGGACCGCCAGCAACGAGGCCGCCGTCGTGCAGACCGTTGCCACCTGGGCGAGGGGATGACATGACCCAAGCGGCGAAGGAGCTCGAATCAACGTTGACCTGTCCACGGTGCGGACACCGGGAAACCGAGACCATGCCGACGGATGCGTGCCAGTTCTTCTACGACTGCATGGGTTGTGGGACGCTTCTGCGCGCGAAGGCCGGGGATTGCTGCGTCTTCTGCTCATATGGCGATACGCCCTGCCCACCGATCCAGGATAGTGTCGGGTCCGCAAGGTGTTCCAGGGCCCGTTGCAATGACTAAGGTCATCGATTGGAATCCCTCCTGGGCTGAGGGGATGCGTTCGCCTGGGGACTGGGACCGCCGAAAGCACTTCACGGCTAAAAGCTTGGCTTCGGGCCACCAAAGTCCCATACTCTTTTCATGACGCTGGTCCGCCGCCTTCTTTCCCTGATGCTCGTCCTCGCGCTTGTCGGCGGGGCGGGCTGGTCCATGCCCGGGATGGCGGCATCGCAAGCCGGCGCCGTTGCCGCCCCGGCAATGAGCGTCAACGCGGACACCGGCTGTCCCGACTGCGATGCCATGGATGAGATGTCCATGAGCATGGCGGCCTGCGCAAAGGCCTGCATGTTGATGCCTGGTCTCCTACCGGGTTCAGTCGCCGCCGGCACGTTCAGGCATGCGACCGAAATTGGGCAGCCCACGCGGATGCCCGGCGGGATCCGCCTCGACCCCGAACCCTATCCTCCGAGATCCATCTGACGCAGTCGGTCGGCCTGCTTCGGCAGGGCTGACCGGAGCCGTCGTGGCAGGCCGATGGCCTGCCTGCTGTCCGGCTGTCCGTGCAACCCACGGCACCCGATCGCATATGGATACGAGGAAATCATGTCCACCCTTTCCCCGTCGCGGCCGCTGAGCCGCCGACGCCTGCTCCTGGCCGGGGGCGGTCTCGCAGCCGGGTTCGTGCTTCCACGGGCCAACCTGTTCGCCGCCGAAAGCAACGCGACCATTCACTTGAATGCCGGCCCCGGCACGGCGTCGGTGGTAGGGCCAGATCGTCCCCAGACCGCTGTCTGGGCGTACAATGGTCGCGTCCCCGGACCGGAAATCCGGATCCGCCAGGGCGACCGGCTGCGCGTCGTCGTGACCAACAGCCTGGATGAGGAGACCACCGTTCACTGGCACGGAATCCGCACACCCAATGCCATGGATGGCGTCCCGCATTTGACCCAAAAGCCGATCGCCCCGGGCGAGACCTTCCTGTATGAGTTCGATGCCGTGGATGCCGGAACCTTCTGGTACCACCCGCACCATCACAGCCATGTGCAGGTGGGCCGCGGACTCTATGGCCCGCTCATCGTAGAGGAGCGCGACCCGATCCAGGTGGACCGGGATGTCACCTGGGTGCTCGACGACTGGCGCCTGCTCGAGGACGCCTCGATCAGCAACGACTTCGGCAATTTCATGGACATGTCCCATGCCGGCCGGGTCGGCAACACCGTCACGATCAATGGGCGGGTTGTGGACGAGGTCCCGGTCCGGGCGGGTGAACGGGTCAGGCTGCGCCTGATCAATGCCGCCAACGGCCGGATCTTCGGGCTCCGCTTCAAGGGCCACAGCCCTCGCATCATTGCAATCGACGGGCATGGCGTTGAGCCGCATGAGCCCGCCGACGGCCGTGTTGTCCTGGCGCCGGCCCAGCGGATCGACCTGGTGCTGGACATGGAAGGCGGGCCGAACGCGCGCACCGAAGTCGTCGACGACTTCTATGAGGGCCTGGCCTACCGCCTGGCGGATCTGGCCTACGGCGCCGAACCTCCGCTGCGCAGCGCAGGTTCGGACGCCCCGGTGCGGCTGCCCGCCAACCCGGTTGCCGAACCCGATCTCGCCAACGCCGTCCGGCACGCGGTGACGCTCGGCGGCGGCATGATGGGCATGATGGCGGGCGCCATGGTGCATGGCCGAATGACCGACATGCGCAGCATGACGCGCCACGGCATGGCCTGGGCCATCAATGGGGTCACCCATGACCACGCCCAGGGGCATGTCATGGACCCGATCTTCACCCTGAAGCGCAACCAGACCTGCGTCATCGCCGTCGCGAACGACACGGTCTGGCACCATCCCATGCACCTGCATGGCCACACCTTCCGGGTGCTGTCCCGGAACGGCGAGCCGACGCGCTACCGGGAATGGCAGGACACCGTCCTTCTATCCCCCCGCGAGCGGATCGAGATCGCCTTCGTGGCCGACAACCCCGGGGACTGGATGTTCCACTGCCACATCCTGGAACACCAGGCCGCCGGAATGATGAGCGCTATCCGCGTGGCCTGAGCCGCGCCCCAGCACCGAAAAGGAACAGAACCCATGCGTATCCTGTCCGCCATCGCCCTGTCGCTCGCCCTTCTCTCCCCGACCGCTGCCTTCGCGCAGAGCGGCAAGGAGGCTATCCTCTACAAAAACCCCCAGTGCGGCTGCTGCGAAGGGCACGCCAAGCATCTGCGGGAGAATGGTTTCGAGGTGAAGGTCGTCCCCTCCCACGACCTGCCGCTGATCAAGCAGCAGCAGAACGTGCCGCCGGAACTCGCCGGGTGCCACACGCTCCTGGTCGATGGCTATGTCGTCGAGGGGCATGTCTCCGCCACCACCATCAAGAAGCTGCTCGAGGAGCGCCCCGAGGTGAAGGGCATCTCACTGCCCGGCATGCCCCTGGGCTCGCCGGGCATGGAGGGCCCGAAGCTGGCGCCGTTCGAGATCTATGCCTTCAAGGCCGACGGCTCCACCTCGCTCTACGTCACGGAGTAAGGCACGAGCGGCGGGCCTGCGATGCCGCAGGCCCGCCGGTCCGCTCCGATCGGAGTTGTTCTTATGTTCGGTTCACGATTCTCCCGGACAGCAATGAGCGCGGCCGCGGGATTTCTGGCGGGCTTGCTCATCCCGAGCCTGGCTGCGGCTGCGGCCGGGTCCTGGGCGGCGGAAGACGCGATCCGCGGCCGCCTCGTCGCCTCCGTCGATGCCACGGGGCAGCTGGAGCGCATCCCGGCCGGGCTGCATCTGGAGCTGGCGGATGGCTGGAAGACCTACTGGCGGTCCCCCGGGGATGCAGGCACCCCGCCCACGATCGACTGGTCGGCCTCGGGGAATGTGGCGGGGGTGCGGATGCAATGGCCGGCCCCGCACCGGTTCTCGCTGTTCGGGATCGACACCTTCGGCTATACGGACGAGGTCGTTTTCCCTCTCGAGCTTGAGGTCGAGCGACCCGGTGAGCCGGTGGCGCTGCGCGGAACCGCCGACATCCTGGTGTGCAGCGATGTCTGCGTCCCGACCACGCTGAGTCTCTCCCTGGACCTTCCGCCCGGCACTGCCGGCATCGACCCGGCGGCCGCGGGCCTGATCGCGCGGTACAGGGCGCGTGTTCCCGATGATGGCCGATCCTCGGGCATTTCCGTCCAGGGTGCTGCCGTCCGCGCCGGAGATGATCCCCGCCTGGTCGTGGACGTCGCCTCTACGACCCTTCTTCAAAGTCCGGACCTCATCGTGGAGAGCGAGCGATGGTCCTTCGGGCCCCCCGTTGTCGATCGCGTGGCCGGTGGTCTGCGGGCCGAGCTGCCGATCGTGTCCGGTCCGGATGCGGTGACGCTGCCGGGCGAGCCGGTCACGATCACGGTACTCGACGAAACCCTGGCTGCGGAACATCGGTTGACCGCGGCATCCCTCGCCAGGTCGTCTTCGTGGACGGCCGAATTGCTGCCCATGATCGCCCTGGGCCTGCTTGGCGGGTTGATTTTGAACCTTATGCCCTGTGTGCTGCCTGTTCTGTCGCTCAAGCTGATGTCGGTCCTCGGCCAGCAGGGCCGGGAACACCGCCAGATCCGCGTCGGCTTCCTCGTCACGGCCGTGGGCGTCCTTACATCCATGCTGGCGCTGGCAGGCATCCTCGTGGGGCTCAGGCTCGCTGGGGCCGAGATCGGCTGGGGCATGCAGTTCCAGCAGCCCCTGTTCCTGATCGTGATGTCGGCCGCCGTGATCATCTTCGCAGCCAATATGGCGGGCGCCTTTGAATTCCGACTGCCCGCGGCAATCGCCACCAGGATGGGACAGGCGGGCGGAGACGGCATGGCCGGCCATTTCGCGACCGGCGCCTTCGCGACCCTGCTGGCGACCCCCTGTTCGGCGCCGTTCCTCGGAACGGCGATCGGCTTCGCCTTCGCCCGCGGCCCGCTGGAGATCCTCGCCATCTTCGCCAGTCTGGGGCTCGGGCTGTCACTGCCCTATCTTGCCGTCGCGCTCTTTCCCGGCTTGGTCGAGCTTCTGCCGCGACCGGGCCGGTGGATGGCCAAGCTGAGGCTCATCCTGGCTGCCGCGCTGGCGGCGACCGCTGTCTGGCTCCTCACCATCCTGGCGGCACAGACGTCGGCGGTACTCGCCCTTGGCATTGGAACAGCGCTGACGGCCGCTGTCGCGGCTGTCGCCGTTGCAGCGCGGGTCCAGCGGCGTTACCGTCCGGCCCTGGTGGCCATCCCCCTGCTGCTGGTGGCGGGGACCGTTCTACCGGCCGTCTCCGGGCCGGGGACGGCCGTGCGGTCCGCGCCCGGCCTGCACTGGTCCGCCTTCGACGAGGCGGCCATCCCGCGGCTTGTCGCTGAGGGCAGGACGGTCTTTGTCGATGTCACCGCCGACTGGTGCATCACCTGCATCGCCAACAAGTCGCTGGTGCTCGAGCAGCCGGAGGTCGCATCCGCCCTCCGGGCCGGGACCGTTGTCGCGATGCAGGCGGATTGGACCAATCCGGATCCCCGGATCGCCGGGTTCCTGGCGCGGCACGACCGCTACGGCATTCCCTTCAACATCGTCTATGGCCCGGGCGCACCGCGCGGCATCGTGCTGCCGGAACTTCTGACCGCGGAGCGGGTGCTTACTGCCCTGGACACGGCCGGTGCGGTGGAGCGAGGCGGCGATGTCGTCGCGGTGGAACGCGGACCGAGCCCATCCGAGGAGGCCCGGTGATGAAACGAACATCGGTTCTGATCGTCGGCACCAGCTTGGTCCTGGTCGTGGCGGGCATCCTTGCCTGGAATGGGGTGCAGAGCGGCCCGGCTGCCCGGTCGGATGCCGCCGAGATCGCCCGAGGTGCTGCGATCTACGCCGAGCATTGCGCAGCGTGCCACGGGGAAAACCTCGAGGGCCAGCCGGACTGGCGGTCGCGTAGGCCGGACGGGCGTCTTCCAGCACCCCCGCACGATGAGACGGGGCATACCTGGCATCATCCCGACACTGTCCTGCTCGGAATCATCGCTGAAGGTCCGGGAGCCTTCGTGCCCGGCGATTACGAGAGCGACATGCCAGGCTTCTCCGGGGTCCTCTCGGCCGAGGAGATGCAGGCCGTCCTAACCTTCATCAAGAGCACATGGCCGCCGGAGATCCAGGCGCGCCAGCGCAGCATCAGCCAGCGGTGGGCCGGGGCCGATCGCTGACCTTCCATTCTGGAGCACACCGACATGAAGACCCTTTTCGCCGCCGCGTTGCTGATTGCCGCCTTTGGACTGGCGGGCACGGCCGCTGCCGACCCGCATGCGGGGCACGCCGGGCATCTGGCCGACATCGAACATTACGCCGAGCTCGTGGATCGGCCGGCGCCGGGTTTCGCCTTGCTCGACCTTGAGGGCAAGCCGGTCAGCCTGGATGACTTCCAGGGCAAGGCGGTTGTCCTCTGGTTCATATATGCGAACTGCCCGGACGTCTGCCCGCTGCATACCGACAGCATCGCGGCGGTGCAGCAGCTGGTGAATGCCGGTCCGCTCAAGGACAGGGTGGAGTTCGTGGCGATCACGACGGACCCGGTCCGGGATACGCCGGAGATCCTGGAGGGGTTCGCCCGCGCCCACGGTCTCGATTCGGCCAACGCGACTTTGCTCTCCAGCGGCGCCGGGCAGCCCGACGCAACCCGCGCACTGGCTGAGAGCTTCGGGGTGTCCTTCATGCCGATGGAGGACGGCATGCAGATGCATGCCGCGGTCATGCACCTGATCGATCCGACCGGCAAGGTCCGGGCGCGGTATCATGGGCTGGAGTTCGAGCCTGAGAACGCGGTCACCCATCTTGAGGCGCTGACCGGGAAGCCCGGCCTTCTCGACCGGTTCCTGTCGCTCTTTCAGAGCCGATGATGCCGTCAATGCACGGCCTGCCGCTATGATGCGCCTTTCAGCGCGGCCAGATGTCTGTACGCGGAGGACAGGGAGGGGCGCATCTCGCCACCCCCCCGACGCCCTGCACGCTGCTCCAAGGCCGTCAGCAGGTGATCGGCGGTGTCCAGGTCGCCGAGATCGCAGGCGCACTCAAGTGCCTGCTGGATCAAGCCGTCGAGCTTTTCATTTGATCTGTCGTCTGCCGACATGATCACCCCCTGCAAGACCGTGCCCCGTGCAGCGCAAGCCGGGGTGCAGCCCTCTCCAGAACCCTGAAACAGGAAAGCAACGCATGTTTGCCAACCGCCGAACGCTCATTTCGTCACTGGCGGCCATTTTCATCACCGCCGCGGCTGTACCGGCTGTCGCGCACAGCTACAAGACCGGAGCGGTGATGATTGGCCACCCCTGGGCCGAACCATCCGACGGATCGGAGGTGTCCGTGTTCTTTCCGCTCATCAATGGCGGAAGAGAGCCCGACCGCCTGCTTCATGCCACGTCGCCTGCTGCCGACCGCGTGATCATTCAAGATACCCTCAGGGGGAACGTCACCCCGGTGGAGGCTCTGGCGCTTCCACCGGGGGCTCCGATCGCCATGCGCCCTGGGGCGCGGCACCTGCTCCTCAAAGGGCTGAAGGAGCCCCTCACTACTGGCGACCGAGTGCCGCTGATGCTCACCTTTGAGAGCGGCCAAGTCGAGGTTGAGGTGCACGTCTCTGATGGCGCATCGCACTGAGCGCTGTCGGTTGTGTCGTCTGCTCCTTCAGGATCAAATCATCATGCCGCCCGGCATCATGGTTTGCCCTGGAGGCTGCGACGGCAACCGCGGTACAGATGCCGGGGCGACGACAGTGGCGGGCATGGCGGATGCCATCAGCACTGTCATGGCCAGGAATACTGAGCCCACAATTTCCATTTCGACTTCTAGCCGGTGATCAACCGCCCTCCCAACAGAGGCCGTAGAAAATGATCGCCGTGCCGCCAAGGCAAATATTGATGGAACCGGCTGCTTGCCAGTCGGTTCAGACTGTTGTCTGCAAGACAAACGCCCTGATTGTCGCGCCGACGCCGGGAGCTGGTGAGCAGATTGCCTCAATGCGGAGTATTCCTGTTTGTCGAGACGTAAGGTCATTCTCGCGCTGGCGATGTTGCTTCTACTTGGTGGAGCGTATTGGCTCCTGCGGGAATCAGGATACCTCTTCGTGCTCAGCAACAGGGCGGACTTGCAGCAGTTCATCCTCGAACTGGGCGTTTGGGGGCCGCTGATCGTCATCGCCCTGATGGTTCTCGCCATCGTGATGAGCCCAATTCCCAGCGGGCCGATCGCGCTGGCCGCGGGTGCCGCGTACGGCCCTGTCTGGGGAACGGTATGGATCGTGCTGGGCGCGGAAGCCGGAGCGCTGATCGCGTTTGGCATTGCCCGTTGGCTGGGATACGAGGCGGTGGAACGCAAGCTGGATGGCCGCCTGTCCTTTCTGAAGAAGGAGCGGTCGCAGGCCGCCCTGATGGGTGTCGTGTTCGCAAGCCGACTGGTGCCTTTTCTGTCCTTCGACGCCGTCAGTTACGCTGCCGGTCTGTCACCCCTGTCGTTCCTGCGCTTTGCCCTGGCGACCCTCGCGGGCGTGGTGCCGATCAGTTTCGCTTTAGCCTATTTCGGTGAGCACCTGATTGAAGCCGAATCCGACCGCATGCTGCTCGTCGCCGTTCTCGTAGGTGGCATTACCCTTCTGCCGGTTGCATTCAAGCTGCTCCGCGACTGGCGCAGGCAAAACCACTAAACGCCCTCTTGCCGCAGACGAACGCCGAAGAGCGGCTACGCTGTTCTGCCCGCACGAGAGCGGCCACCCCAAAAATGCAGCCACGCCAGAGCTGCTGCCAACGCAAGAAAGACAAGGTTCAGGTAGAAAGTATGGTCGATTCCGAAGCGGACCATTTCGCTCAGCGCAGGCCGCTCTGATGGAATGGCTCCAACTGCGGCGAACAGGTAGTGCACAGTCAGCCCGGCAGCGACCATGCACAGATACAGCAGTCCCGACAGGTAGGCAGCGTATCGCCAGCCGTAATATTTGACGTGGACCCAGATGACAGTAGCGGCAACGAGGTCGGCGCCCAGGAATGACATGACCCCGCCGAAACTGACGTCACGAGACCACAGCATGGCTGCGAGAGGGACATTCCCCATGGAGCCGATGAAAGTAAAAAACGCAACAACAGGAGCAATCGCAGCATTTTCCAAGACTGCCCAGAAGGGAAGCCCTGAGTTATCCCCGTCCCCCTTGATGAACAGCGCGTTCCACACCTCCTGGGGCACGTACACCGAGATGAACCCGGCTATCGTGAATCCGATCAGGATCTCCTTCCAGACCATTCCCCATTCCATGAAGAACGCAGCGGAGATCTGCTCCCAACCTGCTCTTGAGGACAACTTCTCCTTCCAGCCGCCCTTGATCTCTCCCCCGCCCATGCCTTCCTCAGCCTTTTGCGTGGCCTCGGCTTTGCGACGCCCTTCTTCGCTGAGCTTTTTCGGCAGCCATATTCGCGTCAGCAGGTGGGCATAAACGATCATAATGATGCCCAGCAGAAAGTTGGCCAAGGTGAAGCGCCAGCCGAGCAACACCCAGAGCACAATCCCGAGCTCGATCACCAAATTCGTCGAGGCGATCAGAAAGGTAATAGAGTTTACGGGATGCGCTCCCTTGGCCAGCACGGAGCGGGACGCCGCAAGCGCGGCGAAGGAGCAGGAGGAGGAGATGAACCCGAACAGCGCGGCAAGCCCGGTCTGCCGGACACTTCTCTCCCCCAACGCCCGCGCCATCTGCCGGCGCGTCACGAGGACCTGAATGCCTGCCGAGATGATGTACCCGAAGATCAAGGCCCACAATGACTTCCAGAGCATGCCCGCGGCAGTGACAAGCGCTTCAGAAAACTGGTCCATCCGGGTCCTCGCGAGTGTTGAACATCAGGGCAGAGCCATGCCAGAACAGGGATTGCGCCAGCCCCCCGGGGGATATGAAAACGGGCAGCGATCAGTCCCGCTTCCGATCCGACCGCAGGTTCTGAATCCGGAGGTTCATGGCCCTTCCCGGTGCCGTCTGGCGCCCTTTCCGCCGAGAGCGGACCTCATGGCCGCACCGCACCTCGGCACGGGGTGGGTGGATGAGCTTCGGCATGGTAAGTGCGATCCCGCCAGCTATCGCGCATTCCTGTGGACACCCACCCTGGTCTGGCGATCTTCGATCGGTGATTTCGCCACCAGGATCAGAACCAGACCGATGAGAATCAGCGGTATTGACAGCAGCTGTCCCATGGTAGTTCCCGCAAAGAGGAATCCAAGCTGCGCGTCGGGTTCGCGGAAGAATTCGACGGCGAACCGGCTCAATCCGTAGCCCGTCAGGAAAGCTCCGGTCAGGAAGCCGTTACGCTCCCGGAGTGCCGGGCGTCGGGCCAAAACGGCCATGACGATCAGCAGCACAAGCCCTTCCAGGAGCGCCTCGTACAGCTGGCTCGGGTGGCGGGCGAGCGGACCTCCGTGGGGGAAGACCACGCCCCAGGGAACATCCGTTACTCGGCCGTATAGCTCTCCGTTCACAAAATTGGCAATGCGCCCGAAAAGTAGACCGATGGGCGCAACAACCGCCAGCACGTCTCCTAGTGCCAGCGGATGGATGCCGCGGCGCAGTGAAAAGATCAGTCCTGCCGCGGTAACCCCGAGCAGTCCACCATGAAAGGACATGCCGCCCTTCCAGACCATTAGGATGCGCAGCGGCTCCTCGACGTAGCTGGAGACGTCATAGAACAGCACATAGCCGATACGGCCGCCCAGGATCACGCCGACGATCGCCCAGGTCAGAAAATCGTCCATATCGTCAGCCGTGGGCTGGCCCGGCTTGGTTCGGGCCAGCCGCATCGCATACCGCCAGCCGAGCAGGAAGCCCGCAAGATAGGCCAGCGCATACCAGCGGATTACCAGAGGTCCGATCTCAAGGGCGACCGGGTCGATATCGGGAAATGGGATGCCGCCCATGGATAACTCCCTCAGCGGATCGCCGCCACGCGCAGGCGGAGCGCATTCGCGATGACCGACACCGAGCTCAGGGCCATGGCCGCCGCGGCGATGATCGGGTTCAGTAGCAGCCCGAAGACCGGGTAGAGAACGCCTGCGGCAACCGGAACGCCGAGCGTGTTGTAGACAAAGGCCAAGAACAGGTTCTGCCGGATGTTCCGCATCGTGGCCCGACTGAGCGCCCTGGCGCGCGCAATTCCAGCGAGGTCGCCCTTCACCAGGGTTATCCCTGCGGACTGGATCGCCACGTCGGTCCCGGTTCCCATGGCAATGCCGACGTCCGCCTCGGCCAGGGCAGGCGCGTCGTTGACACCGTCTCCCGCCATGCCCACGACCCGGCCCTCATTCTTGAGACGCCGGACGACTTCGTACTTGTCCTCGGGGCTGACCTCCGCCTCGAAGTCATCCAGCCCGAGCCGGCGGGCAACTGCTGCGGCCGTGGTGCGGTTGTCGCCGGTGAGCATGACGACGCGCACACCGTCAGCTTTCAATGCCGCCAGTGCGGCGGCTGTGCTCTCTTTGATGGGATCGGCGACGGCCACGACGCCTGCGGGAGCCCCCCCGATGGCGATGTACATCGCGGTTGCCCCTTCGCGCCTGAAACGCTCGGCAATGGCCTCCATCTCTGAGAGATCCACCTTCTCCGCCCGCATCAGTTTGGCGTTCCCGAAGGCCACCCGCTGACCATCCACGGTCCCGGTGACACCTTGTCCGGTCACCGAAGCGAAGTCGGTCGGGTCCTTGGCGACGGTTCCCTTCTCCTTCGCGGCCGCCAGGATGGCGGCGGCCAAAGGATGCTCGCTGGCCTTCTCGAGGCTTGCCGCGGCGCTCAGGAGGCTTTGTTCGTCGAGACTGCCTACAGGCCTGATGGCCGTGAGCTTCGGCTTTCCGACCGTCAGCGTGCCGGTCTTGTCCACCACCAGGGTATCGACCTTCTCGAAGCGTTCCAGCGCCTCCGCGTTCTTGATCAGCACACCTTCCTGGGCGCCCCGGCCAACGCCGACCATGATCGACATCGGTGTCGCCAGGCCGAGTGCGCAGGGACAGGCGATGATGAGCACGGACACCGCCGCAATCAGGCCGTAGGCTAGCGAGGGCTCGGGTCCCCAGACCGACCAGGTGATGAAGGACAAGATGGCGATGGCAACGACCGCGGGAACGAAGTAGCTCGCCACCACATCCACCAGGCCCTGGATCGGGGCGCGGCTGCGTTGCGCCTCGGCAACCATCTGCACGATGCGGCTCAGCATGGTGTCCGAGCCCACCTTGTCGGCGCGCAGGACAAGGCCGCCGGTGCCGTTCAGAGTGCCGCCGATCAATTTGGAACCCGGCTCCTTTTCCACGGGAATGGACTCGCCGGTCACCATGGACTCGTCCACGGATGAGCGCCCCTCCAGCACCTCGCCATCCACAGGCACGGACTCGCCGGGACGGACCCTTAGGCGGTCGCCAGCATGCACTTGATCGAGCGGGATCTCTTCATCGTGGCCATCCGGCATGGTGCGCCTGGCCGTCTTGGGCGCGAGATTCAGAAGGGCCCGGATCGCCCCGCCGGTCTGCTCCCGGGCGCGGAGTTCGAGCACTTGGCCCAGCAGGACCAGAACCACGATAACCGCTGCCGCCTCGAAATAGACGGCCACATTGCCCTCCGGCCCGCGGAAGCCGTCCGGAAAGATGCCGGGGGCCACGACGGCTATCACGCTATAGGCATAGGCAGCGCCGACACCGATTGCGATTAGGGTGAACATGTTGAGATTGCGGGTGCGGATGGAGGCCCAGCCGCGCACGAAAAAGGGCCATCCCGCCCAAAGGACAACAGGTGTCGCCAATGCCAGCTGAACCCACGCGGATATGCGCGCGGGCAAGAGGTCGGCTAGCCCCCAGGCCGGCAGATGCGCAGACATTTCCAGGATCAGGAGCGGAATGCTGAGGATGAGACCGATCCAGAAACGCCGGGACATATCCCTTAATTCAGGATTGGGCTGCACTTCGGAGGATACTGTCTCCGGCTCCAGGGCCATGCCGCAGATGGGGCAGGTTCCCGGCCCCTCCTGGCGGATTTGCGGGTGCATAGGACAGGTGTAAATAGCACCTGGCTGGGCTGTTGGCTTGGAATTTGGTTGTATACCGGACGGGGTCAGATAGTAGTCAGGATGAGCGTCAAATTTGGTTTTGCAGCCCGCGCTGCAGAAGTAATAGGTCGTGCCGGCCACATTCGATTGATGTGGGGCCGTAGCCGGATCGACTTTCATCCCGCAGACTGGATCAGTAACCTGGACAGCTCCTGTCGGAGGTCCGGTATATGGGCCATGCTGATCGTGATGACAGCTGCTATGCCCTCTGCCATGTTCCAGATTGCTGGTTGGCAAACTCGCCCCTTGCTGCCTGTCCATGTTGAAACCCTTCCAAGTGTCCGGAGGTTGCCAACGGAACTGCTCCGCTTTGGTGTTGCTCGTGAATATGAACAACATCCGTGCGAAACAATTGCCAGCTGGTCCGTCCGGCATCTGCCCAACTGATTGTGTTCTCGCCGGTTGAGCCTGTGTCTGAATGAATGAAGGGGGCGGGACTACTTCCCGCCCCCTTCTGAACTTAGCTCGCCGGCTTCAGCTTGGCGTTAGCGCCAGCACCGTGCATATCTGCCATCATCGCGTGGCACTCTTTCATCGCGGCTGTCAGATTGATCATCCGCTGGTGATCCATACTCTGCATGCGGGCGGTCTGGCTGTTTGCGATGGTATCCGCCCCGTCGCCTGAAGCCGTAGCAATTTCGGCGAGGGCAAGTCGGCGCCAGCTCCTTGCCAGGACGTCATCTCCGCTGGTTTCGGCAATTTGGGCACTGCTAAGCAAGTCCAGGACCTGTTCGCGCGCTGCCCCGGTCACGTGAGACGGGATCGAGACTTCAATCTGTGCGGCCGTTGCGGCAGGAGGTGCCGCGAGCGCCTGGCTAGCACCGGCAGCGGCGAACAGGGCGACGACAGAAGCAATGAGGGTGGTGCGCATGTTTGATGTCCTTGCGATTGTTTGACGCGCCGCTTTGCAAGCGCGTCCAGGGTTGGAAAGCTGCGGCCCGGCGCTGCCTGCAGCCGCTTTCTGTAATCATGTCCAAGTCAGTTCCGCATCTGCGGGCATGACTTGACCGTTTGGGATTGGTGAATGGCGGCGCGGAGTTCATCCCCGCCCCTGTGCGGCTTAGCGGCCGCTCGACGCGTCGGGGCTAGGCGTTCCACCGCTGTCGGAGCCACGCATGTCCTTCATCATGGCCTGACAGTGTTCCATCATGGCCATCATGTCGCCCATCTGGCCCTGACCCATGCCTCCCATCATCATTCCGTGGTGACCTTCAGCGCTGTGCGCCTCGGTCTGCGGCATTGCCCCGGATGACGTGGTCGCAGTGGCCTGAGCATCCTGGGTAGCCTCTGCCCGCTCGCGGGCATTGGCAAAGGGCTCCCTCTGGCCTTTGGCCTGGGCCAGGCCGGCTCCAGCGAGTGTAGCTGTGAGAGCGATAAGAGAGATGGCGATACGGTTGGTACGCATGGCTAAATCCTTTGAATCGGGGGTTGCTTTCGGGCGGTGCCGCTGACCCGTTCCGCAGCGGTATGGAGCGGATCGGGGCAGGCCAACGGACAGCGGGTCGGTGGGTCTAGCCTTGCCCGCCATTCAGGGCAGTGCTGGCCGCATCCTCCGGCTTGGCACCCGGACGACGGCAGAGATGGAGCGCGCACATGGCCAGGCAGGGCAGCACGCTAAGGACCAGCGGAACGAGTCCAGCTGCAGCCAGATAAGGCCAACCTAGGGCGAGCGCGCCGACGGTGAGTGCCCCGCCACCAATCAAGAGGATCCGGCTGGAGGGCGTGCGTTCACCACACCCGGCCTCCGCCTTTCTAGAGGCGGTCTGGCAAGAGATACTCATGTGAGAATCCAATCCGTTTTGAGGAGGTCTGCCCTCCTCAGGGCCACAGATAGGGCCACGCGGACTTCAGCTGTATCCCAGAGCTTTCAGGCACGCCTTGCAGGAGCAGGCACCGAAGAAAGAGATCAGCAGCAAAGACCGGGGGCCACGAGCCGCGGTACGAGCGGAGTTTGCCCGGTGCGGTCAGGCCAAATCGGATCGGGGGGGATAGGGGTCGGGCTGGCGGTCAGCACCGCGCACAGGATCATTCATGATGATCCGGTCGACGGGCAGGGATGCCCGCTGGAAGGTGCTCGCAGCCGGAAGAACGGATGCTGGTGCGCAGACACCGATGCAGTCGGCCAGCGACATCTGGTTGTCCGTGCAGGGGCCGGAATGAGCAGCCTGCTCGGCCATCTTTCCGGACTGCAGCGCCGAAGCTTCGTCGACAGACGTCCCGGCACTTGGCGCAGTGGGCAAACCTGACTGTGCGGAATATGCGTGCGCCATCGCCACCTGTCCGGAGGCTGATCCAACGCCGGTTATGGCCATCACAAGGACAGCGATCACGGCGAATATGCGGGTCATGGCGCGCATGTCCTTAAGATCGATCTGCTGAGAGGACTTTTCAAGCCCCTTTTTCAAGGTCCCTTGAAACCGTATCCGGCCCTCGTACCGGGCGGGTGAGAATGTCGCGCGGAAAGTCATCTGCAGCGCCTCTTCCTTACGCAACGGAACCCTGCACCTGGGCGCTCCCAACCACGACACTTTTCAAAGTGGCTGCCGCCCACTATCTTAGGCGCTATGAGGATTCAAGCCCTGCACAGCAACATGATCAGCGCGCGCCATCGGCTGCGGCGTGCTGTTGGCTTGTGCCTGATGCTTGTCCTGGCTCTGGTGCATGCCACTGGAGCTGCCGCGACGGCTACGCCTGCAATGGCCGCCCCGATGACTGTGCCCTGCAGTTCCACGGCTGATATGGCATCAGTGTCCCAGGCAGCTGCCCAGGACACTGATGCCGAGCAGCCGGGATCTGCCCACCAGGATGACCAGTCCGGATCGTGCCAGGCAATGAACGGCATGTCCTGCTTCGCCATGTGCGCTATGATCCCGGCCCAGTTGGCCGACATTGGAACGGCCGGCCTTGTGCGTGTGCAACAGCCACCGCCGGAGCGCCGAGCACCGCGACCACCACCAGCTTGATGGCCATGGAGAGCAGGATCTCCACGGGATGGAAGCGCAGGCCAGTCGTGACGTCGAACTCCAGGTCGGCATGGTGCATGCGATGCAGGCGCCAAAGGGCGGGTACCGCATGGAAAAGCCGGTGCTGAAGGTAGATGGCGAGGTCGAGCAACAGGACCGAGGCCAGCACGGCGAGCCAGTTGGGAGCTTCGACCAGATTGAACAGGCCCCAGCTGCGCTCCTGGGCGAGGATGGCGATGCCAACGGCCGCGGTGGGGAACAGGATCCGCAGCAGCACCGTGTCGACCACGACAATGCCGAGGTTGTTCGGCCAGCGCAGCCCCCGGCCATGGGCCTGCTGTCGGCGTGGAGCGAACATTTCCCAGGCCGCCATGGCGGTGAAGACGCCCAGGAAGGCGCCCAATCGTATCACTGGCTCGCTGGCGAGAGAGGTGTCGCCCATTGTCTCATTTCCATTCAATCGGCCAAATCCCGGATTTGAGGCAGGACGCTATTAAGGGTGCATCACCATTAACCTGTCTTAGGCAGATTGGCCCATATTCACGTAGTATGTTCACCATGGGTGAGCGCCTGCGCGTCGCACAAGACCGGCATGCCTCTCAATTGACGTCCTCTGTAGGACTCAACGCGCCGCCGGTAGGCTCGGAGGAGTGGTCTCGGCCGAATGCAGAATATGGTCACGCGACGAGCTATGGTCATCGGGTTGGGCACCGCAGCCTTGCTGCACCCAGACGCATCCGGAGCAGCAAGCCAGCGGCGTGTTCCATTCGGCTTCAGGCCAGCCGCCCCTCTGGTGGAGGTCGGCGCCGACAGCCGTGTTTCCGGCTTGGAATACGAAATCATCGCCGCGGCCATGCGGGTGCCGGGTCATGAGATCATTTCCTATTTCGGGCCGAATGCGCGCCTCGTACAGGCATTGTACCGGGCAGCCGTGGATGCAATCGCACCAGCTGTTTCGCTGGAAGGAACGCAATTCACGCTGAGCGAGCCCTATCTCGTCTACCACAACGTCGCGATCACACTGGCCGACCGGCAGCTGAGCATCGCTTCAATGGCGGATCTGGCAGGGCTACGGGTCAACGCCTTCCAGCGTGCGCGCAAGGCACTCGGGGCCCTCTTCGCCAACGCGGTTTCCAGCTTTGCCGCCTATCACGAGGAAGGTCATCAGGACCGCCAGGCCCTCCCTCTAGTTCACGACCGCACCGATGTGATCATCGGGGATCGGCGCATTCTGTTGCATCATCTCCGAATGGCGATGGCGGCAATGGGCGTTTGGAAGGAGTGGAAGGTTCACCCGCTCTTCACCCCAACGCCTCGGTCGGCGGCATTCCGTGAGGCCTCCATCGCGGCCGATTTCAATGCAGGCCTTGCAGCCATCCGTGCAGATGGGACTTACCAAGCGCTCATGGACCAGTACTCTACACCGGACTAACCGGCCGGTCTCCTTGTCGCGGTTCTCGGCGTCTATCCATCTGAGTGTTGATCACCGTGCTTTGGACGGAGCTCAAGGGCTCCGTCACCTCTTCATCCTGGAGCTCACCTGCTGCTGGAAGGAGAAAACATGTGTGGACGGCCCCTGTGGCGCAAGGGGTTTCGCCTGATGAGCACCGGTCGGGTGCATCCATGTGTTCGGCCTGTTCGCGCAGCGCCGATGGCTGCTGGCCCTGATGAAATCCGCGGATCGGGGCCCTAATCACGTCATCGCGCTCGAAGGCGCCGTGCTCCCCTGGGCTTTCCCGATCCCCGGCCGTGACCGGTCCGTCATCAACACTCACCACCCCGCACCACCGCCCCGACCTTGGAAGGGAAAGGCCGGAACAGCCCCTGGCTACGCGGCTGGAGCCGCGTAGACCTCCTTGCGCGTCGTCACCGCCCAGGCGACACGCGCCATCTTGTTCGCGAGCGCCACCGCCGCGACCTTGGCCGGTTTGCGTCCCAGCAACCTAGCCAACCAGGGTTGGCGCTCGGCATTCTTGCGCGCCAGCCGGACCATCGCCGTCGCGCCGACGACCAGCAGGCGGCGCAGGTACCCGTCGCCCTGTTTGCTAATGCCGCCAAGCCGCTCTTTCCCACCGGAACTGTGGGCGCGCGGCGTCAGCCCCAGCCACGCCGCAAACTGTCGCCCGGAGCGGAACAGGGAGGCGTCGGGCACCGCCGCCGCAATGGCGGACGCTGTGATCGGGCCGATTCCCGGGATCGTGGCCAGACGCCTGCTGGTCTCGTTGCCCCGGTGCCAAGCAACAATCCGGGCCTCCATGCGCTCGATCTCAGTTGACAGGCCGCGCAGCTGGTCCGCGAGGGTGTGCAGCGCGTCCCGCGCGAGTTCGGGCAAGGCATCCCTGGCCTCGTGCAGTGCCTGGATCGCGGCGGCCACACCGACGGCCCCTTGCCGGTGCACGACCCCGTATTCCGCCAGGTGCCCCCGCAGGGCATTGACCAGCATGGTTCTCTGCCGCACCAGGAGGTCGCGCGTCTTATGCAGCATCAGCACCGCCTGCTGGTCCACCGTCTTCACCGCGACGAACCTCATGGTCGGACGCGTTACCGCCTCGCAGATCGCCTCCGCGTCCGCGGCATCGGTCTTGCCGCGCTTTACATAGGGTTTCACGTAAGCGGGCGGCATCAGGCGGACCTCGTGGCCTAATGCCACCAGCTCCCGCGCCCAATGATGGGCCGATGCACAGGCCTCCATGCCGACGAGACACTGCGGCAGGGCCGAGAAAAACCTCAAGACTTCGGCGCGGCGGAGTTGGCGGCGCGCCAGCACCTTTCCCGCGGAATCAATCGCGTGGACCTGAAAGACATTCTTGGCCAGATCGAGCCCGACCGTGGTCACACCCTGCATGGGACGGCTCCTTTAGACGTGGCTCCTCGACAGCCATATCATCACACAGCACTCTTGCTGGGTCAGGGGCCGTCCACCCCATCACGTCAGGACCCGCATTAAGAGCGCGCGCCGGGCATTACGGAAGCTGGCGCGACGGTATCGCGGAGCGGTCGGCCGTACGGCGGCCGACATGTTGTTGCAGAATTGGCAAAACGCACCACAGGACCGAACACTCGGAACCAACTCTGCGTTCTAGAGACCCGGGCGAAGGTGGATTGCACAGCACCAGCAGCCCAGCGACTTCGGCGGTATTGGGCTGCCGTGAGCCTGCCTATCTCTGAATAGGATCAAGCGGAATGATCCCAAAAGTGGTTGGGCCTGTGTCGAATGTAAGACAAGCCTGCTGCTGCCTTTAGCGCACTGTTGCTGGCGGTGAGCCATTGCTCAGGAGGGTTGGCACTTGGCTGAAGGTGCGGCGGGATGGCTGGAGAAATTCTGACTGATGATTTATTGGCGGCCTACGCCGACGGGGAGCTCGGCCCGGAAGATACAGCCTTTGTCGAGGCGGAGCTTAAGCGCAACCCGGACGCCCGTGCCAGGCTGCAAGCCTTCGTCCATGTCTCTGACCTGGTCCGCGCCGTTCATCGTGATGCAGCCCCGGTACCGGAACAGCGACCTGGAACAGATCATCCCGGAGCGAGCCGCAGCCGAGGATGCGGGCTGACGGCACGGGTCGTCGCAGTCCTTCGTGCCGTCATGGGGCGGGAATAACGACATGCAGAGCCATCTTCGCTTCGGCAGAGCGTCGCGATCGAATCCCCCAGGCGGCACGGCGTGACCAACTTATGGATTTATGCGAGGCTGTGCCGTGCTGCCTCGCGATGAGCTTCGGCCCCTTCCTTGCCGGTAGAACGACGCCCGGCACCTCGGCTCCAGCAACGTCCCAGACCCGGAGGATAGCCTCCGTCCCGGACCGCCCCTCCTTCGGCCGATAATCCGCGACAATGACATCCGGCTTTTATCCCTTCTCCCGGAGCTTGGTAACTGCTTGGTCGGCGGAGCCGTTGGCGCTAGGCTGGGCCGTCGCACCGAACTGGTCGGCGGCCTTGGCCTCGTGGCGATCAGCACCAAAATCCTGCTGGACCATATGGACGTATAGACCTGTACCACGGAGGCCATCATGTGTTGTCGATCCGCAGTTGAGCGGGCCTTCACGGAGATGAAGACATCCGGGGCTCCGGAGAGGCACGCCGTCGAGGCGGCGCTGTTTATCTATCGCCTGCAACATCCTGATGTTCCGGCCGACCGAGCCGAAGCTGAGGTGGCCCGCTGGACCGTTGCCCGACGGGTCCATTGACGGACTCAGAGGAAGTCAGTCGTTGGGTTGGGAACCTTTTATTGCCTCGGCAGTTGCCAGACCGAGCAGTTGCTCACCTTCATGCAGGAGCATTGAGTGAAGCTGGGCCGACCCCATGGGCGTGGGGTCGGCCCGTTTGCGTCTACCTGGGCCACGCGCACCGGGCGCTAAATCATGCGGCCATTGTCAGCTTGGTGATCGCTGATCCATTCCTCGCCCGCCGGAGCCTTCGGGCCCTGGTTCCTGCAAGCCTCCATCTCCTCAGCGTCGCGGTGAACCACTGCCCGTGACCCGAGAGGGGGCGGTGAACAGGCATGGCAATCCGGCGGGACTTCACTGCTTATGCAGGCGGATCACCCTCGTCGGTTCCACGGCAATCAAGCTCTTGGTGTCGCGGGAGAAGTCCTAGTTCCTCGGCCAGGATGGCGCGGGCGCGGGCAACACGGCTGTTCAGGGCGGCCACCGGAATGCCCAGTTGATCGGCCGCCTGCCGATAGCTGAGGCCATCCACGCAGACGAGTGTCAGCGCGTCCCGGAGGTCCCGTGGCAGGGCAACCATCGCGTCCTGGGTGGCTTGAAGCTGGGAGCGGGCGGGAACATCGGCGATGTCGGTGCCGCCAATATCTGTACCCCAGAGCCGATCTCGTGAGACGTCCAGATTCGTCCACCATTGCAGTCGGCTTCTTAGTAACTTTCCGATGCGGGTGATCTCGAATACGGCATGGCCCGCGAGGGCTGCGAGCGGGAACTGCTTGGGCACGCTGTACGGCGCTGCTGACGAACCAGTCGCGGCAGCCATATCCATTGCGGAATCAGCCTTGCTCCAGCTGGAGCCTGATTGCGCTTTGTACGAACCCACCACGGTCATGGCACGTCCCCGCGCTTCAGGAGGCCCGTAAGCTCCCGGATCAAAGGAGGTCAGGTTGTGAATACATTGCAATTCCGCCTGAGCCGGTATTAGGACACATTTTTGTCCAAATACACATGAGTGTTCCCAGGATTATCGCCTTATTGCACAAGTCAGGCGCGTCAGGAATAAAAGGGCGGTGCGCCTATCCGAACGGAAGCATAGAGGGCGACGGAGGCGAGATCGATTGAGGCGTGAACCTCAGGCATAAGCCTCACCCAATTCAGCCCCGGAATAGGAACCACCGGTTCTTACTT
Organism: Indioceanicola profundi; assembly: GCF_003568845.1. Taxonomy (NCBI): domain Bacteria; kingdom Pseudomonadati; phylum Pseudomonadota; class Alphaproteobacteria; order Rhodospirillales; family Azospirillaceae; genus Indioceanicola; species Indioceanicola profundi. The sequence continues at coordinate 224,176 of NZ_CP030129.1, read as the reverse complement.
CCACGATCTAACCACCAACCTAGTAGATACCTGAACGATCAGCAACATCAAGCGCGCACCACCCCTTTTTCGGGTGCTGAAACGATGTGCAGCGCGCCCGACTACTCTATTCCTCGAAAACAGCGCCATTCCGGGACCGGATTCTTCAAAACCGAGGCAACTCGACATTCTGGGGGGCTCTATATCGACACCCAGGCCGTAACTATGACAGTAGCCTTCCTGCCATCAAAAGCGGTGAAATTGCCGATCCAAGACCTGCAGCTTTATAAGATGAACCTGGTGTTTGTTGCCTTGATGCCGCTGCTCAATGCCCTCTTCATCCACTTCGGTGGCAGGTCGTCATCCCTGTGGCAGTTGGCCTGCTCTGGGTTGCGACCGTCGTCTTCTGGGTATCCCCGACTCAGGCCAACCACGCCAAAGCCGGAATTTACTACAGGATACTTGTCTAACGGTGCATTGATGGGGTGTGGCAACTCTACAAGCGGGGCGACTATTGGGACGGAATGATCGGCCCTCACGCACTGAACGCCGCCGCATCCTCGCCAGGGATGGCGGCCGTATAGCCCGACCCGCGGCGGTCGAGAAGGCAGCGCGTCGCCGACGTCCGGATTGGAAGCGGACCCGAGCAGACCTTGTTTTGGTTGGCCTCGTGATTGGAACGGGCCTGCTGCTCAGCATCGTCGTGCTGCAGCTAATATGATTTGTACCGCCATGAGGGTTCGCCTCCTCGCGCAACGGGTGCCGCCCGCTTGTCCGCGGCACCGCGATCAGGGGAGCCTGAAACCGCCGTTAGTATCTAATCCACAGACAGCTAGACAACCGCAGCCCGGAACTCCGTCTAAAAGAGGACGGTTGGACTGGTCGGAACCGGCAAGACCTGGCCGGACCCTGGAACGACGGAGAGGCCGATGGTCGCAGACACATCACAAGACGGGCACGAAACCGGTGGATCTGCTTCTAGCAAAGCTGAGGGGCAGACGCCTCCACGGCATCCTACAGCCGGAAGTGAAGGGCATCGTGCCTCCGACATCCAGGACCGAAGCGAGGCGCTGAAGGATGCTCCGGGGGGCTTCGGCACGGCGCTGGAAAAGATGAAGGATGAAAAAGGCACTTCTCAGCAAGGTAGCAAGTAACAGACCGGCACAGGATCCTGCACCGGTCTGATCTACCTGCAGCGGGTCAGTGCGCCTACTGCTGTCGGAACGTATGGGCTGCGCGGCTTACCGGGAAGTTGCACCGTTTGTCTCCGCCGCAGCCTCGGGCGGGCTGGGCAATCCGCCTGCAAGGTCATGGAGAATGGGGCAGTCCGGCCGATGGTCGCCGTTGCAGGTATCTGCGAGTTCCTGGAGCGTCCGGGCCATTGATCGCAATTCCTCGATCTTGGCATCGAGCTCCGCCACGTGTTCCAACGCGATCCGCTTCACCTCCGCGCTTGCCCGGCTCCTGTCCTGCCACAAGCCGACAAGATGCTGGATACGCTCGATGCTGAAACCAAGGCTCCGGGCGCGCTTTATGAAACGGAGGATGTTCACGTCCTGGATCGTATAGACCCGGTACCCGGAGGCGGTTCGCTCCGCCTCCGGTATCAGGCCGATGCCCTCATAATAGCGAACAAGTCGTGCGTTAATACCGGCCGCCTTGGCCGCCTGGCCGATGTTCATGTGCGACCTCCACCCGCGGCCCGGGGCTTCCATCCCCGGAGCGTCAGCGCGTTCAGAACCACGCTCACAGAGCTCAGGGCCATCGCAGCCCCAGCCAGTACCGGGCTCAGAAATCCGAGTGCTGCCAGCGGGAGGCCGACCACGTTGTAGATGAAGGCCCAAAACAGCCCCTGCTTGATCTTGGCATAGGTACGCCGGGACACATCCACGGCGCCGCCGACCAAGATCGGATCGCCCCGCATCAGCGTGACGCCTGCCGTGTGCATGGCCACATCGGTGCCGGTGGCCATGGCGATGCCAACGTCGGCGGCTGCCAGCGCCGGTGCATCGTTAATGCCGTCGCCGACCATCGCCACGACCTTGCCCTCGCGCTTCAGAGCCGCCATGACGTCGGCCTTGTCGCCCGGCAGGACTTCGGCGAAGACCCGGTCGATACCGAGTTCCCGCGCCACAGCCTCTGCCGCGCCTCTGCTGTCGCCGGTAACCATGACCGCCTCAATGCCCTGATCGTGCAAGCTGCGGATGGCCTCCCGCGCGGATGCCTTCACCGTGTCGCCGAAAGCAATGAGGCCGAGCACGCGTCTTGCGGGAGCCAGTTCCGCCATCCAGGAGACCGTACGCCCGGACGCCTCCAGGGCGGCAGCCTCGGCTTCCAGAACGGCGTCGCTCAATCCGTTCTCCATCATCAGCCGCTTCGCCCCGAACACGACGGCCGTTTCGCCAACCCGACCCGAGACGCCGCGCCCGGCCAGAGCCTTGAAGTCCGTCAAGGTTATGGGTGCGATACCAGCTGTACCGGCCCGATCGCGCACTGCGTGCGCCAGCGGATGCTCGCTGCCCTGCTGGAGCGTGACAGCAGTGCGGAGCACCGTTGCCTCATCCAAGCCGGACGCAGGAACGATCGCGGTGACGCGGGGCTTGCCCTCGGTCAGGGTCCCAGTCTTGTCGAACGCGACTGCCGTGACCGCATGCGCCCGCTCCAGAGCCTCGGCGTCCTTGATCAGGATGCCGTGCCGCGCCGCGGCTCCTGTCCCCACCATGATCGAGGTCGGCGTGGCCAAGCCAAGAGCACAGGGGCAGGCAATGACGAGGACCGAGACGGCCGTGATGATCGCAGCTTCAACGCTGCCGGTCAGACCCCACCAAGCGGCAAAGGTCACCGTAGCGATCGCCAGCACCACCGGCACGAAGACGGCGCTGACACGGTCAACAGTGCGCTGAATCGGTGCCTTGGATGCCTGCGCCCCTTCGACCAGCCTCACGATCTTCGACAGCATGGTCTCGGAGCCGACCGCGGTCGTCCTCACCACCAGCAGGCCGTCGACATTGATTGAGCCGCCCGTCACCTTGGCGTCGAGGTCCTTCTCAACCGGCAGCGGCTCGCCCGTGAGCATGGTCTCGTCGACGCTGCCTGTGCCCTCGACCACTTGGCCGTCCACCGGCATCCGCTCTCCCGGGCGGACGACGACGAGGTCGCCGACCCGAACCTCTGCGACAGGTATCTCGACCTCGGCGCCATTCCGGCGGACACGGGCCTTGTCGGGCCGCAATCCCATCAAGGCGCGGATGGCGGCGGCTGTCTGGCCCTTGGCCCGGCTCTCCAGCCACTTGCCCAGCAGCACGAAGGTGATCAGCACGGCCGATGCCTCGAAGTAGAGCGGAACATGCCCTGCGTGCTCTGTCGTGGAGAGCGTCCAGGTGCTCAGACCCCAGGCTGCCGTGGTGCCGAGGGCCACCAGCAGGTCCATGTTTCCGGCGCCAGCACGAACTGCCTTGTAAGCGGCCTTGTAGAAGCGGGCACCCAGCCAGAATTGCACCGGTGTGGCCAGCAGGAACTGGATCCACCCCGGCACCATCATGTCGAACCCGAGCAGGTCGCCGACCATGCCAACCACAAGCGGCGTCGACAGGAGCGCACCGATAAGAACGTGCCGCAACTCGCGGCGACTGCGGTCGTTCGCCTCGTCCGGCGCCGCCGTGGCGGTCTGCTCCTTGGTCACCGGACTTGCCTGATACCCTGCCTTCTCGATGGCGTTGACTAAAGCCTGGGCACTGATTCCATGGCCCGTGACATGGGCGCGCTCGATCGCCAGGTTGACAGTCGCCGCTGTAACGCCGGGTACCCTCCTCAATGATTTTTCCACCCGCCCCACGCACGAGGCGCAAGTCATCCCTTCGACCCGAAGGTCGAATTCAACTGTGGACGGCTCGTACCCTGCCTTGCTGATGGCGTCGATGACGTCCTGGGTATTTGGGTTGGCAGCGTCGAATGCCACCCGCGCCCTTTCGGTTGCGAGGTTCACCGCGACGTCGGTCACCCCGGGCACCTTGCGGATCGCCGTTTCGACCCGCCCCACGCAGGAGGCGCATGTCATCCCGGCAATGGCGATGTCGATCTCGGCAGCAACCTGCCCGGCCGAGGTGGACCGGTCCTGTGCAGCTATGTAGGCCATGTGGCCCTCCCGTTCTCTCAAGCTGCCCCTACAGATGGACCTTCCAGCAATTGGAAGGTCAAGAGGGATCACCGGCCTCGGCTGTCGCAAATAAGAAGGGGCGGAGCGGCCCACGCCGTTCCACCCCTTGGACCCGCTGCGATGTGGTTACGCTGCGCCGCGGACCTCGAATCCGGCATCCTCGATGGCCTGCCGGACGGCACGCTCATCGGCTGCACCCTCAACGGTCACCTCACCGGCCTTGAGGTCGACGAGCGCACGTTCCACAGAGGGCAGTGCCTCGACTGCGCGGGTCACGGACTTCGCGCAACCGCCGCAGGTCATACCGGACACTTTCAGCTTCATCTTAATCTCTCCTCGTCATCGGCACCGGGGCAAGGATCGCCGCCATCCGGTCATGAAGGAGAAGGTGGTCCTACCAGTAACTGGAAGGTCAAGAGGGGAATTCCTGGTACTCGCCTGAAGGCTGGTACTGCAGATCTGGCGCTTTGCGGCTTAGGCATGAGACTTTCTCGGCTCCAGTCAGTCTGGGACACAGTCATTGATCCGCCCGCCGTGAGTGGCCAGGCACCCTGACAGCTTAACCGCCTCCAGGAGGCCACTGAGCCTTTGGTTCTTTGATCAGTGCAAGGTTCCTGGCCATTCGTCGGTTTTCCGAGCAGACTGAAACCAGCTGCAACCCAGGCCACTCATATAACGAGGGCTTTCTTGCTGTCGCAGGAATTTGAATTTGCCGCTTAGCGCCTCCCCTGAGTAGGACTCAGCAAGTTTGCAACGCTGGCACTCGCCGAGCGTCAACCAGATGCATATGCAGGATGAAGAGGCTGATATCGTACCCTCCCCCTTCAATCGCGGGTTTACTGGCTTGCCGAAAATAGCATTTCCCGACCTGAGTGAGTTCTTATCATGCGTTTCAGATATGGCTGCCAATGACATGGTGCAGCTGTGGCCCGGAATACAAATGATGCCGCGTAAACCACTAAACCTCGGCTAAAATATCCCTCAGAGGCCTGCTATCCAGCGGCATGCGGCGTACATCGGCGCCACGGATAGGCCTGTCAGACCGGCACACGACTATAGCATTGGGGTCGGAGGAACCTTCTTCCAGAGTCTCTGGTTGGGCACCTGCCTTCAAAACAGGCACACGGCGCTGCATGCCAACTCAGCGCACACGACTTTAGTAAGTGGTAAGGAGGTACAATGTCCCACAGCCAGAATACCCAAGCCAGAGCTACGACGCGAGCTACGTTCGACGACATTGGTCTCTACATCGGCAGTGCCCGCGGGGATCAATTTCCGGGTGCAGGCATCATGGACCTCGTTTTCGGACGTGACGGCAACGACCGGCTTACCGGCGGCGCTTTGGCTGACGATCTCGTGGGCGGTGCGGGTAACGATCGCTTGGTCGATAACGCGGGCATGGACCACCTGGACGGCGGCATGGGCATGGACCGGTTGGAAGGCGGTGCCGAGGCTGACGACCTCACGGGCGGGATAGGAGACGATCGCCTAGACGAGGGTGTCGGGCACGGCGATCTGGAGGGGGGGCCGGGCGACGATGTTATTGTGGGTGGCCTTGGTGGTGACGCCTTCGTGGTATCGCCCGACAGCGGGCACGACGTCATCAAGGACTTCGTCGCGGGACCCGCGCTGCTCGATCACCTAGCAATACGCGATATCGCGCCGGAGGACTTGCGTTTCGAGGACACCGAGGCCGGTGTGCTGATCAGTTGGAACGGAAACCAAGGTTCGGTTCTGCTCGAGAACGTCTTCAAGCGCGACCTTTCCCAAGCGGACTTCATGTTTGCCGATGATCGCCAAGTTATTCAGCCGACAAGCCCTGACTCAGGCCAAGTCACAGCCGTAAAGTTCATCATAGACGAGGGTGACGCGGCGACCGCACCTGTTTTCACGGCCGACGATGAGCCAGCCGAACGTTTCCAATTCGACGAGTTCCTGGTCAGGGTTGGCCAGGATGGAAACGACACCTTCCAGGGAACTGCCGAGCGGGACTTCCTCATCGGCATGGCGGGCGACGACCACCTCGCGGGTGGAGCGGAAAACGATGACCTCCTCGGTAGTGGGGGAAACGACACCCTGGTGGGGGATGCCGGGCAAGATCACCTGATGGGGGGCATGGGCGATGATGAGCTCCACGGTGGCGAACAGGCCGACAGCCTCATGGGCGAGGAAGGCAGTGATCGCCTTCATGCCGGTGCCGGTCACGACATGCTTGAGGGCGGCATGGGTGACGACATCCTGGATGGCGGCGATGGAGCCGACGCATTCATCGTCTCTCCCGACAGCGGCAATGACGTGATTATCAACGGCTTCGATGCTGGACAGGGATCCTTTGACCACATTGCGTTCCGTAATCTGACCGCTGAACAGGTTACCGTCTCCGAAACCACACGGGACGACATGGCAGGTGTGCTGGTCAGCTGGAACACGCAATTGGATACGGGACCGGTAGTGGGCTCGGTTTTCTTGGCTAACCTGACCATTGGTCAAATGGCTCAAGATGACTTCATGTTCGAAGCGGACGATGCTCCTGAGGGGACCTATGAAGACACGCCCGGCCTCCAGGGATCGAACTATATCTTCCGGGACGATCCGGTGAGCACTGTTGGTATCCAAGCCACAGGAGTTGACTTGATCGGCTGAGCATCAAAACGGGAGGATGACGACGCCACTGCCACCCTCCCGTCTTCTTAGATGTCGATACTGCGGCCACCCACCCCTCACTCGCGATAGATGCCGCTTGCCATACAGTTGGCCCTTGCTATCCACAGATTCTGGCAACTCCGACGGTACTTCAGCCCTTTTAGGGACCGGTGATGATCAAGGCGGTGTCGAGGTCCATGGAATAGGAGCCGCCACCAGATATCTGCGAAATCTGATTATGGCAATGCATCTCGTAAGGGTGAAATGCAGAGTGAAAGCCGCTTCCTACGTCATTTTGAAGGTGCTTCTCCTGTGCGGATAAGGGGTCGCCACCAAGAGACTGGTGTTCGATGCTGGAGTTAGGCCGATCTAACTGCAACTTGGGAACTAGGGATCCGTTGTAAGATTGGCATTTTGGGATTATTACCGCTGACGAATGTGTAGCCCAAGAATTAGGCCAACAGCTGACGGACTGCCGGAGCCACCGGGCCCTGCCCTTCAACGGAATTAGCCGCGCGATACGCCGCTTAACACCTTGTCCTGGGGACATACTGTTAGATTACGACGTCGATGCAGGTCGCATCATTTGCCCGGCCGCAAGATATCCATTACCTCGCATAAATCGGGCAAATATTGAAAAGAACATATGCGAGCTCACGCAGAGAAATGTCAATTCACATCGGCAATGTAAGTGTCTGTCCGACAACATGGTCAGACATATAAATTGGGTGTGATTCAGTGGCCTGTGTTCACCGATGCGGGCCCTTCGAGATGTGGACGAGCGCAAACCGTGGTTTGTATGACCGCAGCCATCTTCGTTATCCGACCGACCTAACGGACGCGGAGTGGGCGTTGGTGGCTCCGCTAATTTCTCGCGCGGCGCGGAGGCAGCGAGCGAACCGTGGACATGCGCTCGGTCGTGAATGGCCAGATGTATGTGCTGGGACACGGGCTGCCAGTGGCGCGCCCTGCCGAAGAAACCTCCGGCGCACAGCACGGTTCACGGCTGTTTCCGGGACTGAACCCACGACGGCACCCTTGGATCGGCCGCACCATTCCCTCTATGTCTGATCGCGTGATCAAGAGGGCCGCGCGGCCGCTCCGACCGCCGCGATCATCGACAGCCGGAACGTGAAGAGCACTGAAAAAGGGGGCGCTCGATCGAGCCGCACAGGTACGATGTGGGCAAGACGATCAAGGGTAAGAAGCGCCACCTCCTCGTAGATACCCAGGGCCTGCTGCTGCACGCCGTCGTCCATGCAGCCTATTTCCAGGATCGGGACGGGGCAGGGAACTGGTCATCGCCACTTCCTGTTCGGGATGTTCCCGTTCCTGCCCAAGCTCTACGCCGACAGCGGCTATCAGGGGCCGCAATTCCAGGACGCCTTGCGGCAGGTCCTGCGTCAAATTGATGTAGACCTTGTCAAACGGTCGGGCACGGCGAAGGAGGTCACCGTGCTGCCACGCCGGTGGGTAATCAAAATATCTATCGGCTGACTCAACCGATGCCGCCGATTGGCCAAGGACTGGGTATACCTCAACAAGACAGCCTTGGCGTTCCTGCGGTGGGCATCAATTCGGCTGATGCTGCAAAAGCTCTGCCAGAAAACGAAATGATCTCGGACAGATTCTGAGATTTTCTATGTGAACAATAGTCTGAGGAACGGCTTCACGGCCATCCTACCGTTGTCGCTGCTGCAATTGCGAACAAAACGAAAGCAATGATGCTGGCCTCGAATACTATGCTGATCCTGAGGCTACGGGCAGCTTTGGATTGGCCTTCCACCAAGCGCGGCGTCAGGACCAGTTTGTTCAGACCAGCAAGCAGCATCACTCCGGAGAATGCCAACAGCTTCAATACTAGGAAGTTTTCATAGGCACTTGTTGTAGGCAGGAGGAATCGACCGGTGATGCCCCAAATCAGTAGGCTGCCCGTCACCACAGCAGCGCCAACAGCAATCACAGCGTTTCTTCCAAAGCCTTCCACAAGTCGTCCGCCCTGCTGTGCACCCATTATTCGTGGCGCTCTGAAGATAGGCGCAAGACCACCAATCCAATAAGCCAAGGCCGCGAGATGGATGAGAATCCCTGCTCCCATGAGATAGCGTGGTTCTTTGACAGTATGGCCAACCAGGGTGAAGGAGAAGAGCACGAGCAATGCGCCCCCAAACTGGATGAGATGTCCAGTCCTGTTCCAACCCGGCCAGAGAAGCAGCAGAAGTCCTAGCGCCCGAATAAGCACCGCGTTACCAAAATCGGACTGCAACGAAACAGCCAGCATGGCCCGGTCCTGCAGGACCGCCATCAGATCCCCGAACAGCCACTGAACATCAAGCGCCCAAGCCGATGCCGTGGCAGCCAGGGCAACTACGGCAGACATCCTGAGCCAAGTGCACAGAAACCTTTTTTGTTCATGCGCAGCAGCCTTATGCAGGACCCTGAAGAGTACAGTCCCGATTGCTGCCAGACACGCGTAATAGGTCACTGCTTTAGCCAAGATCCTGGCGATTAACAGAGCATCCCATTCGAGCGTTAGGATCATTGCAAGCACGTTACTGGACCTCGAAGTTCCAGGAACCCTCCATCGCATGCCCATCAGCTGACATGCCGCGCCATTTGGCCGTATAGCTGCCCGGCGGGAGCTTCTCAGGCGTTGCGCTAAACTCTTTTACAGGGGTCATCTTGTCGGTTCTCTCGACCTTGAAGTCACGTCCTGAAGCATCAGTCAAGGTAAACAAGGTGATCCGCATCGGCGCTGAGAAGCTCATTGTGATTGCCGGGGGTGAAGTTGGGATGATGCTGCCCGCCTCCGGCGTTACCCGCTCCTTATCCGAGTGGGCGAAGGAGCTACTTATTGACCCGAACCACACGGTCGTGAATACGGCGAAGAGGACGATCAATTCCAACATTTTACGGGAGCGCATGGCTCAAACTCCTCAAATGAGTGCCCGCACTAGGGGCGATTACAGGCATGAAACTCGGCCAAGCGGATAAAGCCGCCCCAGTCTCTGTGTAGAGAGTGGCGGCGCCGCGGCCCCGCCACTCATCTTCATCAGAACCAGAAGCGGATTCCAGCCAGCACTGAGAAGACGTCCGGATCCTCGCCCTCCTCCCGGGCGAGGTCCGCGGTCTGGCCCAACTGCCGCTCCCACTGGATGCCGACATAGGGCGCGAACTCTCGAACAATCTCGTACCGGAGCCGCAGCCCCAGCCCGATGTCGCTGACCCCGGCGCCGATACCCAACTCCTCGACATCCTGGAGGGCGAAATTCACCTCCGCGACCGGCTGCAGGATCAGCTTCTGCGTGATCAACAGGTCGAACTCCGCCTCGGCCGAGGCGGTCAGGTCACCGTCCTCGCTGAGGAAGGCCTGGGCATCCACCTCGAAGAAGTAGGGCGCCAGCCCCTGGAGGCCGAGAACCGCGTAGGTGGTCTGCGGCTGCGGGCGGACATCGTGCCGGATGCCTGCCTGGACGTCCCAGAAGTCGCCGATCATGCGGCTGTAGAGAAGCTGGATTTCGGCCTCCTCCACGGCACCATCGACCGGCTTCTCGCCTTCCGTCGTCAGCCAGATCTTCTGGTAGTCTCCGCCGACGAAGGCTTCGGCTTCCCAGTTCACGGAGTTCTCGCCGTTTTGCCAGCGGTGCTCGAGCCGGTCGACCAGCACGGTCCACAGCAATGGCTCCTCATGGAAGTCCTGGGCCTGATCGACTTCGACCGTCTGGGCCACGCCGACCGAAGCCGTCAAGGCGGTGGCCACCGCAGCGGCGGCCGCGAGGCTACCCTTCAACATACGCATTGTTCTTCTCCCGCCTCAAAGGCTCGCCGTGCGCGGCTCGACGATGAAGCGCGTCATCATGCCGGAGGCCATGTGGTAGAGCAGGTGGCAGTGGAACGGCCACTCACCCGGTTCGTCCGCCGTCAGCACCACCGACGTGGTCTTGCCGGGCGGCACCAGCACGACATGCTTTCTCGGCCTGCGGTCGGTCTGGCCGTTCTCGACCTCCATGAACATGCCATGCAGGTGCATCGGGTGCGCCATCATGGTGGTGTTCACGAACCTGATCCGGACACGGTCGCCATAGCTCACCCGGATCGGGTCGCCGTGGCCGAACTTCTGGCCATTGAGGGTCCAGATGTACCGTTCCATGATGCCGGTCAGCCTGACCTCGATCTCCTGTGTTGGCTCCCGGAGATCCTCGTTTTTCGTAAGTGATTTTAGGTCAGCATAGGACAGGGCCTTCGCACCTGGCGGGGTGCCTGCGTCCGCCCAGCCGACGGCTTCCTTGTCGGCAGCACCGGCCTCAACACCGTGGCCCATGGCTGCGTGGTCGGTTCCGGCCGAACCGTGCCCCATGGATGCGTGATCCATGCCGCCGGAGCCGTGGTTCATCGCACCATGGTTCATGGCCCCATGATTCATGGCACCGTGATCCATGGCACCCTGGGCTGCCTCTCCGTGTCCCATTGCCGAATGGTCCATCCCACCCGAGCCATGGCCCATGGCTGAGTGGTCCATGGCGCCGTGGTTCATGGCGCTGTGATCCGCCGCCCCATGCCCCATCGAGGAATGATCCATGGGAGCCGACCCGTTTTCCATGGCCGAATGGTCCATGGCTCCGGCCGCCATGGTGGAGTGGTCCATGCTGCTGGCCCCGTGCCCCATAGCAGAGTGGTCCATTGCAGGCTTGGCTCCGCCCGCCATGGCGCCCGTAGGTGCTGCGCCATGGTCCATACCGCCGTGTCCCATGGCACCATGATCCATGCCCATATCCTCCATGGTCAGGATGGCGCGCGGCCGCATGTCGGGGATTTCAGCTTCCATGCCCTCACGGGTCGCCAACGTCGCCCGGGCATAGCCGGTGCGGTCGATGGACTCCGCGAAGAAGGTGAAGGGCTTGTCCTCGGTGGGGTTCACGATGACGTCATAGGTCTCGCCCACCCCGAACCGGAACTCGTCCACCTTGACCGGCAGCACGTTCTGGCCGTCGGCGGCAACGACGGTCATCGGCAGCCCGGGGATGCGGAGGTCGAAGATCGTCATGGCCGAGCCATTGATGATCCGCAGCCGCACGCGCTCGCCGGGCTTGTACAGGGCCGTCCAGTTGTCCCTGGGGCCCTTGCCGTTGACGAGGAACTTGTAGCCGGTCACGTCGGCCAGGTCGGTCGGGTCCATGCGCATCTGGCCCCAGGCCCGGCGGTCGGACCAGGCGGTCTTGAAGCCGTCCTCCCGGACATCGCGGAAGAAGTCCAGCAGGGTGCGCTTTTCGTAGTTGTAGTAGCCCTCGCTGACCTTCAGCTTGCGCAGGACCGTCTCCGGATTATCGGCGGTGTGGTCCGACAGCAGGACGACATAGTCCCGGTCGGCGCGGATCGGATCGCGGCCCGCGGGCTCGATCACGATGGCGCCGTACATCCCCTCCTGCTCCTGCGACGCCGAATGGCTGTGGTACCAGTAGGTCCCGGCTTGGCGGAGCGTGAAGCGATAGGTGAAGGTCTGGCCCGGCTGGATGGGATCGAAGCCGTTGAAGCCGGGCGCACCGTCCATGAAGCCGGTGATGAGCAGACCGTGCCAATGGATGGAGGTCGGCTCGTCCATGCGGTTGGTGACATGGACGACGATCTCCTGGCCCTCGCGCCAACGCATGGTCGGGGCCGGGATCGAGCCGCCCATGGAAATGGCGGCCGTGGTCTCGCCATCAATGGTGATGCGGGTGTTCTCCACCAGGAGCTCGTATTCCTGGTCGGACGAGGCGAAGCTGCGGCGGCCGGGGTAGATGGTCAGGTACCCGGCAACTCCGGCAGCCCCCGCCAGCTTCAGGGCATCCCGGCGGGACAGCGCGGCTTTCTGTTGGTGCATGGTCGCCTCCGTCAGCGGCTGAAGTCGATCTTGCCCACCATCCCGGCCTCGTAATGGCCCGGGACGTTGCAGGCGAACTCAAGCGTGGTGGTTTCGGGAAACGTCCAGGTCAGTTCGGCGGACTTGCCGGGTTCGACGAGGACGCTGTTGGGATCGTCATGTTTCATGTCGCCCATTGCGCCATGATCCATGCCCGGCATGTTGGAATGGTCCATGTTCTTCATGTCGTGGTTCATGCCGGTGGGCGTGAGCATCCCGTGCTCGGCCATCATCGCCATCTCCTTCTGGTGGGCGGCGTGCATGGCGGCGGTGCCGATGTTGAACTCATGCAGGAGTTCGCCGGTGTTCTTGACGACGAAGCGCACCGTCTCTCCCGGCTTCACCTGGATGGACGCGGGCTCATAGAAGATGTCGCCCATCTCGACCTCGACCGTGCGGGTGGCCTGGGTCGCTTTGGCGGTCTGCCCGACGGCATCCCCTGGCGTATGGCCCTGGGCGGCCATCGCGGCGGGGATCAAGACGAGGGTGGAAACAGCGAATAGGGCGCCGGAGAGGGCGCGGAAACGGATGGTCATGATGTTGGTTCCGTCTGCAAAGGCGCGAGGGATCGAACCGCCATGCGAGGCGGCTCGAATCGTGAGCGGTTCGGTCTAAGGACCGAAAGCGGTCACGCGCGCGGCGGACGGATCGGCGGAGACAAGGTACCGGTCGGCCCTGTGGTGTTCTCCAGGGGCTCGCGGGTCTTGTGCGGTTCAGGAGTGCTCAGGCTGCTGAACGCCACCGGGAGAGCAGCGACGGCACACCAAGCCAAGCAGCAGCCGCCCTTGGAAGCATGGGATTTATCAGTATTGTCCTGCCCAGCCTCGTCGCTGCACTGCTCGGCCGCCTCAACGAGGGTCGCAGCATGGCCGTGATCAAGTTCGTGCGACAGGGACGCCGGAACCTGGGTCGCCATATGGGCATGGTCAACCATCGCGGCACGGACCGGAGCCGCCGCGAGTGCCATAAAGGCGATCAACAGGAACAGTACCCGACCGAGTCTCACGATCTGACGGCCTCTTACGTGCGAGAGACGCCTCTGGAACATAAGGCGGCTTCCCCAAAGGTTCAAGTCCGGCGGGTGGCATGGCCGACCTCTGAACCGGAGAAAACGATGGGCCGCGGCAATCCTCGATCCAGGTCGACATGCTTCAGGTACCGGGCTTTGCCCGCGGCACCTGGTCCCGGATGCTCAGGAACCGGGGCGGTAACGGGCCGTCAGCCCTTCGGCTTGATGGAGGTGACGGTCTGTCCTGGCCAAGTGCGAACTCGACCTGCTGCCCTGCGGACAGGCTGCCTAAGTCCACATCCTTGGCGACCTTGAAGTCCATGACCATTGCGGGCCATTTCAGGGCCGGAATCGGGTCATGGGCGAGTTTCACGGTACCCTTGGCTGCATCCAAACCCTTCACTGTTCCAGTGCCGACGACCACGTCATGGTGGCCATGCCCCTCAGCACCGGCTTTATCGTCATGACCCATGTTCTGGTGCATACCATGGTGGGAATCGTCCTGCTTGTCTCCGGCATGGTTATGCGCAACGGCTCCACCGGCGATCAAGCTCAGAGCCACGGCACCCGCGGCGAGATTCAGCAAATTCATGATGACATTCCTATTGTGCTGGATGAGCAGAGGTCTCAACTCCGGATGCTGGACTCAGCCGTACAACCGGCCACCTCCGCATTAGGGCCGCTGCAAATCATCGGAGCAGTCGTCTTCAACAACCGGCGTCGGGGATTGGCAGTAGCTGTCCGACCAGTTACGGCTGGCTTCGGTATGCCGCTGTTCCGCCGCCTTAGCAAGGAAGGTTCTGAAATGGCTGCATAAGCGTCGTCAGAGCACCGGCAGCAGTCACGACTGCTCGCAATCGAGCATCTTATGGCACGCTGCTGGAGGGCACCCCATAACAGGATCGACCCACTCAGGCTTCGATCAAGTACTCCTGGGGACCGTCCCCTTAGAACATTACTTCCCTGCCTCGCGCCCATCTGTAGCTGGGCCAGGAGATCCAGTTCCATTAGCGCAGTACTCCTGCCGGAAGGTGAGGGTGGCAGGAGTGGTCCGCGATCCCGGCCGCCGTTTCGACATGGCAGTGCTCATCTCTGCCTTGTCCTGCCCAGACCATGAAGCTCGATCGCCGAAGGCGGGCCCGCCCTTTATCATCGAGAGCCGTGGTGGGCGTTGATCGACTGGCGCAACGCCCTCAGGTGCGGAAACCAGCCTGGGGTTCGGGTAGCATAGTCGTCCCACTCCGCACCCGCCCTGCCCCGCACTTCGCGCTCCTCTATCCGGGCCAGACGCACGTACATGACGACCAGAACCGGATACATCGCTACCGTGAGGATCGTCGGCCATTGCAGCAGGAAGCCGGTTAGAACAAGGATGAAGCCAACGTACTGCGGGTGCCGGATGTGGGCGTATGGTCCCGTCGTGGCAAGCACACCTTGGCGCTTAGCCCTATGCAGCACGTTCCAGGCAGACGCGACCAAGATGAAGCCGCCCATGATGAGGATATTGCTCAGGATGTGGAACGGGCCGAAATGCGGGTTTGCCCGCCAGCCGAACAGTTCCTCAAGCAGGTGCCCTGCATCGTGCGAGAACCAATCTGTGCTCGGGTAGCTGGTCTGCAGCCAGCCGGAAAGCAGGTAGATGGTCAGCGGAAAACCGTACATCTCGGCAAATAGCGCCATCAGGAAGGCGCTGAATGCGCCGAAGGAACGCCAATCGCGCGTCGTCCGCGGCTTGGCGAAGCTCAGGGCGAAGAAGATGAAGACACCGGCATTCACCGCGGCCAATCCCCAATGGCCATAGGCCCCCTCGTGACCGCTCATGACTGCTCTCCCGCATCGGGTCCGCGGCGGGTACGCCCGTGCCGGTGACCATGCCCATGTCCACCGTGCATGAACAGGTGCATGAGTGGGCACAGCAGCAGCAGCAGATAGGGAAGTGCACCGAAAAGATGGGCGCGGTGCTCCGCCCACAGGAAAAATCCGGTGACAGCCAGGAACACGACGGCAGTCAGAATGGCTCCGTCACGCCACCAAGGCTTTCCAGGATGGGTGTTTATCATGGCGGCCTCCCATTTCGATGTTGGCATGACAAACAGATTGCCCTTGGCCTGATCAGCCTGGGCGGGCACTGCCGACATGGGGACATGATGAGTTCGCCTGGACAGTGCCGCCTTGATTCAGATCACTTGGCAACGCGTTAATGGTCAGCATCCGCCTAAAGAGGAAGTAATCGCCGAAATGATTGGCTGGCAGTCCTGGAAACCTTGACATGGTGTCAAGGATTGTTTTCGACGCGGAACCTATCGGCAGTAGATCTGTTCGGAAAGCCAAGATGCCGCAGAGGTCCGGTCCATGCAGTGCAGGTTCAGGCAGTTGATGCAGATGTTGTTTGCCTTCCTGGTGCTTGGCATAGGGATGGTGTCGCCTGCCTACGCCTGTAAAGATCAGATTGCTGTCAGCTATCCTCTCGAGGTTAAATCGGTCCGGTTTGAGCTTCAGGCCGCCACCGGCCAAAACCTGGACGTTTCTCCCTTTAGGGTCTTGACTTCCGCTGACAGCAACAACTGTGACGGTGGCGTAGACCACTGCTGTATGGCTTTTGCAGAGTGCGCTCGCATTTGTGTAGGCGCTGCTTTGCCGCCGGTTATGGCCGTGGATCCTCTTCAGCCCCTTCTGAATGATTTTGACTGGCCGACATCTGCCTTGGGCACCGGCTTAACGCCTGCTCCTGATGGGGACCCTCCAAGAGCCTCCTCCCGCAGCTAACGCCGCACGCTTTCGCGTTCGGCGCACCTGACGGCTGTTTGAATGGAGCCCTGACTCACGTCTGACCTACAGGCGCGTCACAGGCCCGGATCAAGAGCACACATGCGGTCCATAGAGGCTGCGGGTTCAGCCGAATAGCAGTCCCGCCAGCTAAAATGGTCAGGACCAGCGGTGCCGTGCTCACATGAAGACGGGAACTGTGGCCGCTCCGCACGACTGTGATGCTCAAGATCAAGGACAGCCTTGAGGGGCGCCAGACAGCAATGTTCAAGTCGGACAGCTGTCCGGAAGATGCTGGCCAAGGCTAGGTCGCCAATAAGAAGCTCAGCCGGGAAACAGGTTGGCCCGCAGGCTCTACGACTGTGCTCGCGTCTGACGACGGGATCATGACCGCAGCAAGACGATTGTAATCGGCAAATCACACAGCGAAGGAGTTGTAGCTCAATGGACCACGAGGAAAAGGGGCGATCTCCAAAACGAGGGAAGCCAGCGATCATTGGTGTCCTGACAGGCGCGCTCGGTGTTCTGGCGCTCATGGGTCTCGCCGGGCTGTTCGTCGTCTATACAGGGGCGTTCAATGTCGCGGCGACGGAGGAGCACGCCTCCGTCACGCGCTGGGCCTTCGACACGACTTTCCACAATTCGGTTCAGCAGCGTGCCGAAGGCATCGAAATCCCCGAGGGCTTCAGCCCGACCGCCAATGGAACCGGCGCGTCCGAGTACAAGGCGATGTGCCAGCACTGCCATGCCGGGCCGGGGGTCGAACGGGCCGAGTGGGCGATGGGCATGCGTCCCTTGCCGCCCCACCTGACCGAGGCCGCAGCCGAATGGAAGCCGGAAGAGGTTTTCTGGCTCGCCAAGCACGGGGTCAAGATGTCCGGAATGCCTGCCTTCGGCCCGACCCATGACGACCAGACGCTCTGGGCCATCGCCGCCTTCGTGAAGGCGCTGCCCGCCATGACGCCCGAGGAATATGCCGCCCTCGGCGACGGCTCCCACGGGAGCCAGGGGAGCAGAGGCGGCCACGGGCATGACGGCGGTCACGGGAACTGACGAGGGAGAGGGCCGATATGGGAATGTCCTACTGGCGGTTCGGCGCGATGATCGCGACCTCAACTGTCGTGATGTACGTGCTGATGTACCTGAACACCTATGCGTACGAGCACGTTTACTGGAGCGAGACCCGCGCCTGGATGGCGCTCGTCATGGGCTCCTCCATGTCCGTCATCATGCTGGCCTTCATGATGGGCATGTACAAGAAGCGCGCCGTCAATCTTGCGATCTTCGGAGGTTCCGCCGCGGCCTTCGCCTTCTGCCTCTGGCTGGTGCGCAGCCAGGCCACGGTGGACGATGTCGAATACATGAAGGCGATGGTCCCGCACCACTCGATCGCCATCATGACCAGCAAGCGGGCGCAGATCACCGATCCCCGCGTGCGCGCCCTCGCGGATGAGATCATCGAGGCCCAGGAGCGTGAGATCGCGGAGATGAAGTATCTCTTTACCGATCTGGAGGCACGGGACTGATGGGTAGGCATTCAAAACACGCCAGGCGGGCGCCGCTTCTCCTGGTTCTGCTGTCCGGATTGCTGACCGGATGCGGCGAGGCCGACCGGGCAGACGATGAAATTACTCCCGTGAAGGCGGAGGAGATCGCAAGGATCATACCGGCGGCCGAGGCGCTGTCGGGCGCGCATATCCCGACCCTCGATCCCATGACCATGACCGATGCGGAAATCCGCAAGGCTCTTGGAACAGGGCCACGTTGCGTATTCCGCTACACCAGCGCAGGCAGACCGGTTCTGGCGCTTGGCTTGGCCGAGAGCGGAGAGCTAAGTGACGGGCTTGCCAAGCTGAACGGCAGTTTGATCCAGCTGCAGTTGGGCCCCGCCGAAGGCAACGTCGATAAGCTCGGTGGCGTGAGGCTGGTTGCTGATCCCGTCCGCCTAACGCTCCAGCCCGATCCCGGAGAAGCACCGGAATTGCAAGATGGCATGCAGCGACGCGAGGCCAACCTGGTCTTTGAGATCGCCCAAAGCGTTAGGGTCGGATACCGCGGCTATGTCGACTGCCTGCCGGAGAGTACAGAAGAAGCGCAGGCTTAGTCTCTTCGACCAGGGAACGCTGCCGCTTGCTCGCACTGGAGTTTTCTGAAGGTGTGCGGAAATCGAGCAGCGTCGCCAAATCGATCTTACCATTGACACACATCAAGACACGCATGGTCGACAACGCGCAGGTTGCCAATTTCGGTGCCTTGGGCCTCCAGCGACTGAAACCTGAAAATTGCTGGGACTTGAGGCAGATAAGGCGCCAGCTGCGGAGAGGAGCCGGACATGACCGATCATGATCACGATCACCATCAGGACCAGGCCCACAGCCACGGCGGTCAGCATGCCGTTCCGCAGCAGGGCGCTGTCAAAGTGAAGGACCCGGTCTGCGGGATGTGGGTGGATCCGGCGACAACGCCGCACAAGTCCGACCAAGCAGGCACAACCTACTACTTTTGCTCAGAGAAGTGCCGCACCAAGTTCGAAGCGCATCCGGACCACTACATCGTGCCTTCCGGGATGCAGGCGAAGCCTGAGCCGACGGCACAGCCCGGCGTGATCTACACCTGCCCCATGCACCCGCAGATCCGTCAGGAGGGGCCGGGAAACTGCCCGATCTGCGGCATGGCCCTGGAGCCGGAAACGGTTTCCGCCGAAGCGCAGCCGAACGCCGAGCTCCGGGACATGTGGCGCCGCTTCGTGATCGGGGGCATCCTGACTTTGCCCCTCCTGCTGCTGGAGATGGGTGGTCATATCCCGGCCATCGGGCTGGCGCACCTGCTGCCCCCGCGGACATCCGCCTGGGTGCAGTTCCTGATCGCGACACCTGTCGTCCTCTGGGCGGGCTGGCCCTTCTTCGTGCGCGGCTGGGCGTCTGTAAAGGCGCGCAGCCTCAACATGTTCACCCTGATCGCCATGGGCACGGGGGCGGCCTACATCTACAGCGTGGTGGCCGTCGTGGCCCCCGGCATCTTCCCGGACGGCTTCCGCGGGCCTGAAGGCAACGTGGCCGTCTACTTCGAGGCGGCGGCCGTCATCATCGTCCTGGTCCTGCTGGGCCAAGTGCTCGAGCTCCGTGCCCGGGAGCAGACCGGCGGTGCCATCCGGGCCCTCCTGAACCTCGCGCCCAAGACGGCCAGACGGATCATGCCCGATGGCCACGACGAGGAAGTCTCGCTGGACCAGGTGCATGTCGGCGACCGCCTGCGGGTGCGCCCCGGCGAATCCGTGCCTGTGGACGGCGAGGTGCTGGAGGGCCGCTCGTCCGTGGACGAATCCATGGTCACCGGCGAGTCGATCCCGGTGGAGAAGGAGCCGGGCTCCAAATTGATCGGCGGCACTCTGAACGGGACCGGCGGCCTTGTCCTGCGCGCCGACAAGGTGGGCTCGGACACCATGCTGAGCCGCATCGTGCAGATGGTCGCCGAGGCCCAGAGGAGCCGCGCCCCGATCCAGCGGCTGGCGGACGTCGTGTCCGGCTACTTCGTCCCGGCTGTCATCGGGATCGCGATCCTGTCCTTCATCGTGTGGTCGATCTGGGGGCCCGAGCCCGCCATGGCCTACGGGCTGGTCGCAGCCGTGTCCGTCCTGATCATCGCCTGCCCCTGCGCGCTCGGCTTGGCGACCCCGATGTCGATCATGGTCGGCGTCGGCCGTGGTGCGCGCGA
Organism: Indioceanicola profundi; assembly: GCF_003568845.1. Classification (NCBI taxonomy): domain Bacteria; kingdom Pseudomonadati; phylum Pseudomonadota; class Alphaproteobacteria; order Rhodospirillales; family Azospirillaceae; genus Indioceanicola; species Indioceanicola profundi. Next base: position 204,010 of record NZ_CP030129.1, on the reverse strand, counting down.
GGGCGTGCTGATCAAGAACGCCGAGGCACTGGAACGCTTCGAGAAGGTCGACACGCTGGTGGTCGACAAGACCGGCACGCTAACGGTGGGCAAGCCGAAGCTGACCGCCATCAAGCCGCTTGGCGGGATCGATGAAAGGCTGCTGCTGGCCGCCGCGGCCAGCCTGGAGAAGAGCAGCGAGCATCCCCTGGCTGCGGCCATCATTGCCGCCGCCAGGGAGAGGAACCTTGCGATCCAGGACCCGACCGACTTCGCCTCCGTAACGGGCCAGGGGGTCACGGGAACAGTGGACGGCCACCGGGTGGCCCTCGGCAATGCCAAGCTGATGCGGGCCGAAGGTGTCAGCCTCGCCGAGATGGAGGCCATTGCCGACGACCTCCGCCGTGAGGGAGCGACCGCCATGTACGTGGCGATCAACGGCGCTCCCGCGGGTGTCGTGGCGGTGGCCGACCCCATCAAGGAGAGCACGGCCGCAGCACTGGCCGCCCTCAAGGCCGACGGGGTGCGCGTCGTCATGCTCACCGGCGACAACCGCACCACCGCGGAGGCGGTCGCGCGGCGACTTGGGCTGGACGACGTCGAGGCGGAGGTCAGCCCGGAGGATAAGAACGCCGTCGTCCGCAGGCTCAAGGCCGAGGGTCGGGTTGTCGGCATGGCCGGGGACGGGGTCAACGACGCCCCTGCCCTTGCCGAGGCGGATGTCGGCATCGCCATGGGGACCGGCACCGACGTCGCCATCCAGTCCGCGGGTGTCACCCTGGTCAAGGGCGACCTCGCCGGGATCGCCCGGGCCAAGGCATTGAGCCGCGCCACCATGAGCAACATCCGGCAGAACCTGTTCCTCGCCTTTGTTTACAACGCCCTCGGCGTGCCGGTGGCGGCGGGCGTTCTCTATCCCTTCTTCGGCCTGCTCCTGAGCCCGATCCTGGCCGCCGCGGCCATGGCGCTGAGCTCGGTGTCAGTCATCGCGAATGCCCTGCGGCTGCGTATGGCGCGGCTTTAGCGGGACAACTGTCTGTCCAGGCGCCCAGGTGCCCGGACAGGTCGGCGTAGGCGGCCCGGCGACACCCCGGAACCAGTCCGGCTACCGCAGCATTCGGGCCGCTGCGCACCAAAGGTGGCGCACCACCGTGCGCCACCAATCACAGCACTACGGGAGACTGAAATGCACGCACGTGAAATGATTTCTGCGCATCCCGACGTGAAGGGCAATACCAACGAAGCCCTCATCCGCTGCATCGAAGAATGCTACGCCTGTGCCCAGACCTGCACCTCCTGCGCCGACGCCTGCCTGGCGGAAGGCATGGTGGAGCAGCTTCGCCAGTGCATCCGCCTGAACCTGGACTGCGCCGACGTTTGCGCCGCCACGGGGGCCATCGCCACCCGGCGCACCGGATCGAACGAGCAGCTCATCCGCTCCATGCTGGAAGCCTGTGCCCTCGCCTGTCGCCTGTGCGGTGAGGAATGTGCCCGCCATGCCGGAGAGCATGAGCACTGCCGCGTCTGTGCCGCGTCCTGCAACCGGTGCGAAACCGCTTGCCGTGACGCGCTCCAGAGCATGGCTGCCTAAGGCGGAGATCCCCGCCTGATGTGGATGGCCCTCCCGTTCCAACATGGGAGGGCCATTCCCTCTAATGTCTCTAAAGACTCCAGCCACAACGATCCTGACCAGCGAACGAACATGCCCTCAGCATCGAGAAGCCGCTGATTGGGTTTTTAGACCGCAACGCCAGGGACCGCCGCGTGGGGTGCTCAACCAGCAACCGGAAGAGCAGAACCCGGACAGCGTTCTTGTCAGAGTCCTCATCGCATAGGCAGTGCCCTCAACTTAGCTGGGCCACCGCATGCGTTCGTGTCTCTTGCCTGCACCTTGCGCATGCGGACGACCAGAGGGAAACCATATGAACTGGCTTTTCGCTGTTTCCGGCGTCATTCTACTCGTCATTACGTGGACGGATATCATCAAAACGACCCTGACCCTTCAGGGAGCCGGTCCGGTTACAACCCGCATGGCGGAGCTTGTTTGGAAGGCGGTCTTCATCGTGTTCCGCATCACGGGAACCAGGAATACGCTTGCCCGGTGCGGCCCGGCTATTGCGATCCTGACGGTAGCCGTGTGGATCCTCCTTGAGTGGACCGCCTGGAGCCTGATTGTCTTCGCCGATCCGTCAGCCGTTGTCAGCAGCCAAGGGGGTCAGCAGGCAGGCGCCTGGGACCGCGTCTACTACGCAGGCTACAGCTTCTTCACCCTGGGTCTTGGGGACTACCAGCCTAAAGGTGCCCTTTGGCAGGTTATCACGAACCTGATGTCGGCGACCGGCTTCTTGACCATTTCACTCTGCGCGACCTATCTGGTTCCCATTGTATCTGCGGTGGTGAGCAAGCGTAAGGTCGCAATCTACATCGGCGCATTGGGCAGAACGCCCCAGGACGTTCTTATCACGGGATGGAACGGCAACGATTTCTCGGGCCTTCAATCGAACCTGTCGTCCTTGGCGTCCCCTATCATGGAAATCGGCCAGCAGCACCTCGCCTATCCCATTCTTCACTACTACTACGCCGCACGTCGCGAGGAATCGCTGGCCCTGCAGATGGTTGTGCTCGATCAGGCCCTGATGCTCATGGAAGTGGCCGTCGCTCCAGAGGCTAGGCTTCCGAAGGCGATCATGGCCCCGGCGGTGGCAGGTGCGCGTTCCTTCCTGGACAGCCTGGAACGAGTCCATATCAAAGCCGCGGCAGAGGCTCCGCCCCTCCCGTCCCTTGAGCCCCTTCGAAGCGCAGGCATTCCGGTCGTCAGCGACCAGGAATTCCAAGAGGCCATGGAGCGAAAATCTCGACGCCGGAAGCTGTCTCAGGCTTTGCTCGAGAACTCCGGATGGGCTTGGCAGGAGCTTTCCTGGCCGGGTCAGCCCAGAGACGGCACTCTGTTGCAGCAATAGGCGGGCGTTCCGTTCCGGCCAGGCGGCACATGATCCCGTCAGTACTGAGGAGGTGAGCATGATGCACACAGCGCACATGCCCGAACTTCCTTGCCGCTGGCCGATAGGCAAGCAGGGCGGCGACGGCAGAACCGACATTCAGTTGCACCGGAGGGCAGGATAAATGAAGGACGGCGACTTGCCCGGCGGGCGCCGGAGACAAGAGCAGGAGGATGCCGCAGAACGCGCCAATCCGAGCGCTCTGGTCCTACACGAGGCCATTCGCAAGGAAGGCAATGAGGAGCTCGCTCGTCATCCCGCATCGCTGGCCTGGTCCGGCTTGGCTGCAGGTTTTTCCATGGGACTGTCCCTGGCTGTGGAAGGGCTGCTGCGGACCGGACTGCCCGATGCCCCGTGGCGCTCCCTTGTGGAGAACCTGGGATACAGCATCGGTTTCCTGGTCGTTGTTCTCGGGCGGCAGCAGCTGTTCACTGAGAATACGCTTACCGTTGTCCTTCCGCTTCTGCACGAACCGACCCGCGAGAAGCTGTCCCGGGTTGCCATGCTCTGGGGCGTCGTATTGGTCACCAACCTACTTGGCACCATCCTGTTCGCGTGGGCAACGCAGGAAACGGGTGCTTTCTCCGACGAGGCCAAGAGGGCATTCGCGGAAATCGGTCACGAAGCCCAGGCCGGATCATTCCTGGCTGTTTTCACGAAGGCCGTGCTGGCCGGATGGATCATCGCGCTCATGGTCTGGATCACGCCTGCCGTCGGGGCCACGCGCTTCCATGTCGTGGCGACGCTGACCTACGTCATCGGTGTCGCCGGTTTCGCGCATGTCATCGCAGGCTCCACTGAGGTGGCCTCCGCGGTCTTTGCGGGGCGCGTGACCTGGAGCGACTACATCCAGGCGTTCCTGGTCCCCGCTCTCCTTGGCAACGTTCTTGGTGGCGTCGTGCTGACGGCGTTGCTGAACCATGCGCAGGTCCGACGCCAACTGTGAGCCGAGCAGTCAAGTCTCCGGGAGCGCCCTCCAGCCAAGCCCGGCCCGCTATGAAATCGCTAATGTACAGCGGAACCGATGGGCAGAGTTCCAGTTGGATCAGGTGGTTGCGGCGAAGGTCGTAGCTGTTCCAACCAGACGGATGAGGTGCGAGATGTTCCATCATAACAAGGAACTACAGTTCAACGCGCGTGTCTCTGGCCCGGATCCCCGCTTCGCCCGCTTGCTCTTGGAGCAGTTCGGCGGCGGGAACGGCGAGTTGAAGGCGGCTATGCAATATTTCACCCAGGCCTTCGCCGCCCGCCAGCCCTATCCGGACAAGTATGACCTGCTGATGGACATCGCCACCGAGGAACTGAGCCATCTTGAGATCGTCGGCGCCACCATCACCATGCTGCTGGACGGCGTGAACAGCGAGCTTAAGGACGTCGCCGGTGCTGAACCGATCATGGGCCTGATGAAGGGTAAGGCCACCAAGGAGGAGATGATCCACGATGCGCTGACCAACCCGCAGTTCCTGGTGCTCTCGGGCGGCGGTCCGCGCCTGACCGACAGCATGGGCACCCCCTGGAGCGGGGCTTACGTCAACGCCAACGGCGACCTCACGGTGGATCTGCGCTCCGACATCGCGGCCGAGAGCCGAGCCAAGATCGTCTACGAATACCTGATGCAGTTCACCGACGATCCCTATGTCAAGGAGACGCTCGGTTTCCTGATGACGCGCGAGATCGCACATTTCCAGATGTTCTCGGCCGCCCTCGACACCATCCAGCCGAACTTCCCGCCAGGCATCCTGCAGGGCGACCCGCGCCACACCCACACCTATTTCAACATGTCCAACGGCGCCGATGCGCGCGGACCGTGGAACGAGGGCCAAGGCCCTTGGCAGTCGGGCGAGCACTGGACCTATGTGGACGACCCGGTGAAGCACGTGGTCGAGACCCAGGGAGAGATTCACCATCAACCCGAAGGCACCACGCGCACGCCGGAAGAGCTCCAGAAGAAGGAGCAGGAGCTCAGCAAGATGCGCAGCGAGCAGATCCGGGAGAAGATTCCGACGGGCCCCAATCAGTGGTCCAGCTACCCGCAGACTTCACTCGACAGCCCGATGGGCACCACGGACTGACCTATCTGACATGTGCGCGGAGGAAGCCGCGGTGCTCTAGCCGAGCATCGTGGCTTCCCTCCCACCGGGTACAGAATCAATCCCTGCCCTCCATAAGCAGGACCCGCTCCTCAGGCACCTAACCAGCTGACGCCGGATTCGAGCACGCCCTTTGCAATCAGATCCTTGGCCGCTGCGATATCCGGGGCGAAGTAGCGGTCCCGGTCCCAGAAGGGCACGCGAGATCGAAGGCTGGCATGAATCGCTTCCAACCTGCTCGAGGAGCGCAGAGGCCGGTGAAAATCAATCCCCTGCGCGGCCGCCAAGGTTTCGACCGCGACGATGCCCGCAGCGTTGTCAGCCATGTCCAACGTGCGCCGTGCCGCCCAAGTGGCCATGGAGACATGATCCTCCTGGTTGGCCGAGGTGGGGATGCTATCCACGCTGGCCGGGTGTGCCAAGCCCTTGTTCTCCGACGCCAATGCAGCCGCCGTTACCTGGGCGATCATGAATCCGGAATTCACTCCGCCGTCCTTGACCAGGAAGGCCGGTAGCCCACCGTTGTGGTTGGGGTCCACCAGCATGGCGCTGCGCCGTTCGGACAGGTTGCCGATCTCCGCCAGGGCCAGGGCAATCTGGTCGGCGGCCATGGCCACGGGTTCGGCGTGGAAATTGCCGCCGGACAGGATGGCGCCGTCACCGGGGAAGACCAGAGGGTTGTCGGTGACAGCGTTGGCCTCGATTCCAAGTGTCCCGGCGGCGAACCGAAGCTGGTCCAGACATGCTCCCATGACCTGAGGCTGGCACCGCAGACAGTAGGGGTCCTGGACACGCGGGCAATCGCGGTGGCTCTCGCGAATGGCGCTACCCGCCAGGAGCTCACGATAGGCGGCGGCTACATCGATCTGGCCACGCTGGCCACGTAGCTCATGGATGCGCGGGTCGAAGGGCGTGTCGCTGCCCCGCGCAGCATCCACCGACATGGCACCCGCAACTAGCGCCGCATCGAAAACGCGCTCAGCGGCGAACAGTCCGGCCAGAGCCAGGGCGGTCGAGACTTGCGTGCCGTTGAGCAACGCCAGTCCCTCCTTGGGCCCCAGTTCCAGCAAGCTCAGGCCCGCGGCCTCCATCGCCTTGGCGGCGGGCAGGACTTCTCCCTTTATCCGCACCTCACCCCAGCCGATCATGGGGGCGACCATGTGCGCCAGCGGCGCCAAGTCACCGGATGCGCCTACGGACCCCTTGGCCGGAATGCAGGGATAGACCTCGCGCTCCAGAAGCTGCGCCAGGGCCGCGATCACCTCTGGCCGCACGCCCGAATAGCCACGCAGCAGGCTGTTGACCTTCAAGACAATGACCAGCCGCACCACCTCGTCGGGTAGGAGCGGACCGGTTCCGGTCGCGTGGCTGAGGACAAGGTTACGCTGGAGCAGCGCGAGTTGGTCCGTCTCGATCCGGGTCTTGGCCAGAAGGCCGAACCCCGTATTGATCCCGTAAGCGACCTTTCCGGCCGCCATCACCTCCATCACGGTGCGGGACGATGCGGCGGCACGTTCCATGTCTGCCGGGTCGATGCTGAGGCGGACGGGGCCCGCCAGAACCAGCTTGATGTCGGAAAGCGTCAGACGACCTGGATGTACGCGAATGGTCTGCATGATGTGTCCCGCGGTTCAGTACTTGCCCAGCATCGGCAGATCCAGCCCCTGCTCCCTCGCGCAATCCACCGCGATCCCGTACCCCGCATCGGCGTGGCGCATCACGCCGGTGGCGGGGTCGTTCCACAGCACGCGCCCGATCCGGCGGGCGGCATCCTCCGTTCCGTCCACCAGGATCACCATGCCGGAATGCTGGCTGTAGCCCATGCCGACGCCGCCGCCATGGTGCAGGCTGACCCAGGTGGCCCCGCTGGCGCAGTTCAGCAGCGCGTTCAGCAGCGGCCAGTCGGACACCGCGTCGGACCCGTCCCGCATGGCCTCTGTCTCCCGGTTCGGGCTGGCGACGGAGCCGCTGTCCAGATGGTCGCGCCCGATGACCAGCGGCCCGATCTCGCCACGCGCCACCATCTCGTTGAAGGCGAGACCGATGCGGTGCCGGTCGCCCAGCCCCACCCAGCAGATGCGAGCGGGCAGGCCTTGGAAGGCGATGCGCTCCCGCGCCATGTCCAGCCAACGGTGCAGGTGAGGATCGTGCGGCATCAACTCCTTCACCTTCTCATCCGTTCTGCGGATGTCCCCCGGATCGCCGGAAAGGGCCGCCCAGCGGAAGGGGCCGATGCCGCGGCAGAAGAGCGGACGGATATAGGCGGGCACGAAGCCGGGGAAGTCGAAGGCGTTCGCCAGCCCCTCATCCTTCGCCATCTGCCGGATGTTGTTGCCGTAATCCAGCGTGGGCACGCCCATGGCGTAGAAGTCCAGCATGGCCTGGACATGGACCACCATGGAGCGCTTGGCGGCCGCGGCCACCGCCTGCGGATCGCGCTCCCGCATTTCCCCCCACTTCGCCAAGTTCCAGCCTGCGGGCAGGTAGCCGTTCACGGGATCGTGGGCGCTGGTCTGGTCGGTGACGGCGTCGGGGCGGAAACGTGGGTCCTCTTTGGCGCGGCGAACCAGTTCGGGGAAGATGTCAGCAGCATTGCCCAGCAAGCCTACGGATACAGGCTTGTTGGTGCGGCAGGCCTCCTGAATCCAGGCAATAGCTTCGTCCAGATCGTCGGTGCGACGATCCAGATAGCGGGTCTCGATCCGGCGGTCGATGCGGCTGGGCTGGCATTCCACGGCCAGGCAGGAGGCCCCGGCCATGGTGGCGGCCAGCGGCTGCGCCCCGCCCATGCCGCCCAGCCCGGCGGTGAGTATCCACTTGCCGGAGAGATCGCCGCCATAGTGCCGACGGCCGACCTCCACGAAGGTCTCGTACGTGCCCTGCACGATGCCCTGGGTCCCGATATAGATCCAGGACCCCGCCGTCATCTGGCCGTACATCATCAGGCCGAGCCGATCCAGATGATGGAAATGCTCCCAGTTCGCCCAGCCCGGCACCAGGTTGGAGTTGGCCAGCAGCACCCGCGGCGCGTCCTTGTGCGTGTGGAACACGCCCACCGGCTTGCCGGACTGCACCAGCAGGGTCTGGTCGTCATCCAGCCGCTTCAGCGTCTCCACGATCCGGTCGAAGCTCTCCCAGTCCCGCGCCGCCCGGCCGATCCCGCCATAGACCACCAGTTCCTGCGGATTCTCCGCCACCTCCGGGTCGAGGTTGTTCATCAGCATGCGCAGCGGGGCCTCCGTCTGCCAGGATTTGGCGTTCAGCGTCAGGCCGCGGGGTGAGCGGATAATGCGGGTGTTGTCGCGACGGGTGGGCATGAATTCCTCGTCTTATTTCGAGACTGTTGGGACGTCGGGCCTTATTCGGCGAGCAGGCGTGACAGCGCGGCCCGATACCGCGCCGCGATTGCCTCCTCGTCAGGGTGCCGACCATCCGCGATGACCATCCGCCCTCTTGCCATGACGTGCCGGATCGGGCTGGCGCCTGCGTTCACGAAGACCAGCGCGTCCAGCAGCTGGTCGCCCTCGCGGCCAGCAAGCGACGGGTGGTCGGGGTCAAGCACGAGGAGGTCGGCCCGGTGCCCAACGGTGATATGTCCGGTCGCGTGACCCAGCGATCGCGCCCCGCCAGCAACTGCTGCCAGCCAGAGTCGGGCGCCGACGTGTGCGTCCCCCATGACCGGCATGGCGCGCTTGCCCGACCGGAGGCGCTGGCCGTAGTCGAGCCAGCGGAGTTCCTCCCGGGCGTCGAGGCTGACGTGGCTATCCGTGCCTATGCCGAACGCCCCACCGGCTTCCAGGAAGGTCAGGAACTGAAAAAGCCCATCCCCCAGGTTCGCCTCGGTGGAGGGACAGAGACCGACCGTGGCGCCCGTGGCTGCAGCACGGCGGGTTTCTGCCTCGGTCATGTGGGTGGCGTGGATCAACGTCCAGCGCGGTGTGACGTCCATGCTGTCCAGAAGGAGTTCCACCGACCGCTTGCCCGAAGCAGCAAGACAATCAGCGACCTCTCCCGGCTGCTCAGCCACGTGGATATGTATGGGGGCGTGACGGTCCAGCGCGTCCAGCCCGGCCAGGGCCTCGCGCATCGCGTCCAGCGGCACCGCCCGCAGGCTATGAGGTGCCAAGCCGACCCGAACTTCGGGAGGCGCTTCGCCCAGCAGCTTCTCGGTGAGGCGCAGTACGCTGTCGGGCGTATGGGCGAAGCGCCTCTGCCCGCCGACGAGCGGACGGCCGTCAAAGCTGCCCGTCATGTAGAGGACGGGCAGCAAGGTCAGACCAATGCCCGCCTCCTGGGCTGCGGAAAGGATGCCCGACGCCATGGACGCCGGGTCCATGTAGGCATGTCCCTGGGGATCGTTGTGCAGGTAGTGGAACTCGCCAACGGTGGTGTAGCCGCCCTTGAGCATCTCCACATAAAGCTGGCAGGCAATCGCTCGGTTGTCCTCGGGCGTCAACCGCTCCAGGAAGCGGTACATGGTCTGCCGCCAAGTCCAGAAGGTGTCGCCCGTGTGGCTTCCACGTTCGGCCAACCCGGCCATCGCACGCTGGAATGCGTGCGAGTGCAGGTTGGGCATACCCGGGATTACCGGACCGGACAGGCGTTCAGCGCCTGCTGCTGAGGCCCCAGGCTCCACCGCGGCAATGATGCCGTCAGCGTCCACATGCAGGCGGACATCAAGGGCCCAGCCATTCGGCAAGCGCACCGCCTCGGCGAAGTAGGACGGCATGGAATTCCTTTCATCGGCAGCAGGCCGCAACATGTACATGCTTGTATATACAACATGGCTCGAGCCGGGAAGAGCGACTTGCGCCTCACGCCGGAAGGGGGCTTCTTAGGGGCGGAAGCGGCCGGAAAGTTCGTAGCGTGACGCCGGATGGTACAAGTCGGCGACCGTTGCGAGTTGCCCGTCGGTCCAGGTGCGGCGATGGATGAGCAGGCAGGGTTCCCCCGCGGCCATGTGGAGGTGCTCTCTCGTCTGGATGCTCGGCATCACGGCACGGACGACGTGCTCGACCTCCTGCAGCGGCGCCACTTTAATCAGGTACTCGTACGGCGTCATGCGGCTGAAGTCGGCCCGGACATAATCGGGTGCCAGTGCCGGATTCACGAACCGCTCCTCAAGCTGAAGCGGAATGTCGTTTTCCTGGTGGACGATCGAGGACCGGTAGAGCGCAGCACCCGGCGCGATCCCGAACGTCCTGGCGAGCGTGTCACCGGCATGCGTCTTTTCCACCGCGAGCACGCGGGCGCTATAGGTTCCTCCACGCTCTTTGACCTCGTCCGCGATGCTGCGGATCTTCAAAGGATGGCCGTGCGCCTTGCGGTCGCCGACGAAGGTGCCGACTCCCTGAACTCGAACGAGCACGCCTTCATTGGTCAGTTCCCGTAGGGCACGGTTGACCGTCATGCGGGAGGTGCTCAGCTGCTGCACCAATTCCATCTCAGACGGCACCCGGTCCCCGACTTTCAGGGCACCGGATGCGATCTGTTCCAGCACGTGCTGCCGAACCTGCTGATAGAGCGGGATCATGGATAAGGACAAGCTGGTGGCCTCCACGTGAACGGCACCCTATGCGCCCGCCCTAGTAGCCGCATGCACACAGGATGCTCGCATTCGACAGCACGCTCCAGGCGGCATTCAATCATCGAACGAATGCCGCTGGCGGTCAAATACCGAAATCGTCGAAGGCGATGCGGTCCCGAGGCACGCCAAGGTCCTCCAACATGGCCAGCACGGCTTTCAGCATGGCAGGCGGGCCACAGACCAGGAACTCGCATTCGGCCAGATTCGGATGCTTGGCGAGGTACTGGTTCCGCACGACTTCGTGGATCAGGCCAACAGGTCCGCGCCAGCTATCCCCTGCTTCCGGCTCGGACAGGGCGACGGTCCAGGTGAAGTTCGACGACGCCTCCGCCAGCCTGTCGAACTCATCCCGGTACAGGATATCCCGCGCCGAACGGGCGCCGTACCAGTAGGAAATTCGACGGGAGGTTCCCTTGCGGAGGAGCTCGTCGCGGATGATGGCTCTGAGCGGCGCCATTCCGGCACCGCCGCCGATGGCAATGATTTCCCGGCCGGAGTCGCTGGCTGCAAACGCGCCGAACGGACCGAAGACGCGGACCTTCTCGCCGGGTCGCAGGCCGAAGACGTAGCTGGACCCAGCGCCGCACGGGACCTTGTCCGGGGTAGATGAGGGCATGAACCGGACGTTCAGCACCAACTCGCTTGGCGCCTCCGAAGGGTGCGTGGCGAGCGAGTAGGACCGATGGATCCCACCCTCGTGCACAAGGCGCTCAGGAAGGCGCAGGCGTTCCCAATCGGTCTGCCAGTTCACCGGCGGCTCGAAGCGCGCGGGCGATGTTTCGTATGCCGGAATCTCCAGCTGCACGAACTGCCCGGCCCGGTAATTGAGCGCCGTGCCGTCATCGAGGCGCAGGTGGACCTCCTTGATGAAGGGACTGAGATAGCGCGTGGACAGCACTGTCGCGGTATGACCCTCGGTGTCCAGCGCCTCGTTGGGCACGCCGACCTCTGCCCCAGCAACAACGTGATGGCGACAGGCCAGGCGAGCGCCTCGCTGAAGATCCTGCGGCCCGATGTGGTAGCGGTCCGCATCGGTGATCGGCGCGTCGGGGCCGAGTTCGACCCGGCATAGGCCACAGCTGCCCCCGCCACCACAATTGGACGGCAGTCGAACGCCTTCGGCGCTCAGTGCGTCGAAGTAGGTTGCACCTTCCGGCAGGTCCATTGTCCGCGACGGCTGGCCGCCCGCCCAGACGGCAACCGGCACGCCACGGCCGCGCAGCCGCCGCAGGACCAGGCCCGGGTTGAAGTCCCGCCAGGAGAAGCTGTCGAAGATCAGGAACAGGCCGCTGAACGAGAGCCACACGGCCGAAACGGTGGCCAGGATGATGAGCGGGTGGTTGAAGCTCTGGCGCTCCGTGTAGTCCATGATGTGGAGCATCCAGAAGAAATCGAACAGCCGCCAGCTGTCATTCCTGCGCTCCAGGATCCGTCCGGTTTCAGCGGCGACGTAAATCGTTGTGTTTTCTTCGTCATCGAAGGCGACGCGCCAGATGGGGGCTTCGTGGTTCCGTACCTCGAGCGTTGTCTCTTCCATCCGCTCGACGGACACGACCTGCCCCTCGCCCGAATAGTCCTGCTCGGCAATGCGCTGTGCCAAGGCTCGGTCGACAACCATTTCACTACCGTCTTCCGCCGCGAGAAGCCGAACGCCGTCGGCGGTGGAGACCTCATAGACGAACCGGTCGAGCAAGGGGCGCAGACGCAGGGGACCGGTTGCGTCCGGCCCGACAAGGGCATGGATATCCGCGATCGGCAGTGCCGAGGCCGAGAGTGCCAATGGCGGAACAGAACGGCGCGTGTGGTCGCCAGTGACCGCGTGATGGTCGATCAAGGCCATCATGGCACCGCTCAGCGCCCAGAGCACGAACTGCAATCCGAGCAGGAGCCCGACCCACTTGTGAAGAATGCGGAGGGTTTGCATTCTCGGTCCTCCGTCAGGCGCGGGCGTCACGCGCGCGGCGCGCGCGGCGGAAGCTGTAGAACAGGAGCCAGAGGCCGGTGCCCGTTGCGAGCACGCCAGCAATCGTGGCCACCCGGAGCAGTGTGTTGTTCACATCGGTCCGGGACTCGTAGTCCATGATGTGGAACATCCACACAAAGTCGAAGAGGCGCCACAGTTGATGGCGGCGGGCCACCATGTCCCCTGTCGTCGGCGAGAAGTAGAGGGTGTGGTTGTTCCAGCCCTCGAACTGGACCTGCCACAAGGGAGGTTTCCGGGCCTGCACCTCGAGCGGCAGTGTCTGAAGAAGCGTAACAGATGTGATCCTGCCCTCTCCGACATAGTTCCGCCGCGCCAAGTCCCGAATGGTCTCCTCTCCCAGCGGAGACAGTTCGGTGCCCTCGACAGCATCGACCAGCACCGTTCCCCTTGAGGTTTCCACCACGTAGGCGGGGCGGTCGGCCAGCGACTTCACCCGGAGGCCATGGATCTCGCCATACCTCTGGCGGATGTCGTCCACCTCGTAGCGGACCTGGTCGAGCGGCGGAACCGGTTCGTGATGGCCGTGTACGAAATGGTCGCCGTGAATGATCTCGATCGGCACCGAGACCATGTAGAGGCCGCTGACCGCCCAGAGGACGGCCTGAATGGCGATCAGCAACGTCAACCATTTGTGCGACTTACGGGCCAAGGTGGCGGCGCGCATGGCAAGCTCCAACAATGCAGGCTCGGCGCGGGTCGCACGACCCCACCGAAATGAGGACCGCCGCCCGGAGGCGGCGATCCCGTTCAGGCCCCCGGACCTCAGAACGTGTAGGTCAGGCGGACATAGCCGCGACGACCCAGCAGGTCATAGGTCATGGTGTCCGTGTTCGCATCGGTCCAGCTTTGGATGAAGGGCGCGTCCTCGTTGAACAGATTGTCCACGCCCACTGCGATCCGGGCCTGGTCGTTGAAGTCGTAGCCGACCTGGACATTGTGGTAGAAGACGTTGGGCGTGCGGTAGCCGATGTCGCCTTCGGACGCGTTGAAGTCCGTCGCCTTGCCGATCCACTGGACAGAGTAGGTCCCGCTCCAGCGGTCGCCTGCCAAGGTCGCGTTGACGTTGGAGCGCCAATGCGGGAAGCCGCCATTGCCGCCACCGATGAAGCCGTCGAAGACGATCTCCTCAGCGCCCTGGAACGGCGTGATGGTGTAGGTGTCCAGATAGGTCGTGTTCCAGTCGATCGCCGCGGCGAATTCGCCAATGCTGAACTCGTAGATCAGTCCGAAGTCGACGCCCTTCATCTCCTCACGCCCGGTGTTCACCGGCTGGGCGGAGAGGAAGTTGATGTCCCCGGTCAGGGCGTTTCGGGTGAAGTGCTCAGGCCCGCAGAACGGGTGAGACAAACCCGCGGATTCGTAGCAGACCGCCAGCTTGGTCGAGCCTGGGATCGCCCGGATGGCGTCCTTGATGGTGATGTCGAAGTAGTCGACAGTCAGCGTCAGCCCTTCGACGAAGGCTGGCTGGTAGACGGCGCCAACCGTGAAGGATTCGGCACTCTCAGGGTCGAGGTCCTCGTTGCCGCCCACCGTGGTCAGGATGGTGTTGCCCAGCTGCTGGAACCCTGCCGGGACGCCGCTGGCGGCACAGTTCTGCGCCACCACGGAGCCCGCAGGCAGACTGGCGTAGCCGCTGCACGGGTCGGTGGTCGTCAGATTGCCCTCAGCGACACCACCGAAGAGCTCCGGCACGTTCGGGATACGGAAGGCAGTTGCATACGTAGCGCGCAGGCGAACCTCGTCGATGACCTGCCAGTCTAGGCCGAGCTTGTAGTTCTCGTCGCTGCCGAACAGATCGTAGTCGGAGTAACGGGCAGCGGCGTTGACGCCCAGGCGCTGGACAAACGGCAGATTGCTGAGAACCGGGACGGCCAGTTCCACGTAGGCTTCCTTAGCCGTGAACTTGCCGGAGATCGGATCCTGCTGGTTGGTGTTGGCGACACCGAGAACTGTCAGCGGATCGGGATCGCGCCAGCCTTTCTCCTCGCGGTAGACGACCCCGGCCGCGAAACCGACATCTCCGGCGGGCAACGCGAACAGAGAACCGGTGATGTCGAAGGTTCCGCTGATCTGCTCGTTCCCGCCGGAGTCCCGCATGGTGAACAGGATGTAGTCCAGGACTTCCGGGGACAGATCCCCAGCCCCCAGATAGTCGCCGCAGGGAATTGCCGCTCCAGCTGCAAAGCTGCAGATGTCTAGATCCAGCGTGTCACTGACCCGGTCCAGGTTGGCGATGTTGTTGGATCCGTCGATGCCGGTGGTGCGGCCCCAGTTGAAGGCGGTTTCCCAGGTCCAACCGTTCGCCAGATCCCCCGTCAGGCCGATGACCGTCCGCCACGTATCGACGTCTTGGAAGAAGTCGCGCGGACCGGGTTCCATCAGGCGGCGCTGCTCGAGGATGATATCCTGGCCGGTCGGGTTGGTGGGATTGGTCGCCGGGATACTCAGGTTGCGCAATGTGCCGGGCGTGGCCAGCTGCGCCGAATGCCGGTTCGTGAACATCAGTTCGGTGAACAGTTTAACGTCATCAGTGACGTTGATGTTGCCGAATGCAGAGGCGCTGATGCGCTCGATCGGGTTGACTGCATTCAGGTAGGGGTTGGAGTTGAAATTGTGGATGGCGCCGTTGTAGGGCTCGAAGAAGTCGCCATTGCCCCCGGGGCTCTGGTTGAAGTTGATCCGTTGTCCGGTCGGCAGCAGGGCACGCCCGCCAATGGTGGCGGAACTCCCCACGCAGACGAGCTCGCCATCCACCTCGCCGAGGCCGCAGGGTTCGCGGTCGGCCATGTTCACAGGCTCGGACTTGTAGTAGGTCAGCGACGCGATGAAGTTCCCCTTCTCGCCGGACAATCCCCAGGTGAGATCGGCGCTCTTTTCCTCGCCATCGCCCTCCTCGGTGATGCCGTACTTGGCCGAGACCTCCACTCCCTCGAAGTCGTCGCGCGTGATCACATTGACGACACCGGCAACGGCGTCGGCGCCATAGATGGCGGATGCACCGTCCTTGAGAACGTCGATGCGCTCGATGATCGACACCGGGATCGTGTTCAGGTCGGGGGAACTGTTGGCCCCGGTGCCGCCCGGCACAATGCGCCGCCCGTTAAGGAGAACGAGGGTGCGGTTGGCGCCTAGACCACGCAGATTGACCTGGGCAGTGCCCCAGCCATTGCTGGTCCAGTAGGCGCTGGTCTGGTTTCCGGCGAAACCGGCGCTGGACGGCAGGCGCTGGAGCAGGGTCTCCACGCTGGCGATGCCCGTGCTCTGGATGAACTCGTTGGTGAGCACCGTGGCAGGCCCGACGCCGGTGATGTCCTCGCGCTTGATGCGGCTGCCGGTGACTACGATTTCCTCAAGTCCCGTGCCTGGCTGCTGCTGGGCTACCGCAGGCGTCCCCGCCAGGACCCCGGCGCTGAGTGCAGTCGCCACCAACAGTTTCCCCGAAAGCCTCTTCATGCCCCTGTCCTTCCTTATTGTCGTCCCGAGAGCCGGGAGAAGCCGGTACGTCCCGGCGCGGCGTGCGGAAGGCATCGGATCAGACCTGTCTATACAAGTCAATACGAATTGGATGCTTTATTGCTGCTGCGGGCTTCGTCTATCGCATTTTCGCAACAGCAGAATTCTGTATAGCAATAAAATTGCAGGGAGAGGCATCCCTTTATGGATCCCTCGATCCGGGAATAGCATCTGCTGGTCAAACCTGTGCCCCGTCCGACGGTGCAAGCTGGCAGCCGAGCCCAAACTCTGAGCGGGCCCGTAACGTCGCCCGGAGCCCCGGATGATTTGGAGACGGAGCCATGACATTGACCAGTCGGGCCATTGCGGCGCTATTGATCGTGGCCGCCGTTGGCGCCGGAGCAGCCGCCTGGACCTGGATGGGCCCAGCCAAGCTCCTATCAGAAGACGCAGCTGTGATAGCCAGGGGTGCCGCCATCTACGCAGCACACTGTGCCGCTTGTCACGGCGAAGACCTCGAAGGCCAGCCGGACTGGCGCTCCCGGAAACCAGACGGTCGCCTGCCAGCGCCGCCGCACGATCAAACCGGACACACTTGGCATCATCCCGATGAGGTTCTCTTCCGCATCGTCAAGCATGGACCGGCTGCAGCTGTACAAGGCGGATACCAAAGCGACATGCCGGGTTTCGCGGGCGTGCTCGATGACGAGGAGATCCGGACCGTCCTGGCCTTCATCAAGAGCACTTGGCCGCCGGACATCAGGACCCGCCAACGGCTTATTTCGGAACGGACCGCCAAGGCTGCGCCTTAATGGTCCAGATCGTCACCCCTGCTCCTGGCAGGCTGTTCCAAGATCTCGTAGACCCCAGGATTTGCGCACTCGGCAAAGGGTTCCTTACCCCTTCGACGGTCGTACTCGTAGCGGGTTTGTTCCACAGGTCCGCGAGTGAAACGGCGATCAGATCCGGCGTAGGTTTCCAGCCGGTCCATCAGCTGAGCGCCCTGGTGAATACCGACCACAGATATGTAGCCGCAGTCGCTGAGTCCATCGGGCGGTCCCGGTCGTGGCCGAAAGCGTTTAGTCCGAGTGGGTTGAAAGCCAACTCGCCACCTTCGTCCTTCAAGGTCAGGCACTCGTTGTAGCTGCTGTCATTGGATGACTGGTCTTGTGAGAAGTTGATTCCGCCCATCACGCTCCCCCGGCCAATCCAGACCTTACCGCGGCATCTAGCGTTTCCCTCGACATAAATGGTAGCCAGGAAATGGTCTGCATCGACGCGACGGAAGGCAGTTCTCACGTCGCGGTGCGACTGGGACAATGCGTCGAGCTCGGCTTGGAAATGCCGCGCCATCTCTTCGAACGCGGCTTCCAAAAACTCGTCACGCTCGGCGTCAGTCGCCCGTACTCCGAAGCTGCGCCGTTTCCCGGACTTGGGCTTCGCGCTGACTTCCGGGACCGACGCCGACAGCATGGGAGCGGCCGTCGGGGTGGAGGACAGGGAGTTTGGCTTTTTACGCTGAGGCGAGGAGTTACCCTTGCGGGCCCGGATGTCGACCGCAGCCGCCTTTACGGCCTTGGCCACGTCGAGGAACGCCTCATCGATGTTGGTCCACAGAGTAACAGCCCTTCCATCACGGGGCGTCGCCAAAAGTGTCCCGAACGGGGTGCCGTGCCAATCGCAAGGGCGTAGGATGACAGGGACTGTCCGGCATTCCCCTGCCTCGTGGCGCTGGACAGCCCGTGCCATTTCGATGTCGTAGCAGTAATCGCTGGCGATGAAGTCTGGGCTCACGAGAAGTAGGATGATATCCGCCTGCTCCATCATCCGCTTAATCTCGCCGTCGATGTGATCGCCTGCCAGCATCTTGCGGTCATGCCAGTCGTCAATCACCCCTTGGCGGCGCATTGCGGCCATATGCTTCGCCAGCTGGTCACGCAGCGTTTCGTCGGCATGGGAGTAGGAGAAGAAGAGGCTGGTCACGGCATCCCACGAAATCAGGCAGCTACGAAGCGGGCGAGTAGCATCGGCGGTGCGCCCCAGGGCACCTCCAACCCCAACGTCCATGCCGTGACGTAGCAGATGTTGGTGTTCTGAAGGGAGCGGAATATCCCACCTTCCATGTCGTACCAGAAGGTGCGTGGGCGCCCCGTCAGCTGAGGGCCGACCCTCAGGAGGCGCTCTGCCCCCCTAATACCGATCGCGCCCCTAATCTCGGCCTGCCGAACATAGCCGACGTGAATGTGTTCCTCGCTGGTGTCCAGGTCGATTCTGTAATTCTGACCGTAGCTGAGGATTTGCTCCTCCTGGTCCACGTTGAGAATTGCGTAAGGAGGCTCCGGCTGGTTGCCGCCGTCGCCTGAAAGCATGACCAAATGCCGCGCATCCCGGCCCTCCTCACACGCCACGAAGGCAAGCGATGTTCCGGAAAACGTGGTCGTCCTGACCAAGTCGCCAGGGCTGGCCTCGCCCAACGGCATCGCGACCAGATGGGGGAAGATCGTCGGCATCGTACTTATCCTGGTTCATGGAATACCATGAACCATCCAGTTTCGTCCGTTCTTGTCAACAATAACGGCGTGGTTGTTGGCCCTCATTCTCTTTGGACCAAGCAGCACTGTGGTAGGCGAATTCCTTGAATGCGTCAGTAGCCGTCCATTTGGCGGGCACCCCGCCAACGGCTGCTGCGCGCCGACGCGACTGGATCGATTTAGGGCTGTTCACCCTGAACGGGATTGCGGGGGCAACCCGGAACCTGCGGTGCTCCAGGACGCCTAAATAGGGTCTTCGAGCGGATACCCGGCTTCAGGCGGAGCAAGTCTGCATGGCTCTCTGAGAGAACTTGGATGGACATCATGAAAATGCGAACACGGCAAGCATGCGGGTCACGTTTTGCGTGCATTCCAATAAGCGACGTGCACAAGGATAGTCAAAACACCGCTTTCACCGCTCTTATGGGGGTTCTGTTTGATCCGCTAACTTGTTGCTGACCGAAGCACATTCCATTCGATCGAGTTAACGGAACATTCGCGGTCGCTGCATAGCCATGCTTACCGCTGGCTCTCGATTTCTTTTAGGGACACTTTCCAAGTTAGACCTCATCCGCTATGTTAGGCGGTATGAGTACCAAGGCCACCATTCGACACAGGACCACCGCGGGCAGCGCAATGCGCCGCGCCGTCGGGCTGTGCTTGGTACTGGCGATGGTGCTGGCGCACTTCGTGGGGGTGGTTGGGGCTGCAGCCCCGGCGATGGCTTCTCCCACCATGACGATGCCCTGCGATGCCATGGGTGAAATGACCGCCATGTCCGATCTGGGCGGACCTGGAATGGCTGCCCAGCCTCCATGCTTGGACACCACCGAGGACGGTTCCGCCCCCTGCCAGGTGATGGACGGCATGTCGTGTTTCGCCATGTGTGCGATCACGCCGCCGCAGGCGGTCACGCTTGCGGCAATGCGGCCCGCGCATGCGGAATGGCACGTCCAGGGCCATCTGCCGCCGCATGTGGTGGCCCCACCGCAGCGCCCTCCGCAGACCATCTGACGACCAGCTGACTCGACCCCTGACGTTCCGGGTTGCCTTGCGCACCGGGCGGGGTCCGTTCGACCTGCTCGTTCAGAGGACAATGTATATGAGGCCCCAGGCCATTGTGGCTGTTCTGGCCATTGCCGCCGCCGGTGTGGGCGGAGGCGTGCTTCTGGAACGCCAATATCTGGCGGCAGACGCCGCCTCTCCCGCCACCTCGCAGAATAAGAAGGTCCTGTACTGGTGGGATCCCATGATCCCCGACTACAAGAGCGATAAGCCCGGCAAGTCGCCCATGGGCATGGATATGGTGCCGGTCTACGAGGACGAGGAGCCGGGCGCATCCGGCGAACCCGCCGGGACCGTCGCCGTGTCGCCCGCGACCCTGCAGAATCTGGGGGTGCGCACCGCCGAGGCGAATCTCACAACCCTCACGCCCACGCTCCGGACCTTCGGAACCGTCGGCTTCGACGAGAGCCGCACCAGCGACATCCATGTCCGGGCCGAGGGCTGGATCGAGCGTCTCCATAAGCGCGTCGAGGGCGAGACCGTTGCCCGGGGCGAGCTTCTCTTCGAGTTCTTCTCGCCGAACCTCGCCAGCGCCGCCTACGAGTATGTGCGCGAGCTCGAGCGCGGCAGCCTGGATGGCATCCAAGGAGCCCGGCGCAAGCTGGCCGCCCTTGGCGTCTCTGACCGGCAGGTCGAGGAGATCAGGAAATCCCGGCAGGTTCCGGAACTCGTCAAGGTCTACGCGCACCAGGACGGGGTGATCACGTCCCTGGGCGTATCCGAGGGCATGTTCATCCAGCCGGACATGACCTTGATGACCGTGACGGACCTCTCGACCGTCTGGGTGATGGCCGAGGTGTTCGAGAGCCAGGCGGCCCTCGTGCGCCCCGGCATGGCGGCCGAGATTGCCATCAAAGGACTGCCCGGGCGGACATGGACCGGGGCCGTGGACTATGTCTATCCGGACCTGCGGCAGGACACCCGCACGGTTCGCCTCCGCATACCGCTCGACAACAGGGATGGGGTCCTGCGGCCCAACATGTTCGCCTCCATCCGGCTTGTGCCGGAGGCCTCGAAGCAGGTGGTTGCGGTGCCGCAGGAGGCGGTGATCCGGACCGGCAGCGGCAACCGGGTGGTCGTCTCGCTAGGAGACGGACGCTTCAAGCCGGTCTTCGTGGAAACCGGCCTGGCCGCGGACGGCTTGGTCGAAGTGACGAAGGGTGTCGAACCCGGCACACCGGTGGTGACCTCGGCCCACTTCCTGTTCGACAGCGAGGCCAACCTGTCCGGCGCCCTGGCAAAGCTCCAGGAACCAGAGGCAGACCCCGCCCCTCCCGCCACGGCAGAGGGCATTGTTCTCGCGGTCAACGAGGCCGAAGGCAAGCTGACGATCCAGCACGGCCCAATCGATGCGCTCGGCTGGCCAGCCATGACCATGGACTTCGCGGTGGACCCGGCGACCCTGCCCGAGGGCATCAGCGAAGGAAGCAGCATCCGGTTCGACGTGTCGCAGGCGGCGGACGGCGCCTACCGGGCTGGAGACATTTCCCTCGCCCATGGTGACCATCAGGCCCATGCGGGCCTGGACGATGCGTCTGCGGCTGCTCCCGCTTCGAGCGAGCCAGTGGCCTGGACCGATGCCACGGTGGAATCACCTCCCGTGGAGGGCAAGGTCACGCTGGCCCATCCGCCCATCCCCGAGATCGGCTGGCCCGCCATGACCATGGAGTTCGCCCTCGACCCGGCGGTGGACACCACACGTCTCACGCCAGGCAGCCGCGCCCGGGTGGGGCTGGCTGAGGATGGCGCGGGTGGCTATCGCGTGATCGCCGTCCAGCGCACGGGAGGCCCGTCATGATTGCCCGCCTGATCCACTGGTCCGTCGCCAACAGGCTGATCGTCCTGCTGCTCGCGGCTATCCTTGCGGCAGGGGGCATCTGGGCTGCCCGGAACACCCCCGTCGACGCCATCCCCGACCTCTCCGACGTGCAGGTCATCGTCAAGACCAGTTGGCCCGGACAGGCGCCCCAGGTGGTGGAGGACCAGGTCACCTACCCGCTCTCGACGGCGTTCCTCGCCGTCCCGGGCGCCAAGACGGTGCGCGGCTACTCCATGTTCGGCGACAGCTACGTCTATGTGCTGTTCGAGGACGGCACCGACCTCTACTGGGCCCGCTCCCGCGTGCTGGAGTATCTGAGCCAAATAGCTCCCCGCCTGCCCGTGGGGGCCACACCCGCATTGGGCCCCGATGCGACGGGTGTTGGCTGGATCTACCAGTACGTCCTGGTGGACCGCACCGGTCAGCACGACATCTCCGAACTCCGTACACTCCAGGACTGGTTCCTGAAGTTCGAGCTCCAGTCCCTGCCCGGTGTCGCCGAGGTGGCCCCGATCGGCGGCATGGTGCGGCAGTACCAGGTGGTGGTGGACCCGGACGCTCTGCGGGCCTACGATCTCCCGCTCGCGGCCGTGCAGGAGGCCATCCAGGCCGCCAACCAGTCTTCCGGCGGGTCGGTGCTGGAAATGGCGGAAGCCGAGTACATGGTCCGCGCCTCCGGCTATGTGCAGTCGGTCGAGGATCTCGAAGCCGTGCCCTTGAAGGCCAATCCGGGCGGCGTGCCGGTACTGCTGAGGGATGTGGCCGAAATTCGCACCGGCCCCGAACTGCGCCGTGGCGTCAGCGAACTGAATGGCGAGGGCGAGGTCACCGGGGCCGTCGTCATTCTCCGCCAGGGGGAGAACGCGCTTGCCGCCATCAAGGCGGTGGAGGCCCGCATCGAGGAACTCAGGCCCAGCCTGCCCAATGGTGTCGAGATCGTCACCACCTATGACCGCTCGGACCTGATCGAGCGGGCGGTCGACAATCTCTGGCACAAGCTCGGCGAGGAGTTCATCGTCGTCGTGCTGGTATCGGCCGCCTTTCTGCTCCACCTGCGTTCCAGTCTGGTCGTGGTTCTGACGATGCCACTCGGCGTGCTGGCGGCCTTCATCGTCATGCATTTCCAGGGTGTGAACGCGAACATCATGTCGCTGGGCGGCATCGCCATCGCCATCGGGGCCATGGTGGACGCCGCCATTGTCATGGTTGAAAGCCTGCACCGCCGCATTGAGCAAGAGCCGATCACCCGCGAGAACCGCTGGCGGCTTGTGTCGGAGACGGCGGCCGAAGTGGGCCCAGCCCTATTCTCGTCGCTCGTCATCATCACCCTGAGCTTCCTGCCCGTCTTCGCCCTGGAGGCGCAGGAAGGCCGGATGTTCAAGCCGCTTGCCTACACCAAAACCTATGCCATGGCGGCGTCCGCCATCCTGTCGGTGACGCTGGTTCCGGTGCTGATGGGCCTGTTCGTGCGCGGCCGGATCGTGCCGGAGCGGCGCAATCCGCTGAATAACCTGCTGATCTGGCTTTACCGCCCGGCGCTCAACGCCGCCCTGGCGGCTCCCTGGACGGTCATCATCGCCGCTGTCCTGCTGGTGGCCAGCATGGCCTACCCGCTCTCGAAGACAGGCTCTGAGTTCATGCCCTCCTTGAATGAGGGCGACTTGCTGTACATGCCGAGTCTGTTGCCCGATGTGTCGATCTCCAAGGCGACGGAACTGATGCAGATCACCGACCGACTGATCAAGACCGTGCCGGAGGTGGAGACCGTTCACGGCAAGATCGGGCGGGCGGAGTCGGCCACCGATCCGGCGCCGATCGCCATGTTCGAGACCACCATCCGGCTGAAGCCGCGCGAGGAGTGGCGGCCGGGCATGACCCTGGACGGCATTCGCGCAGAACTCGATCGTGTGGTGCAGATCCCCGGCATGCCGAACACCTGGACCATGCCGATCAAGAACCGCATCGACATGTTGGCGACGGGCATCAAGACGCCCGTGGGCATCAAGGTGTTCGGGCCGGACCTCGAGGGCATCGGCAAGGTCGCCTCTGAGATCGAAGCCGTGGTGAAGACTGTACCGGGTGCGACGTCGGCCTATGCCGAGCGCCCCGCGGGAGGCCGCTACATCGACGTGGAGGTCGACCGGCTGGCGGCGGCCCGCTATGGCCTGTCCGTGGCCGAGGTCCAGCAAGTTGTGCGAGCGGCTATCGGCGGTGAGGAGGTGACCCAGACTGTCGAGGGCACCCGGCGCTTCCCCGTGAATGTCCGCTTCGCCCAGGCGTGGCGGGATAGCCCCGAGGCGCTGGCGAGCTTGCCCGTGGTGACACCGAGCGGGGCGCACATCGCCCTGGGCGAGGTCGCCAAGGTCCGCATCGAGGACGGCCCCAGCATGCTGAAGACGGAAAATGCCCGGCTCACGGCCTCGATCTTTGTCGACATTGCTGATCGCGACCTGGGCAGCTTTGTCGCCGACGCCAAGCGGGCTGTTGCAGAACAGGTCACCCTGCCGCCGGGCTATTCGCTGACCTGGACGGGCCAGTTCGAATATATGGCGCGCGTCCAGGACCGGCTCACCGCCATCGTGCCGCTGACCCTGGCCCTGATTGCGCTGATGCTCTGGCTGACCTTCCGGCGCGGCGCCGAGGTGCTGATCGTGCTGACCTCACTGCCGGTGGCGCTGGCGGGCGGGATGTGGCTGATCTGGTATCTCGGCTTCAACCTGTCGGTCGCGGTCTCTGTGGGCTTCATCGCCCTCGCCGGGGTCGCGGTGGAAACCGCCGTGATCATGCTGGTCTACCTGAACATCGCGATGAAGCGCCACGAGCAGCTGGCCATGACGGAGGGCCGTTCGGTCACCGTCCAGGACATTCGCGAGGCCGTGATCGAGGGGGCTGTGCTCCGCCTGCGTCCGAAGGCCATGACTGTGGCCACCATATTCGCCGGTCTGCTGCCGATCATGGTGGGCGAAGGTACCGGTTCGGAGGTCATGCAGCGCATTGCCGCCCCCATGATCGGCGGGATGGCGACCACCACGGTCCTGACGCTGGCCGTTGTTCCGGCCGTCTTTCTCGTTTGGCAGCGGGCCAGGCTTCGCAAGCAGCCCGCCGTCTTCCTTGACGGGGCTTCCCCGTCATCCCTTCCCGCCCGCGCGGCGGACTAACTGGAGATCAGATGATGAAGTCGATGATGATTGCCGCCGCCCTGGCCGCCCTGGTGGCCTCAGGCTCTGCTCATGCACAGGGTATGCAGGGCATGGACATGAAGGA
This sequence comes from Indioceanicola profundi, assembly GCF_003568845.1. Lineage (NCBI taxonomy): Bacteria > Pseudomonadati > Pseudomonadota > Alphaproteobacteria > Rhodospirillales > Azospirillaceae > Indioceanicola > Indioceanicola profundi. The sequence continues at coordinate 179,239 of NZ_CP030129.1, read as the reverse complement.
CCATGGTTCGATGCACGGCATGCACATGGGCAAGCAGGCCGATGCTGACGCCAAGGGAACCGGCACGGTCAAAAAGGTTGACGTAGAGAAGCGCACGGTCAACTTGGCGCACGATCCGATCGAGGCGATCGGCTGGCCCGCCATGGTCATGGACTTCCAGGTCGCCGAGAGCGTGGACCTGTCCAATGTCGAGGCCGGTCAGGAGGTTGAGTTCTCCCTGGCCAAGAACGGGAACAGCTACGTCGTGACCTCGATCGCGCCTAAGGGCTGATTACAGCATGGACCCGAGCCGCCGTTCCACCGGGCGGCTCGGGATCCAAGAACAGAATAGCCCCGTACTGATCTGCCTGCAGCAAGTGCTGGGAAGGGGCTCAATCGGAAACTAGTCATGCAAGGAGTTGAATAATGATGATGGACGGATGTGCGATGGGAGCCGGCATGATGGTCGGAATGGCCGTTGTCTGGCTTCTGGTGCTCGTGCTGCTCATTCTGAGCATTGTCGCCCTGGTGAAATATTTGCGCAGCTAGCTCCCCTTCCTGTGGAACGGTCTTTCCCCTCCTAATCTGTCGGGCCTCTACTCGCTTGCCTCGAATAGTTCCGCCAACCTCTTTGGCTGGCTCTGTTGCATCGTTTTCGGCGGGACGGAGATCGCGTAGAACCTCGGCCGGTTCGGCGGCTGGGGTGACAAGGTGATGCACGACGGGAAGGACCCATTCAAGGGCCGCCAGTTTACGGCGGAAGTGATCCTGTGGGCGGTGCGCTGGTACCTGCAATTCCCGATCAGCTACCGCGATCTCGAACGTATGCTGGCCGACCGCGGCGTGCCGGTCGATCACACGACGCTTTACCGCTGGATCCAGGCTTACGCACCCGAACTGGACAAGCGCTTGCGCCCATACCTCCGGATGACCAGCGGTTCCTGGCGGGTGGACGAGACCTACATTCGCGTGAAAGGCCGGTGGATGTACCTGTATCGCGCCGTCGATGCGCGCGGGCAGACGATCGACTTTCTGCTCAGCGCCCGGCGCGATGCTGCGGCTGCCCGGCGCTTCTTCCGCAAGGCGCTGAAGCAGGCGCATACGGTCAACCCGCGCACTATCACGGTGGACAAGAACGCCGCCTACCCAAGCGCGACCAAGACCATGAAGAGGACCGGTGAGCTATGGCGCTTTGCCAAGCTGCGGCAACGCAAGTACCTGAACAACATCGTTGAACAGGACCACCGGCGCATCAAGCGGCTGGTCCGGCCCGGACTCGGGTTCAAAAGCTTCCACACCGCACGGCGGACGATCGCCGGCTACGAGATCATGACCATGGTCTGCAAAGACCAGGTCAGGGCTGTTCCTGCCAACAGCATGCCCATACAGGCGACCTTCATCGCGAGCCTGTTCGGTGTTGCCGCCTAACGCGGCTGCAATCAGGGCCCCTAATGCCCTCCGTCAAACTTTGCAACGGAACCGCCGTAGCGGAACTGTTTTTGCGCCTGGAGGCTGGCGGCTGGAAGGGAAAGGCCGGCACCGCCATGGCAAGCGTTCCAGCACAGGCAGAGGCCTTGCGCGAGATTCTGGCCAGCGGGAGAGAGAAACGGCGGGTTTCGGTCTTGGAACTGCGGGTCGATAGGCGGCCTGTGTCTATGGTGATCACTCTGCTTGCCGCACCCGGCAGCTTCTCGTTCAAGATCGCTTATGACCAGGACCACCCTGCTGCCAAGCAGTCGCCTGGCGTGCTGCTGGTGATGGAGGCCGTCCGGCAGATGCATGAGGACGGCTCGTTGTTGGGGGCGGGCCTTCACTGGTGCGACAGCTGCGCAGCGGCGGATTCCGAGCTGAACCTGCGCCTCCGAACGCGTGCCCTGCCGCACGGCATGGAATTACTGCCCTGTTGATTGGGCTTCATCGACTGCACAAGCGCTTCTTGCTGAAGAAGCTGGTCCATAAAGGGGGTGAATGACGCTAGGCACATCCGCACACAATCCGGCTTCTGGCTCTTCTGCAAGATCGGCTCGAGCCGCAATGGGTTTTCCCATGGCGACCTGCCGGTCATCCAGGAAGGAAATGCCCTCGGCGCGGAGTGCCTCTGCCAAACCTTGCGCTGCGCCGTCGCCAAGCCGACCGTCCGGCAGAGCCTAAGCCGGGGCGCTCCCCCACAGGAACGGTCCAGGCGGTATCCATCCGGCGGGAACCGCCAGCGATGCAGGGGCCGTCTCCAGCATGTTCGGCAAGATCATGGCCACGTCGGGGTTCGGCCGGGCTGCCACCCCCAGGAGCCGCGTCTCCGGATGCCATGCGGCGGTTCAGTCCAGCACCCGGTCCACTTCCTGACGGATCGCCTCATAGCACTCGCAGGAAGCTCCCTCCAGGCGGGCGCGGTTGAGCATGGTGATAGCCCCGCGCTCATGGAGGATCGCCCCCGAATTCACCAGCGTGTTGACCGCGACCGTCACGCCGGCCCGGCGCACGCCCAGCATCATGGCCATGAACTCATGGGTGATCGGCATCCGGTCGGCGTGCACCCGGTCATGCATCATCAGGAGCCAGCGCGCCAAGCGCTCATCCAGCGTGTGCCGGATGTTGCAGGCGGCCACTTGGCTGGTCTGCACCACCATGGTGTGCACAAAGCGCAGGATACCGGCCGGCAAGGGGCCGCCCCGCTCCATCTCCGCCCGCAACGCCTCGGCATTCAGGCGCAAAGCGCGGCCGGGCGCCTGGACCATGGCCTCCGTGTTGGTGGTCTCGGCCCCAAGGGCTACGGCAAAGCCGACCAGACCCTCCCGGTCGATCAGCCCGACCTCGATCTCCTGCCCGCCTTCCAGCGGGGCCAGTTGGGAGATGACACCCTCCTCGACAAAATAGACATGGCGGATCGGTTCGCCGGCCTCGTGCAGGATTTCCTGAAAACGCAGCTCCACTGGTTCCAGGATGGAGAGCAAGCGGTCGCGCTCCGCCGCCGGCAGGGCCAGCAGGATATGGTTCTGCACGGGAGCGGATAAAGCGGAATGCGGCATGGGCGCGCTCCCTGGACATGGTAGGCGGGAGCGCAAGCCTCTCTCAGCCGCTCCCGCCGGTCGTCCCTGGGAGCGATACGGGCAGTATGGGTGGCGCAGCGGCGCATGACAAGGCAGAGCCGGTCGGCTTCCCCCCAATAAAGCGGCCGTTTATCCCAGCATTCGGTCCGCCTCATGGCGGATCACCTGGTAGCACGCACAGGATGCTGCCGCCAGCTGGGCCCGCTCGAGAATGGTCACGGAGCTGCGGTCCTGGCTGATGATGCCGGCCCGCTCCAGACACCCCACCGCCGCAAACAGGGCCGGACGCCGCACCCCCAGCATCAAGGCCATGATCTCAGAGGTAACGGGCAGCGTGTCGGCTCCGACGCGGTCGTGCATCTCCAGCAGCCAGCGCGCCAGCCGCTCCCCCAGAGGATGCGAGCCATTGCAGGCGGCGCCCTGGCCGGCCTGCACGTACATGGTCTGCACAAAGCGCAGCACCAGGCTGGAGAAGGCGCTGCTGCGGGCCATTTCCTGGCAAAAGGCGTCGGCGGTCATCCGGTACGCATGGCCGGACATCTGGACCATGGCCTCCGTGTGCGCCGCGTCGCTGCCCAGAGCCAGGGCAAAGCCGGCCAGACCTTCACGGCCGATGAGACCAACCTCGATCTCCTGGTCGCCGTCCAGCATGGCGAGCTGGGAGACAACCCCGTCCTCGACAAAATAGACATGGCGGATCGGTTCGCCGGCCTCGTGCAGGATTTCCTGAAAACGCAGCTCCACCGGCTCCAGGAGGGAGAGCAGCCGGTCACGCTCCGCCTCTGGCAGGGCGCGCAGGATATGGTTCTGCAGGGCGAGCGGAATACAGGTCTGCCCGGGGGCAGATGATATGGAATGCGGCACGGGCGCGCTCCCTGGACATGGTAGGCGGGAGCACACGCATCTCTCTGCCGCCCCCGCCGGTCGTTCCTGGGAGCGATAGAAGGGATATGGGCCGATCGACGGCACAGTCCAAGATCATATGGCCCAGCCCGGCTGTGTGCTGGGCGATGGTGGGGTGGCGGGCGGTGGGGACGCTGCGGCGCATCAGCGGCGCTTGCGCAGCACCGTCTCGGTGACGTTGTTGCGCCAGAGGTCGCTGGCGCGCATGTAGCGCCTTGCCATTTCGGGGCTCTTGTGCCGGGTCTGGCGCATCACATCGTGCAGCTGCGCCTCGGCCTCCGCGGCCGCGGTGGCGAGGCCGGCGCGCAGGCTGTGGCCGGAATAGCGCGGCGCCAGGCTGGCCGCGAGCGGGCCCCGGCTGCCGGCGATGAGATCGGGGTCCGCCGCGCCGATGCCTTCGGCCGTGGCCTGGATCAGGCGCACCACCGCCTTGTCCGACAGCCGTTTGCCGGTCGGCACGCCGGTGGGCCGGAAGCCGACAAAGAGCGGCTGGTCGCCCCGGGCCGGCTGCAGCCAGGCGAGCCAGGCCTGCAGGGCCGCGGGGGCGCAGAGGTCCGGATCGGCGGCGCCCCAGATCGCCACCTCCTGGCCCGCCCCGGTGGGATCGGTCTTGGAGCGGCGCAGCCGCACCACCACGCCGCGGCCCTCGACAAAGCGGAGGTCGCCGGCATCGAGCGCCACCAGCTCGGCGCGCCGGAGTGCGGCCCCGAAGCCCACCAGCAGCATGGCGCGGTTGCGCAGCCCCAGGGGCGAGCAGGGCTGGGCCCGCACCATGCGGGCCAGGAGATCCGGGGTGATGGGGGCGGCCTGGCGGGCCGGGGCGGTGCCCTTGCGCCGGCGCAGCCCGTCCAGCAGCAGGGCGATGCTGGGATGGCCGGGATCGAGCTGCTGGCCGGCCAGCCGGTGCGCCGCCACGATGGCGGCGAGATGCACCTGCAGGCTGGCGACGGCGAGGCGTTCGGCGGCCCGGGTCAGGTACATGCCCACCTGCCCGGCCTCCCCGGCCAGGGGCTCGAAGCCGAGATCGCGGCACCAGGCGTCATATTGCCGCCAGGCCGAGCGGTAGGCCCGGAGCGTGGCCGGGCTGCGGGCCGCGGCGGCGTAGGCGGCGGCCTGGGCGGCCAGGGCCTGCCGCTCGGCCGCCCGGCCGGGTTCGACGGGGTCGGGCAGCACCAGGTCGCCGAACAGGCCGGTGGCCAGCACCGGGCGCCCTGTTGTCTCCGCCATCTCCCCCCTCCGCCGGCCGCTTTGGTCCGATTGCACGCGGATGATGTATACACGCCGACACTGCACGTCGGCAACGTCCGATAAGGGTGCTTATCGGACGTATGGAGCCGCATCCGGCCATCCGCGCCGGTGCCGGATCTGCGGCGGGGCTCTGGCGGGGGCCGGCGGCGCCCCATCCGCCGCCGCTGGGACCGCCCGGGCGCAGCAAACCCGGCGCGGAGCACATGGCGGCTGCACCGCCCAGACCCCAGGCAGCGCCAGGGTTCTGGAACCATTCCACTGACAGCAAGAGTGATCCGCTGACATCATGTCTGACTCACTGACAGCATGTATGAGCGTTCACACTGTTCCATACAGAGCTACTGCCCAGAGACACAGAGCTTTCGCACTCATTCCAGATGTCTGTCATCGTCTAGCGCACTTGGCGTTGAGTTGACGTTCAGGCCCTCCACTAAACGGAAATGCTGCCGTTTCTACGTTCCGACTGCGAGCCTAGCACCCTCCGCGGCAATTTCTGCACGGTTATGTCCAGAGGGTGGACAAGGGTGCTGCCGACAGGCGTTCGCCAAGGGGAACAATGCGGTCGTGGTCGTACAGCACGATCCCTTGCACGAAGCGATCGCCTGTCGCCTCGGCCAAGCGATGCAAACCTTTCAGGTCCGTCCGGGTGACCGTTGCCGCAGCCTTGACCTCAATGCCTACGACACGCCCGGAACGATCCTCCAGCACCACGTCGACTTCCGCTCCGTCCTTGTCACGGTAATGGGAAAGGGCGATCCCCTGCCCGCTCCAGCCGATCTGCTTCATCAACTCCGCAACCACGAACGTCTCCAGCACCGGCCCGAAGGAGGTGCGGTCGGCTGCCAGCCGTTCCGGAGACAGGCCGCGCAGGGCCGCGAGCAGGCCGCTGTCCAGGAAGTGCAGCTTGGGCGTCTTGATCAGGCGCGACAGGGCGTTGCTGTGCCAGGACGGCACCATTTGCAGAAGCCAGAGATGCGACAGCACGGCCGTGTAGCGGTGGGTCGTCACATGATTGAGACCGAAAGCTGCCCCCGTCGCGGAGTGGTTCACCAACCAACCCGGCTGCAGCGCCAGTGCGCGCAGCAGCCTTGGCATGCGGTCGAGCTGGTCCACCGCCGCAATGTCGCGGACGTCGCGCCGGAGGATGGCGTCCACATAGGACAGGTACCAGGCTTCCCGGCGCGGCCATACTGTGCGGCGGAGCGCCTCCGGAAAGCCGCCGCCGAGCGCGGCCTGCACCAGCGCCTCCCCAATCACAGCGGGGCCGGGCCTTGGAACGGCGCCGGTGAAGATCTCCGCAAGGAATCGGCCTGGCTCGCCGGCGATTTCCGGCATGGCCAGAGGGAGCAGCGGAATCGCCTCCATACGGCCGGCCAAGCTGTCGGCCACGGTCGGCAGCGCCATCAGGTGGCGAATCCCGTCAGCAGAAACCGGCCCGGCCGGGGATCGCGGTCCTCCTGCTCCTTGATGGCCAGCAGCAGTCCTGGCCCCCGCTGCACCCCATCAATGGCGGCCAGGTCCGGCCCGCGCACGAACCCGACGGGATCACACACTGTGTCGTTCATCGCTTGGATCGCGGCACCTCCTCGAATCCTTCAGCAGCGTTCTGAACGGCAATCCGGCTCCTTAAAGCAGTTTACTTAGCCGCCCCGCTTGTTTAAGAATTTGCAGATTGCTTAAATAAGATATCCTGCCATGGCACAGTCTGAGTTTGGGAGTTCCCGCATTGGAAGGTTCGTGGAGACGCCGGCTGCGGGAGAAATGGTGCGGGCCTATGTGCCGCGGCCCCTGCCACCGGATCCGCCCGTTGATCTCCTGTCCCTCCTGGATCGGTTAACCCGCGCCGAGCGGGCGCTTGGCCGCCTGGACGGCATCACCATGATGCTCCCACGCCAGGAGCTGTTCCTCTACATGTATGTGCGCAAGGAAGCCGTTCTGTCGTCCCAGATTGAGGGAACCCAGTCGACACTTGTGGACCTGCTGCGGTTTGAACAGGAGGCGATGGCCGGGCAGCCCGTCGACGATATCCGCGAGGTGTCCAATTACGTGGACGCCCTGATGTATGGCCTTGAACGGATGGACAGCCTGCCGCTCTCCCTTCGCCTCATCCGCGAAATGCATTTGCGCCTGCTGCAGGGCACCCGGGGTGGGACCAAGGATCCGGGCGAATTCCGCAGGTCGCAGAACTGGATCGGCGGGACGCGGCCAGGCAATGCCCTGTTCGTGCCGCCGCCACCGGGAGATCTCGCCCACTGTCTTGATGCATTCGAGCGCTTTATCCACGATCAAGAGGCTCGCTTGCCGGCCCTTGTCAAGGCCGGACTCCTGCACGTCCAGTTCGAGACCATCCACCCCTTCCTGGACGGGAATGGCAGGATTGGCCGTCTCCTGGTCACCCTGTTCCTGTGCGCCGAAGGCGTGCTGCAAAAGCCGCTGCTCTATCTGAGCCTCTTCTTGAAATCCCGGCGAAGTGACTACTACCGTTTGCTGCAGGAAGTGCGGGAACAGGGAGCCTGGGAGGCCTGGCTGGAATTCTTCCTGGAGGGAGTGGCCGAAACAGCCGACCAAGCCTTCCTAGCAGCCACCCGGATCGTCGAGTTGTTCAAGCGGGACCGGGAGCAGATTGCCAAGGCAAGTGAGCGTGCCGGGTCGGCCTTGCGGCTACACGAGGTTCTGCAAGAGGCGCCTTACGCCACGGCCGGAACGCTGGTTCAGCGGTCACGCCTGTCGGCGCCGACGGTGAATGCGGTGCTTACCGATCTGGAGCAGCTTGGCATCGTGGAAGAGGTGACAGGCCGACGTCGGGGCCGCGTCTTTGCCTACAGGGCCTATCTGGAAATCCTCAACGAAGGCACAACGCCTCTCGCCGCGTAGAAGAGGCGGTGTCGCCACGGCTCCTACGGCTCTGGATCGCGGTATCGAGGATAACGCCAAGTCGGTCCAGAGCCGGTACCAATTGGCCGCGACAAAGTCGGAACCCCGTTCAAACGCGAGCCCTTCCCGGTCGGCGGCCGCCATCTGACCGCCGCGCCCTCACCAAAGGCCGCGTGAACCGCCGGTGAGAACAACCGCGTTCGCCAATCGCGACGGTTCTAAGCGGTAACTCCGCTGTCCCCTTCCCTCCCCTGCCGCATACACAGACGCAACATATTCGGCTGCTTTTCGGAATCATAGCCGGCCTGCTTGCAAAGCAACATCGCCCTCGGCGCCCGGCCCTGCATCTTATACAGCTTGCACAGCAGACCCTTGGCCGTGTCCCGGAAGATCTGAACCAGGACACTGAGCGCCACCCTCCAAGGAACGATGGTTCGCCAGCGACAGTGTTTCCGTCCGACATTGTGTTGGCCCCCTGCCCCGCCGCCTTGCTGATCTGGCCAGTGGTGTTCACAATCCGGCTCTGGACAACGTGGCCAATAGCGCTCGGAAGAAACGCTTCTCCTTCCGAAACACCCGGCCTGTAGGTCGCCTAGAAGCACGCCGCCGCTAATCGGCGAGTTCTTGCGCCTGTGCCACTGACATGCGCCAGGTCCGCCGGATCTTCCGCCCGCTCTACTCCGGCTCCTTCCGGCGTGGAGAGCACCGCACCTGCACCACTGGCCTCGATTGCGGCGCTCGACGCTCTCATGGAATGTATGTTCTCGAAGACCGGCTGGTGATCGAGAAGCAAATGGCCCAGAACAACGTCGGCCGCTCTGTGGCCGTCGAGATGCTCGGAATAGAATTCGAGTGGGACAGGGTATCCAGGAATGACGCCCGCCCGGATTCCCGCGCGGTCATTGCTGCGCCAGAATGTAAAACGTTTTACACCGCCGAGGATCGCCGGGAATGTAAAACGTTTTACAGCCAGTGCTGCCACCATTGTACATCCGCCGACTCCTCAGCCGCTGGCGGACGGCACCACAGCAACCGCTGCTGCAATATCCGGGCGGGACCAACAAGCCCACCTGTCGAATACCCTTTTCCATGCCCCAGCCGGGCAATGGGGTGGACAGGACAGTGCCGGACAGTATGCTTGAGATCGAATTTACGGAACATTGTGAACAGGGCCCGATTGCAGGACCGGGATAGATCCGGTGGACAGATGACCATAGACACACCGCGATGCGTCTGGATTGCCCGCCTGACCTGATTCGCTTTCAGCTGTTGGTGCCGCGATGTTGCCGAAGCACTGTCCGCAGTCCGATTCACCGGTCCAGAATAGAGGAAGGCTCGCCTATCAATGAAAGTAGGATTGGGCCTGTGCCGGTCGAGACGCACGAGGGCTAGCATCGGCATTCATCTACCGGCACCAACCTCACTATAAAAGCACAAGGTGCAACCGCCTATCGGATTTGAGCGAGCTGGGCGGAGCGCACACAGAATTGGTTTCGCAAAAGTAGACGCAACACCAAGTTGACAGTTCGTCAACTAGCATCCATAGTGACGACCTGCCGCAGCAACGGGGATTGCCGATGGACGGTGTTGAGCTGAAGAGAATCCGCGAAGCCCGCGGAAGCACGCAGCAGGAGTTTGCCGATTGGCTGAACGGGCGGATGAACCGGGCCTACGACAAGAGCCGGATCAGCCGTTGGGAATCCGGGAAAGAGGTCATTCCCCAGGATGTCGGAACGCTCCTTGCGCCACGGCGCCAGCGGGAGCAGGGGGCTCTCGTGGTTGCGGTTGCCAACCAGAAGGGCGGTGTTGGGAAGACAGCGACATCGGTGAACCTTGCCTACGCCCTTGCAAGCCGAGACTATCGCGTGCTCCTCATCGACTTCGACCCTCAGGGCAGCGCGACAGTCCACCTCGGCGTAGACCCGGTCGAGTGCGAAGAAGCCGGCCAGACGACGTACGAGGTCCTGGTGAAAGGGCTGGCTGCAACCACCGCCGTGCGTCCGGTGATGGAGGGCGCATTCGACCTGCTACCGGCTGCGGTCACGCTTGCGGCCGCCGAGCAGTTTCTCATCCAGGATGAGTTCGGAGTGTTCCGGCTGCGCGATGAGGTCCTGCCGACCTTGCGCGCAAACTATGACGTGATCCTGCTGGACTGCCCGCCGCAGCTCGGCCGTCTGACAATGAACGCGCTGATCGCTGCCGATCGCGTGCTGATCCCGGTCCAGACGGAGCGGCTTTCGCTGATGGGCTTTACGCAGCTGATGGAGAACATCACACGAGCACGGATGCGCAATCCCTCGCTGTCGGTGCTGGGCGTACTGCCTACAATGTTCACACAGCGCCAAGGGCAGGATCAGAGATCCTTGTCGAGCCTGAAGGAACTCTGCGGCGAGATACGCATGTTTACGCCGGTTCCGCGGGCAACCGCATTTGCCAACGCGGTCGAGTATGGGGTCCCGGTCCTTGCCGCCAGCGGCCTCAGCGACACGGTGACCACGCCCTTTGCAGAGATGGTGGAGGCAGTAGGGCAGGCGATTGCAGGGGAGGGGGTGTAATGGTCAGCTTCAAGAAGACAGCCGGCGCCAAGACGGCGGGGTCAGCCGGCGCCAATCCGGCACTCCGATCGCGCTCCAGCGTGGATGAGATGTTCGGCATCAAAGGTGTCGCGCGCCTGTTCCAGGCGAACCTCACCCACCTGCATCCCCGGCGCGATCAACCTCGCCGACATTTCGACGAGGCCGAAATGATGGAGCTGGCCGACAGCCTGAAATCAGTTGGCCAGATCCATCCTGTCATCGTCAGACCGCATCCGGACATATCAGGTCAGTGGGAGATAGTAGCCGGTGAGCGACGCTGGCGGGCCGCAAACATGGCCGGGTGGAGCGAGATACTGGCATTGGTGACAGAGGGGGACCCGGACGAGATTGCGCTTGTAGAAAATCTCCAGCGGGCCGATCTCAACCCCATCGAAGAGGCAGCTGGGATCGAGCGCCTTATCGACAAGCATGGGTGGACGCAGGAAGCGGCAGCCCAGTCGCTGAGCAAGCCGCGTGTCTGGGTAAACATGACCCTCAGGCTTCTGAGCCTGCCGGATGCGATCAAGCAGGAATGCGGCGCCTTTCACAAAGTCGTGCCCCGTAACACCCTCCTCGAGATTGCTCGGCTGGACGATGAGGAGGAGCAGATCCGTCTCTGGGCAAAGGCCAAAACCGGTCAGCTTACGGTTCGTGATGCGAAGGCTAGCCGGATTAAGCCCCAGGTCCAACAGGAGTCCCGCCCCCTGGAGCTCGTGACCTTTCTGCGGGGACTTGGACGGGTTGAGAAAAGCGTTGCCGGTGCGGTCAAGCATGGAACCGACCTGCGGCCAGAGGAGCGCAGACGGCTCGAGACCTTGAAGCAGCAGATCGACCAGATGCTTCAGCAGAGCTGAAAAGAGGTCTCTGGTATTGTGAAACGTTTTACATGCAGCGGGGCGGCTGGCTGGCCGCCCCTCAATTCTGTTCAAACTCGATTAGCTGTGGCCCCGACGCGCCTCCCTCGTCTATGTCCACCTTCAGCAATGGATTTGTCAGCGACGGCGCGCAACGCTCCGATGGAGCCTCGGGCAATGATCGTGCGGCAGATTTGCAGCAGCGTAGCATGGCTTGGGTCTAGGCCATATCCGGCTGTTCGCCTATACGGTTCGGGAGGCCCGAACAGCAGCATGCCGAGTTTCCCGATCCACTGAATCCGGTGGCCTCAAATGCGATGGCGGGCGCTGCTTCCGCAGAGGTGAATATCGATGCTGCCGGCCCCGATATGTTTTCTCTGCTTGTTGTTCTTGGGAACGTTTATGCGCAGCACGCTGCTCACCCAGCTTGCAGGGGCACTCCTGTGGGACTGATCGTTTGCGCCCGCGTCTCAGCCGACCAGGCGACCTCAGGCCCGCAGCCAGATGGGTTCAAAGCGGCTGGATGCACGACCAACGTCCGCATCCTGGATGCAGGCTGGGAAGCGCAATGTGCGCGTGATGTCGCGCATCAACCATTTTGCCCGTTCGCAGGTCGGCCTGCCGAAAGGCCCCGAGATCTTGGAGCGGCAGGGTGCTGAATTCCAGAATCTGACTGGTGCGGTCGGCGCCATCACCCCTCAGGGCGGAATCGCATTGCGGACCCTTCCGGCTCTCGCCGAGCCGGAGCGCGCTCATCCGGACCTGTACGACGCCGTTGTCGCTTCTGCCGGAGTCAAGGGCAGGGCAGGGGGCAATCCCGGCCTGGAGGCACGTGATCCAGCGGGGCCTGCCTCGGTGGTACGTAGCGAAGGGACGCGCCTCCAATGGTGTGCTGGAATGGTAACTGCCATTTGACGAAAGTGGGCGGGTTGAGAACGACTGGCGCTCCGGGGGGGCAGGTGGCTAAGCGTTTGAGAATGGATAGGAAGGAGCGCCTGTGGAAAGGGCATCGGAGATGGGATGCGCTGATTGGTGCGGGACAGCTTTGCAGACGTGAATTGTCTGAAGCTGGCCTGCAGCAAAGATCTGGGAGACAAGATGTTGGCCAGTATGGTGGCGGATTGGTGCAGCCATAAGCAACGCGCTCAGCAGTCCTGATCCGCGTGGTGCCGCTCCGTACCGCTGCTCGCGGCACAGCAGAAGCTCCTGTTAGGAAGTTAAACTGTTATCGGGTTATAACGTTACCGTCCCGAAAAACCCTGGAATAACAAAGTCCTGCTATAGCTTTCGGCGACCGTTCCGCCGAGTTTGGGTGACTCTCCAGACGAGGATCGGTGACTGAAGCGCCGAGCCAGCGCGACTGTTCCGCCGTGCCAACGCGACTGTTCCGACGACAGTCAGAATCAGGTGACCATTCCGACGAGCGGACGCCGGGCGCGAGATCGCTGGAAGGCGACCGTTCCGACGAGCCTAGGCGATCGTTCCGCCGGGCATGGTGACTGATTCGACGAGGATCTGGAGAAGGCGACTGATCCGCCGAGCCGAAGGCGACCGTTCCGACGAGCCAGCTTCGGATTTCAGCGATTCGGGGAGACCGAATGGTCAAGAATGCCTGTCAGGCGACCGTTCCAACGAGCCGTGGCGACCATTCCGACGAGGATTGCCGAGCCCGCGAGCCTCCTGTTTCGTCGGAACGGTCGCCTTTCCTCAGGTCGGTCTAGACACATCCAGGCAACTGGCTCAAAGCTGAGGGTGCCTGAGCGTGTTCAGCCAGTACCGGGACAGCGCCTCTCGTCGGAACGGTCACCTTTATGGGGGTGCAGAATTGACCAGCGTTACCGCCACGCAGCCAGCTCTGCCAGGGCTCGACTCTCCACTGATCGGTTCGGTGAAGAACGAGCGTTCCGTGATGGTCTACAACTTCTTCAGCCTGTCCAAGGAGCCAAAGACCGAGTTGGAGCCGTATGACGACGGTCAGGTCAGGATCGAAGTCAAAGGAACCAAGGCGGGCGTTGCCACGATTTACGACAAAGAGATTCTGATCTACGCGGCCTCGCTGCTGGTGGATAAGATGAATCGCGGCGAGGCGCTGAACCAAACGATCACCTTCACCGCACATGACTTCTTTCGTGTGGCGCGGGTCACCCCCGGTGGAAGCTCATATGATCGTATTTCAGGCGCGCTCGAGCGACTGCAAGGCACGCAGGTTCGCACGAACATCGAAACCGGCGGTGAAGGAACGGACGAGTTTTGGAGCTGGGCACAATCCGCGAAAGCCCAATATAGGAAGGATGCGCGTACAGGCGAGCGCGTCCTGCGGTCGGTTTCAATCACGCTTTGTGACTGGCTTTACCGCGCCATCCTGCACGACAACCGGATGCTCACGTACGATCCGCGCTACTTTGATCTCGGTGCGCTGGAGAAGCGGCTCTATGAGATGGCGCGAGCGCACTGCGGCCACCAGCCCGGGTTCAAGATCGGCCTCGACAAGCTTCGCAGACGCGTCGGCTCTGAAATGGAGTTGAAGGACTTCAAGGCGCGCATGGTGAAGATCGCCAGCCGCAAGAATCCCTTGCCGGAATACGGATTCAAACTGGTGGACCGGGCTGTCGAGCAAGGCCGCTCCAAGAGAGCCAATCTGAAGTCCATGCAGGTTATCTTCTGGCGGCTCGACCGCTGGCGGGAATACGATGCGGATAAATTCTGTGAGGCTGACGAGACGGAATAACCGTTTCAGAGGCTGCCCGGCGATTCTCCGCGCGTGCTCTTGTCCAGCTGCTACATCCCGGCCTCTTCATACCGAAGAAATGCTGCGACCAGTGCCGAAATTCGACTGACTTTTAATCGCAAGAAAATTTGCTGTGGCGAGAGCCACGCACATCAGGGCAAGGGTGGTGGACCTACAGGTTCGACTCTTCCGCCACGCAGCCCACGCGATATCGCGGTTGGTCACGGTTCCGACCAGCTTGTCCTCCCGCGTCCCGGCGACGGGACATCTCAGGGACAGGGCGAGCGCCCCGTCGACTTCCTTCTATGGCAGCCGCGTCACGCCGCCACCGCCTCCTTGCCCCAGCGGAACTCGCTGCCGTCAACCCACATCCGGTGCAGCACGGTTGCCAGCTTGCGGGCCAGGGCCACCTTGGCCCGCTTCACGCCCCGGCGCCGTGCCACCTCCGCCGCCCAGTGCTTCAGGGCGGAGAACCGGGTCGTCCGGCTCAGCAGCACGTTGGCCGCCTCATAAAGTGCTGTGCGCACCATGGCGTCGCCCGCCTTGCTCACCCCGCCCACAATGTCGGTCTCGCTTGACGGGTAGCGGCGGCTTTCAGGTTATGAGTTAGCTTCGGGGCGGGCGCCCTATTGCGCCGTATTGATCCGACCCGCCACAACCCGTTGCCCTGCCTTGCTTTCCGGAATGCGCGCCTGCGCCATACCACTCTCATAAGGGCTAGATTTCGCCATCTTCCGCTTCCATGGAGCTTCCACGACAAACACAGAAGCGGAAGCGCACCCCATGCCCAAACTGACCAAGCGCCTTGTCGATGCGGCGGAACCCCAGGCGACGGACTACTTCATCTGGGATACGGAAATCCCAGGCTTCGGAATGCGGGTGATGCGGACGGGAACAAGTCCTACGTGGTCCAGTACCGGATGAGCGGGCGCACCCGGCGGGTTCCCGCAAGCCTTTGTGGACGTTCTGGAAACCGCCAAGGCTGAGGCACAGAACAGCCGGGCGCCCGTGCTTATGGAGTGGCAGGGTGAGGATATGCATGTGGCAGAGAGCGGCGCCAAGGGTGGCTACGCGTACCGCTGCGACACGGGACACACCGGAGCCACATGGTTCTTCAGCCGGAACCAGATCGGCACGAATTGGAATATCCGCGTCTCTACCAAATCCAACGCTCTGGCAGCCATGGGGCTTGGGGGTGTGCGGGCGGAGATGCACCGCTTCCTGGAAGCCATTGGCGCTGAGGTGCGGGACGCTGCCATCTCCCGTGTGGACTACTGCCTGGACTTCCTGGCCGAGGACATGGAGGCCGCGACGGGAGAGCCCTTCAGGCTCGATCCCCACGCCTTCGTGATGCACTCCCATACCAGCCGCGCCGATCATATGGCCGATGCCGACAAGCAGCTCCATGGCGTGTCCGGGCGCTGCACGTCCGTCACCTGCGGCAAGCTGCCCGGACGGCAGATCATCGTCTATGAGAAGTCACGGGAGATACGGGCGAAGCAGAAGCCGGAATGGTGGAGCCATTGGAACATCGCGCGCACGCGCCAAGGGCTCTCACCCCTGACCGGCAAGGAACGGGTCTGGCGCGTAGAATTGCGGGCGGGCAAGGATCACCTGAAGGAACGCTGGGGCATTCGGACCTGGGCCGATCTGGACGACAAGCTGGGCGACATGTTCAATCGCGCCCTGGACAATATCCGGTACACCGAACCAAACCCGACCGATACGGAGCGGTTCCGCTGGCCCAATCATCCGCTGTGGAACGCGGTAACAGACACGATACGATACGACCTGGCGGAAATGACAACAGGCGCAGAACCGGGCGTCGTCAAGGACGTCAAGCGCACACACTTGCGCCAAAGAATGGAGGCTCAGATCAAAGGCCTTGTCGCAACCTATTCAATCACACACTCAATTCACCCCGATGCAGGAGAACTAGCGACCAAAGCCGCTTCTCTTGTGAGAAACTACATTAAAACAGAGTCGGCAAAATTTGCCACAAGCCGTGCCAAATCGGAGCGTAAGTATCGCTTTATTGGCCGACGCCCCGACGAGCTATGACAGCCACCAACCCCTCGGCAGCATCTCGCAGCCAACACTCCACCGTCTGACCGGCTAACACGCTTGCGCTAACCCTTTCGTTTTGGGAGACTGCTATCCCAAGGCTGCGAATGGCCTCACTCGCCATCCAACGTCTTCCAAATAGAAATAGGCGGAGTGGAAGATATGCTTCTAAAACGGGTACGCGTGAATAACTTCCGCCTACTTCAGAATATAGAATTGGTTCTCGAGCCTAAAACCACCGTAATCGTAGGGCGCAACAATAGTGGAAAAACGTCTTTAGCAGAGTTGATGAGGCGAATGTTTGGCTCTGACAGCCCCCGCTTTCAACTCGAAGATTTTTCGAGCTCTTGCTTCGACCAGTTTTGCGAATGCCTCGAGCTTACACTGGCCGGCAACGATGATGCTACCATTCGCCCTTCACTGCCGTTCATCCAACTCTGTGCTTATTTTCAGTATCCTGAAGACGATGCCCCCCTTGGAGCTCTCAGTGACTTTGTAGTCGACCTCGACGAAAGCTGTTCCGAAGTCTTGGTGGTGGTACGCTACGAACTAGAAGCTGGTAAGTCGCACGCCTTATTCGATGGATTCGCCGCTCCAATAGCATCCGCTGAGGACCGCAAAACTTTCTTCCGCGCATTGAAGGAACGTATACCAGCACTGTTTTCAGCATCCGTTTGGGCACAAGATCCAAATGATCCCGACAACCAGAAAACGATGCCGCAGAGCTCACTCAAATCTCTTATGAGAACTGGCTTCGTCAACGCCCAACGGGGGTTAGATGACAACACATCGAAAGAGTCAGACATTCTGGCAAAGATATTCGAAAATCTGTTTACTACAGCCTCTTCCCCAAATGCCGATCCAAGCGACCAGTCTGTCGCTGCAGCATTTGAGGCTGCGATCCGGGATATGGAAGCCACCATTGATTCCGACTTCAATAATAAGCTTAAAGAGCTGATGCCCACTCTGAAGTCTTTCGGCTATCCAGGTCTCGGCGGCACGGAGCTCCGCCTTGAAACGTTACTGGATGGAAAGCGCATACTCACAAACCATACCAAAATCAAATATGAAGACGTTATAGGCGTTTCGCTGCCAGAGTCCTATAATGGATTGGGGACCCGCAACCTGATTTTCATGCTGCTGCTGATAGTTAGCTTCTTCAAAGAATACAGAGCGGATGAATCCCCGCCAGGAGCTCATCTCATATTTATCGAGGAACCAGAGGCACACCTTCACCCTCAAATGCAAGAAGTATTCATCCGTAAGCTTGCCTCGATCTCCGATATGCTCAGTCAGTCCATTGGTAGCGCTCTAGGGTGGCCAGTCCAATTCGTGGTCTCGACTCATTCATCACACATAGCTAACCAAGCGGGGTTTGAATCTATAAGGTACTTCCTCTATGTAACAGAGACAGATGCGAAAGGAGTCCGTCATACGAAAGTGAAAGACTTGCGTCAGGGAATGAGCAGCATAGACCCTGCGCAACTGAAGTTTCTTCACCAATACATGACCCTTACTCGATGCGATCTTTTCTTTGCGGACAAGGCTATTCTTGTGGAAGGAACAAGCGAGCGCCTGCTGGTTCCAGTGATGCTGCGAAACCACGATCATCTTCTCCAAGGGCAGTACTACTCTCTCATGGAAGTAGGAGGCGCCTATGCTCATTTATTCTTCGATCTACTAGATTTTCTAGAGCTCCCTTCTCTGGTCATAACTGATATTGACTCAGTGGAGAAACCTGGGGGTTCCGCTTGTTCGGTGCACTTGGGAAAAGCAACGAGTAATGCTTGCCTGAAATCATGGTTTAGCGGCGAATCCCTATCGCCCGATATACTTCTTAGCAAGACGCAATTAGACAAGGTGATAGGAAATAGACGAATTGCTTACCAAGTTCCTGAGACGCCAAATGGACCGTGTGGTCGATCCTTCGAGGATGCATTCATTCTGGCGAACCCAGATCATTTTACAGTAGCCGGTAAAACGCGAGGCGATAAAGAAGACAACGCGCGCGGTCAGGCTGGGGCAGTCAAAAAGGCAGAATTTGCACTTCACTACGCTATCGAAGTCAGTGACTGGAAGACACCCACGTACATCGCAGAGGGCCTCCACTGGCTTGCGTCGATCGGCGTGCCTGTCCCTGATCCCAAGCTGGCTATGGTAACAAACGCGCTCGAAAACGCTGTGAACCTGGAGACAACCGACAAATGACGGTCAGACGGGAAGCAAGTCCAGCAGAACGTGCTAGCGAAGTGGCACTCCGGGAAGTGTTTGACTGCCTCGATTCTGGCCAGAGCTTCTTATTGGAGGCAGGTGCAGGAGCCGGGAAGACGTACACGCTACGGAAGGCGCTAAAGCATCTTCTTGATTCCAGGCGCCAGGCAATGACGCAGAATAGGCAGAAGATCGCCTGCATCACATTCACCAATGTTGCTAAAGATGAGATCGAGCGCCACGTAGACCATGACCCCCTCGTGCACTGCGACACGACACATGGATTTTGCTGGTCCTTAATCAGTAGCCATCAGAAAGAGCTTCGAAAGCTACTTCCCACGCTGAAGTATTGGCCAGAGAAAATCGCGGAGGCTGATGCGCCTATCACATCAGTTCATTATGATCTGGGATACCGTTCGATAAAAGAAGGCGTCGCTTCAATTCATCACGACGACGTTATCCCCCTCGCTGTTGATCTGCTGTCCAATGTGAAGTTCCGAAGCCTCTTATGTCATCGCTTTCCTGTAATTTTGATTGATGAATACCAGGACACTAATGCCCAGTTTGTTTCGGCTCTTAAACAGTGTTTCCTCGAGACTCCAGGGACCCTCCAACTCGCATTCTTTGGAGATAACTGGCAAAGCATTTACGGCGAGGGGTGTGGGAAAATCGAACATCAGAACCTCCGGGTGGTCGGTAAGCGGGCAAACTTCCGCTCAGTTCCGGCCGTCGTAAATTGCCTTAATCGAATGCGCCCTGATCTGATGCAGGAAGTAGCCGATCCCGACGCAGCTGGAAGTGTTTACGTCTATCATAGCAACGCCTGGGTTGGGACCAGACTCAAAGGTGGGCATTGGGCGGGAGATCTACCTGCTGACGCTGCTCAAAGCGCATTAAATTTCACACTCGACGATCTTACGACACGCGGTTGGGATTTGGCGCCGGACGTTACCAAGATCCTCATGCTTACGCACCGTGGGATTGCAGCAAGACAAGGCTATGGAAGCTTACCCGGCGTTTTTCAGTACAAGGAGTCGTTTACGAAGAAGGAAGATGAATTGGTCGCGTTCTTTGCGGATCAGCTTGAACCGGCCTGTAATTTTTTCATTCAACGTCGCTATGGTGCAATGTTTGAATGCCTTGGAGGCCGCTTTCCGGCTGTCAAAAGAATGAGTGATAAGCAGGCGTGGGCAACGGCGCTAGCAGCCTTGTTGGAGGTCCGGTCTAGTGGGACAGTCGGCGAAGTCATTGACCACCTTATCGCTACCGGGCGACCATCAATTCCGGAGAATATCCAGAAGAGGGAAACTCTGCGACGTCGGCTTTTGGAGGCGGGTGATGAGCTCCCGCGACCAATAGCGGAATTGGAGAAGCTTAGATCAGTTCCATATTCAGAAATGATTAGCTTGGCTCGTTACCTTGACGGTCACTCTCCGTTTGAGACAAAGCACGGAGTTAAGGGTGCCGAGTTCGAAAACGTGATTGTACTGCTTGGTCGCGGGTGGAACATCTATAACTTCAACGAAATGCTAGAGCTTTCGGCCAATCCGGGTTCCGTTCCGCCAGAGCGGCTAGACAGCTATGAGAAAAATCGCAATCTGTTCTACGTCGCGTGCTCTCGACCGAAAACGCGTCTTGCTCTGGTGTTCACTCAACTTCTCTCGGACAAAGCCCTTGGAGTAGTTCGGGACTGGTTTGGGAATGAAAGCATCTTGGAAATTGCGATCTAGGTAGCTCTTCTGGAAGTTTCTAGATGGCCTCTGCTTCCACCCCGCTTCCACGCAGCAAAAAGCCCTTAGCTCTGGGGAAAGCTAAGGGCTTGATAATGTTGGTTGCGGGGGCAGGATTTGAACCTGCGGCCTTCAGGTTATGAGTTTGCTCAGGGCCGCTTTCGCCATGTTTTCCGGTCATGCGACAGAGCCGCCATTTGCACTATAAATATATGGTTCTGTTGACGTATTCCGTGCACGAAGCTACGCTGCTCCACGAATGAGGACGCGACGGTTTCGCCCCGATTGATTCCGATTTGATTCCGGAATCTGCAGCGTTCACGAGGTGTTTCATGCCGAAGATCACGAAGCGTTCCGTGGACGCAGCAACCTCCACCGACAAGGAATTCTTCCTCTGGGACGACGAGTTGAAGGGCTTTGGACTTCGGGTCTATCCGTCCGGCCGAAAAATGTATCTCGCCCAGTTCCGGGCTGGCGGCCGACTACGCCGCGTCAATATCGGCCTGCATGGGGCCTTGACCCCGGACTTGGCCCGCACCGAGGCGATGAAACATCTCTCCGACGTTCGCTTGGGCGGTGACCCGGCGAAGGAGCGCGATAAACGCAAGACGTCGCCGACAATGAGGGAGTTCGGCCAGCGTTTCCTCGACGAGCATGTCGCCGTGCACTGCAAGGCATCAACCTACGGAGAATACAAGCGCTCGGTCGAACTGTTCATCGACCCCAAGCTGGGCTCCCATCGGATCATCGACATAACTCGTGCCGACGTTGTCGACCTGCATCAGTCCATGAAGGCCACGCCCTATCAGGCCAATCGCACGCTCGGCGTGCTTTCCGTCATGTTCTCCGTCGCCCACAGCTGGGGTGTCCGCACCGACGGCGTCAATCCCTGCTGGAAGGTGAAGCGCTTCAAGGAGGTCAAGCGGGAGCGCTATCTGACGCCTGATGAACTCGCCCGTCTCGGTCAGTTGCTGCGCGATTCTGAGAGCGAACCCGAGGCCGTCAACTGTATCCGCCTTCTACTTCTCACCGGTTGCCGGCTGGGCGAGATTCAAACCTTGAAGTGGGAGTATGTGGATTTCGGCGCGAGCGTGTTGCGTTTACCCGACTCCAAGACCGGTGCGAAGATCGTGCCGATCGGACGGGCGGCCATCGACGTGCTCAAAGCAATTCCGAAGCTGGAAGACAATCCCTATGTCATCACCGGTAGGGTCGAAGGGCAGTATCTGATGGACATGCAGAAGCCTTGGCGCCGCCTGCGGAAGCGCGCAGGCCTCGACGGCCTGCGTCTTCATGATCTGCGCCATTCCTTCGCGTCGGATGCGCTGCAGCTCGGTCAGGATCTGACGATGATCGGCAGACTTCTCGGCCACACGCAAATCCAGACCACGGCACGATACGCCCATCTCAAGACCGATCCGATCCGGGCGGCAGCCGACCAGGTGTCGGACGCAATAGCCATCGCCTTGTCCCGCCCGGCCCAGCCGAAACAGGCCGCCGGCGATGCAGATGCCGCCGCCTAGTCATTATTGGCTACTGGATGGAGGCTAGCTAGCAGCCGCAGTGCGACCACGGTTCTTGGCTTTCGCCCTGCCAAACAGCGCCTCGGTGCTTTTGCTCTTCGACTTACCCGCCACGGCCGGTTGCTCTCAGAACCATACGAATGAACGAGAACATGCGCCCGAAGAGATAGTCGACCTGATCGAGCGAGGTCAGCGGCTCCTGGGTGGTCTCGGAATGCCGGATGCGAAATCCGTTGCCGATTTTGGTCAGGGCAGCGGCCTCATCTGCCAGGACTCGCCGAAAATTCGACCCCGGGGCAGCGGCTCGGTCCAGCAACGCGTCGGCTTGCGCACGCTTATCGGCGCCGGGCTCGAGCGTCTTAAGACGCTCGAATGCGTCCCAGAGTTTTTCCAAGGCGTCCACACGATTCTCGGATTTGGGCAGCGCAATCCTCCGGCGTGCGATTTCGAGCAAACGGTCGGTTTCCGCATCCCCCGTCGTGAACTGCGTCCAACTGAGTGCGTCCGCCAACGGTTGCGGCAAGAGCCTCCGCTCTCGACCTTCGGCTGTTAGCTCATAGGCGACACCGTTACGAGCGAACAGAAGGTTCGCGTCTCCCACGAGGCGCGTCAATCCGGCTTCGCGATCCCAGCTGAGGTGGTGATGCCCGAAAAAGGAATGGTACGAACCTTCAATCGGTTGGCCAACTGCTGTCGCGCAAAACTCGAGGAGATCAAGGATGGCGGGGGTCTCGGGCAGTTCCGAATGTGAGACTGGCCACTCGACAAACGGCACTTCAGCCCGCAGCATCCGCGCGAACGCCTGACTGTCACAGCCAGAGGGACCGTACCCATCGGGGCATTGCTCGGGAAAGCGGTATCCGAAAGATCCATCCCCAAGCCGCGTATCGATCAGACTGTGGAGACCTCCCCACAACCGCTCATCGATCACATCAATTGTGCGGGGGCGTTCACCGTACTCGCGGTCCGTAAAGTATCGAGTC
Source organism: Indioceanicola profundi (assembly GCF_003568845.1). Classification (NCBI taxonomy): domain Bacteria; kingdom Pseudomonadati; phylum Pseudomonadota; class Alphaproteobacteria; order Rhodospirillales; family Azospirillaceae; genus Indioceanicola; species Indioceanicola profundi. The sequence goes on along the minus strand of NZ_CP030129.1, from coordinate 156,519 downwards.
ACGCTGCCCCTCCGAGCTACCATTTTCGCCCATCCCGGCCGCGGGACCGATCGCACCTTTGGCCTTCCCGGGCGGGTTCTTCCATTGCTGCACCTGCGCTTGTCTACGGACTTTTCCCCAAGCTATGGCGAGCCAATCCCGCTTGTGATAAAACCTCTGCACTTATATGCTTTAGGTAAGGAAATGTCACGCGCGTTGGTCGACTTCGCACTAGCGATTGCTGTTTGCGCCATCGTCAGCGAGCGCAGCCAATCACTCAAGCTGGCGCACGCTGGTCCTCCCGCAACAGCGAGGCGCCGGTATCGAGGCCCAGTCAGTTGACCGCCACCGACCATCCTCAAACCGTACCTCTTCCAAGACGCCGATTCGACGCTCTCGCCGGATACACACGTCAACCGTTCATCCTCCTCGTCGCGGAAGAGATCGAGTGGCACGCATCCTCGGACGAGCGCGTCCTCGGAGTCGTGACGCGGGATCGTATCGATCACGACTTCGGATGGGTCGCGCTCGGACGTGACGAGCAACAGCGGTTCCGGGCCGTCGCGGTCAATGCCTCGCTGCTAACCGCCCATGCCGCAAGCCAGCAGTTGCTTGAACGCATGGATGCTCTCGCTGCAGCGCCGGACACCGAATTCCATCAAGGCGATTCCGAGCGGGCACCCGTCGACTTCTTCACCCCCCTCGTCCCAGCCGAGCGTCTGCATCCAACCTTCAAGATACTGACATCGGAGGAACGCTATTCGCCGGCTCGCGACCTCATCGCGGCGATGATGCGGTTCCACGAAGATGCCGACGGGAATTTCATCGAGCAGTTCCAGACGACGGGCTTCGACCCGCGGCTGTGGGAGCTCTACCTCTTCGCCACCTTCAATGAGCTAGGCTACGCTCGAGACTCCGCAGTTGCAGTGCCAGACTTTGTCTTGACCGGCCTGCCTGGCCAGCTTGCGATCGAAGCGACCACCGCCAATCCTCCCGGTGGTGGTGCGCCGCCTCCTCCAAATCCAACCACGCCAGATGAATTCAAAGCCTATTTGCAGGATTACGTCCCAATAAAGATCGCGCGAGCGCTGACACGTAAGCTCAACAAGACATCGCCCTATTGGGACACAGAGGAATTGCGAGAGATTCCATTCCTTCTGGCAGTCCAAGATTTTCATGGGCTGGGATCCATGCGCATGATCGTTCCGGCAACCACCGAATATGTCTTTGGTGTTCGCCATAGCTTGGTGAACGGCAGGCGAAAAATCGAGCGCATCACCGAACATCGCTTCGGTCGTTCCGTGGAAGCCTCAGGCTTCTTCTTCCTACCCGGCGCCGAGAATATCAGCGCCGTCATTGTCAACCCGCAAGGGACCATCACGAAGTTCAATCGCATGGGCCACCTTGCCGGCTTCGGCAGCCGGCGCGTCCGCATGGTTCGCACTGGCATGCGACGCGGTGAACTCGACGATGACGGGCCGACGCCAAAGCCGTTCGCACATGCCGTCCACGCTCCCGACTATGACGAATCCTGGGTCGAAGGCATGGTCGTCCTCCACAATCCGAATGCACGCGTCCCGCTCGACCCCGCACTGATTCCGGGAGCCAATCACGAGCTCCTGCAAGTGGATGGCGGAATCATGTCGCTCCTGCCTGAATTCCACCCGTACTTCTCCCAGACCGCGATCGCCATCGAAGGCGAAGACGACATGCAAGCGCCCGCGGAGTAGTCCGCCACCCACGCCGCCCCGTTAGCGGCTCGAAACGGGTTTGGATTCCTACATATTTTGCGATAAGACCTCTGCACTTCCTTCTAAGAGCATAGGAAATGTCACCCCAACCGAGGACCCAACGTGATACGGCCCGCGACCTCTTCGGCGAAAAGGGGCTGGTCCGTATGCGCGATCTGCGCGAAGCAGGCATCGGATCCGAGACCGTTGCCCGCCTGGTTCGTGAAGGCGAGATCACGCGCGTGGCACGCGGACTTTACCAACTGGCCGACTCCATACCGGACGCCCGGCGCAGCTTCGCGGAGGCTTCCGCTCTCGTGCCCCGAGGAGTCATCTGCCTCACATCAGCGCTGCAGTTTCATGAGCTGACACTGCAGATGCCATCTGCGGTGTGGATTGCAATCGACCGCACCGGCTGGAAGCCCACCGTCGAATACCCGCCGATCCGTTTTGTCCGCTTCAGCAGCCGCGCACTCAAGGAGGGCGTGAAGCGACACCTGATCGATGGCATCGAGGTGCCGATCTTCGAACCCGCCAAGACGATCGTCGATTGCTTCCGGTATCGCAACAAGATCGGTCTCGACATCGCGCTGGAGGGGCTGCGCGAAGCGCTGCGAACAAAGCGGGCAACTCCAGACCAGCTCTGGGAATTCGCGCGCGCAGCCCGCGTCTGGTCGGTGATGCGCCCCTACGTCGAAGCGATGGTCGCCGATGGCGCGTGAGGTTCGCAATGTCGGTGCGTCGGTCCGTGCGCGGCTTCTCGATCGAGCCCGCACGGAGAAGACTGATTTTCAGATTCTCCTCACGCGCTACGCGCTCGAGCGGCTGCTGTACCGCCTCAGTGTCTCCGATCAGCGCGAGCGGTTTGTCCTGAAAGGGGCGATGCTCTTCGCCGCATGGCGGGACGATCCCTTCCGTCCCACCCGCGACCTCGATCTGCTGGGTCATGGCGATGCCGATCCCGCTGCGGTCGCCAAGAGCGTCCGGGCCATCTGCACTGTGGCGGTGCCTGATGATGGCGTCGTCTTCGACGTCGCCGGCATCGAAGCCGCCCCAATCCGCGACGAGGCCGAATATGCCGGCGTGCGTGTCAGGACCAGCGCCACCATCGCCGGCGCGCGCATGCCCATCCAGATCGATGTCGGGTTCGGCGATGCCATCACCCCCGACCCGGTTGAGATCGAGTACCCGGCGCTGCTCGAAGCGCCGCGCCCGGTTCTGCGCGCCTATCCGCCCGAGACGGTGGTCGCCGAAAAGCTGGAGGCGATCGTTTCGCTCGGCGTCGCCAACAGCCGGATGAAGGATTTCTACGACCTCTGGATGATCGCGCAGACGTTCACTTTCGAAGGCGCCGTCCTCGCGAATGCTGTCCAACAGACGTTCGACCGCCGCCGGACATCCTGGCCCGAACAAATGCCCTCCGGCCTCGGCGAGGCCTTTGCCGGCGAGCGGGATGCTCAGTGGCGTGCTTTTCTGACGCGCGATCGACTCGCGGCGGCGCCCGCTTCGCTCATTCAAGTGACCGAAGATCTGCGGGCATTCTTGCTGCCTGTGCTGGAACGGCAGCAGCTTGCATCGTGGTCGCCCGGCGGTCCCTGGACGCACACGGAGGCTGCCTCTTGAGTTCACAGTCTCCAAACACGGACGCGCACGCAAACGCTGAAACTCGCGAAGCCATCTTCATCAGTCACGCCGCGCCCGAGGACAACGCCTTCACGGTCTGGCTTGGCGCGAAGCTCGCCGCGATGGGCTACGAGGTCTGGGCCGATGTGCTCCGGCTCAAGGGCGGCGAGGACTGGCAACGCAAACTCGAAAACGCACTGCGCCGTCGCGCCTGCAAGGTGCTGCTCGTCTCCAATCCCCGTGCGGTCGAGAAGCAGGGCGTGCGCAATGAAATCCAGATCGCCACCGAGGTGGCCCGCAAGATCGGCGACGACGCCTTCATCATCCCGCTGCGCATGGAGCCCTTCGAGGCGCCCTTCCTCATCGCGCACGCGCAATACATCGACTTCACGCACGGCTGGGGGCGCGGACTGACGGAACTGTTGGAGACGCTCCGGGAGACCTATCGCGTCCCGCAAAACGCCGGCGACGGCAACGCAATCTGGCGCGAAATCCAGCTCATCCACGGCAAGACGCTCGTCCCGACACCGGAACGGCTGATCTCGAACTGGCTCCCGATCGATCAGCTGCCGAAAAAGATCCGCTATTACGAGTTCAAGGGCCAGGTACCGGATCGCCAGGCGCAATCCCGCATGTCCGAGGCGCCGTGGCCCCTTAAGCCTTTCCGCCGGGGGTTCCTCGCCTTCGCCCGCATCCACGATCTGCAAGACCATTTCGGACCGAACCTCCCCATCAAGCGAAAAGCGGAGCGGCTCGTTGCGGGCTTCCTGGATGACGGATGGTCCAAGCTCGGCATCGAACGGCGCGACGCCCGCAACCACTTCAGCGATATGGCGCGCCAGGCGTTCGAAAAGCTGTTCGCAGCGCGTGGTCTTCGGCCTTACGGGCTCTCGGGCGCCCAGACCGCCTGGTGGCCCCCCGTCGATGTCGCGCCCGCCACCAAGATTTCCTTCCGCTGGGGTGACATTGCGGGTCTGCGCCAGCTCCAGGGCGTGTCACTCAAGCGGCAAATGAACTGGCACTTCGGTGTCAGCGTCGCGGCGCGGTCGGCGCCGGTCCGCCACGTACGCGTCGTCAGCCGCCTCATCTTCACGGAAGACGGCCACAAACCGTTCGACGATCCTGCGAGGATGCACCGTCTGCGGCGTTCCTTCGCCAAGACCTGGCGGAACGCCCGCTGGCGCGACATGCTGCTCGCCTTCCTGCATTGGCTCGCCGAGGGCCGCGGCTCCCTTGCCGTGCCCGTCAGCTCCGAGGAGACGATCGTGCTCGGCCTGCCGCCGATTTCCTGGCGGGTTCCGATCAGCCTGCCGGTCGAAGACGAAATCCCCGAGCCCGACGACGACGATCCGAGCGACAACGACGAGCCGGACGAACCCGACGGCCCGCGCGACGACGACGGTCCGGAGGAGGCTGGCAATGACGTCTAGGCCACGCCTGTTCAAGCCTCGGACTCTCTATCTGGAAGAACCCCTGCTCGAGTTCCGCCACGGCCAGCGTCTCGTCTACCCCCGCGACGGCCTCTTTCTCTACGGTCCCATCGGCGAGACGAAACAATTGCCGGCAATCCGCTATGGCGTGATCGGCACGCCGGACGGCGTGCAACGCTTCAGAGCCTGGGCAACGACGATGGCCGGCTTCATCGACATCCCGCCGCCCGGCCCGCGATCGCGGGCGGTCGAACCCCAGCATGTGCCCTTCCCCGGCTTCGCCGAAACCTTTCACGCCGACTGGCCAATCGACCCGCCCTGCCTCATCGACGATCTAGACGCCGCGGAGATCGAGCGCGCACTTCTGATCGCCAACCGTCACGAGGCGATACGCAACACCGTCGACCTTTTCGTGTCCCGCCTCGTCGCGGAAAACAATCGCCTCGAGAGCGCGCCGCAATTCTGGTTCGTCGTCATCCCCGAGCGGGTCTATGAACTCGGTCGTCCACAATCGACCGTGAGACGCGACGATCGCGTGGCCGGGACGGTGACCATCTCGCAGCGCCGTGCCCGGCAACTGCAGACCCAGCCCACCCTGTTCGGCGACGACGAGCGGGAGGCCGAGGTCTATCAGTACGCGACCCATTTCCGCCGCCAGTTGAAGGCACGCCTCCTGAAGGAACGGATCGTCACGCAGATCGTCCGCGAGACCACCCTGGCGCCCGGCGATTTCCGCCGCGAGAGCGGAATGCCGGTTCGACGTGTCGAGGATCCGGCAACGATCGCCTGGAAGCTCGGAACCGGCGCCTACTACAAGGCGGGCGGCAAGCCCTGGCAGCTGGCCGATGTCCGACCGGGCGTCTGCTATGTCGGCCTGGTCTACAAACGCAGCGAACTGACGAGCGACAAGCGGCACGCCTGCTGCGCGGCGCAGATGTTCCTGTCTGACGGCGAAGGCGTGGTCTTCCGCGGTGCGCTCGGACCGTGGTTCCAGACGGACACGAAGCAATTCCACCTCGATCACGACGCCGCCAGGAACCTCATTCAGATGGTGGTCAGCGAGTACAGACGGCTGCATGACGGTCCCCCGTCCGAACTCTTCATCCACGCCAAATCCGCTTTCACCGACGATGAGTGGCGTGGCTTCGCCGCCGGTTGCGACGATGAAACGAATCTCGTCGGCGTGCAGATCGCCGACGCGCGCGACGACCTCAAGCTCTATCGCCCGGGCGAATATCCGGTCATCCGAGGCACGGCGCTCCAGATCGGCGAACGCCACGCCCTGCTCTGGACATCGGGCTATGTGCCGCGCCTCGACACCTATATGGGACCGGAAACGCCGAACCCGATCTCCGTGCGCGTCCTGCGTGGCGAATGCGGCTTGACGACCGTCCTGTCGGACGTGCTCGGCCTCACGAAGATCAACTTCAATTCCTGCCTGCACAACGATCGGCTACCGGTCACGATCCGGTTCGCCAATGCCGTGGGCGATGTCCTCATCTCCGCGCCGATCGACAGCGAACCGAAGCTACCCTTCAAGTTCTACATCTAGAACTGCTTGGGCTCGCAGGTGATGCCAGTAAAGAACTGAGAACGAAGATGGCCTTCTTCACACAGGACCAACTGGAGGCGATCGCCGGAGCGCTCGGCGACACGGATGCCGGTCTGACCGGCACTGAAATCCAATAACTGCTCGCATGCAGCAAAATAACGGACCCTGGACCCATCACGAAGCGTGTCCGCATTTACAACGCTTTCGTCGACAGCCAGAACACCAAGAAGAACCGCACGAACATCCTCGAATTCATCCGCCTCGCGATAAAGCCGGCGCGCTTCAGCCGTCAGCCCGAACGCTACGAACCATGCGCACGCTCCTGAATCAGGCGCTGGCCTTTTCTTGCCTTGTCGTTGACGAAGCCGGCAACCTGCCATCGACCGATGCCGCGCAGACATTGCCCGAAGCGCAGCGCCGGGCGCGTGATCTACGGGCCGATCTGGAAGGACGGGGCGTTCATCCAGACGTACTGAAATTCTGTCGGGCCGAGATCCTTGTCGACAATTACTTCCACGCCGTCCAGGAGGCCGTCAAAAGCGTCGCCGACAAGATGCGCAGCCGGACCGGATTGACTGATGACGGCGCCGCGCTCGTCGATCGGGCCCTCGGTTACGATCCGCCACTTCTGGCGATCAATTCGCGGACCACCGCGAGCGAACACAGCGAACAAAAGGGCATTGCCAATCTGGTGCGCGGAACCTTTGGGATGTTTCGCAACCCCACGGCACACGAGGCGCGAATTCATTGGGCGATGAGGAAAGAGGATGCGGAAGACTTGCTGACGATCGTATCCCTGATCCACCGGCGTCTCGACAAAGCGAACATGCCGCCACGCGCCTAGCAGCAGGCTATCTCCACTACGACGGACGTCGAACATCGGGTTGTGGAATCACGCGATACACGCCGCTTCGGCGAAGGGGAAGTGCCGCGAGCCTCGTTGGCTCGAGTTTGCCATCACGCACCGGCATCCGGGATCCGTTCTTCGGTCCAATATGCGATTCTCCCTATTGCAGAGGGAAAGGCTTCCCCTGCGGCCGAGCCTGTCGCCTCGGCCGACCCCTTCGAGCGGGGGATTCCCCCGCAACACCCCCTTTTGAGAGTGAGAGTGCGGATCGGTTTGCCGTGACGGGTTGGAAGTCGAGGGAGAGGCTCTCGACGCCCGTCGCGGAGAACCGCGATGTCCAGACACGCCCGCAGGCCCGGCGCCAGTCGCGACCGGACCAACCTCTATTCTGAAATCACCGACAAGATCATCGCCGAGCTGGAGGCGGGCCGCGTGCCCTGGGTCCAGCCCTGGGGCACGGCCGCGGCAAAGGCGCCGCTTGGCCTTCCGCAGAACGCCGCGACCGGCCGGCGTTATTCCGGGATCAACGTGCTGCTCCTGTGGGGTGCCGTGGTCGAGCGCGGCTTCGGCGGCCAGAGTTGGCTCACCTTCCGCCAGGCGCTGTCGCTCGGCGGCAATGTCCGCAAGGGTGAGCGCGGCACCACCGTCGTCTATGCCGACCGCTTCGTGCCGGAGGACGAGAAGCGGCGGGCCGCGGAGACCGGCGAGGACGCGCAGGCGATCCCATTCCTGAAGCGCTTCACCGTCTTCAACACTGACCAGTGCGAGAACCTGCCGGACGATGTCGCCACGGCCGCGCCACCAGTCCCGCAGGGACTGATCGAGCCAACGGTAGAGGCGCTGGTCAAGGCGACTGGCATCGATTTCCGCATCGGCGGTGACCGGGCCTTCTACGTGCCGGCGCAGGACTATGTGCAGGTGCCGCCGCCGCAGGCCTATTTCGAGACGATCAACTGGCACCGCACCGCGCTCCACGAACTCGGGCACGCAACCGGGCATGTGTCGCGCCTGGGGCGGGACCTCTCGGGCTCGTTCGGGTCGAAGAAGTACGCGTTCGAAGAGCTGGTCGCAGAGATCAACGCCGCCTTCTGCTGCGCCTCGCTCGGCACCGCGCCGACTGTCCGGCACGCCGATTACATCGGCTCCTGGCTCGAGGTCCTGCGCGAGGACAACCGTGCCATCGTTCGCGCTGCCAGCCAGGCGAGCAAGGCCGCCGACTGGCTCTTGGCGTTCGCGTCGCAGGACGTGCAGCAGACGATCGAAGCGGAGCCCTCTTGCGACAGGACAGTGGCATGATCCTCCTGACCGAGGACCTGTGCGACCTGCTGCTCGCCGGTGGGCGTCAGCGCGGCGCCGACCATGTGCCGGTGGTGAAGTTCTTCAATCCCGTCGGCGCCGGCACCTGGCTCATTACCGAGATGGAGGCCGATGGCGATACGCTATTCGGCCTCGCCGACCTCGGTTTCGGTTCTCCCGCGCTCGGCTCCTGCAGCCTCGCCGAACTCACCTCGGTGCGCTTGCCCTTCGGCCTCGGTATCGAGCGGGACATCCTCTTCGAGGGGATATTCCCGCTTTCCGTCTACCCGAAGCAGCACGACAGGCCGGCAGCATCGTGTCGAGCGACCGACTGCTCAAGGTCGCGGCGGTCGCTGTGCAGAAAAGCCAGTGATGTCTCCCGTCCACGCTCGATGCGAGATGTCCAACCCCGCCATCTGGACGAGCACAACGGCGTTGAAGCGCAAGAGTGCTTGGGCGTTTCTGCCCAAACCTGTCGCGCTATGCCACCCTCTTCAGATGAGGACAGGGCTGCACTTCGACTGTCACATGCGCCAGCTTCGCGATATGGGCCAGCTTCCCCTTATAGTGCGCGGGCTCCTGCGGACGATCCGACACGATGGAGACGATAGCCGCCATGTGACCCGGTCCGACACGCCAGAGATGCAGGTCTGCAATGCGGTCCCCCTTCTGTTCAAGTGCCGCCCGGACGCGATCGGCCGTCGCCTTGTCCGGCCGCATGTCGAGGAGCACCGCGCCCGCGCCTTTGAGAAGGCTCCACGACCAGCGCGCGATGACGATGCTGCCGACGATACCCATAAGCGGATCCATCCAGAGCCAGCCATAAAAACGGCCCGCCAACAGGGCGATGATCGCCAGAACCGAGGTCAGCGCGTCGGTCAGCACATGGAAATAGGCCGAGCGCAGATTGTGGTCATCATGACCATGGTGGAGGTGATGACCAAGATCGTCCGCGGCCGCATGCCCATGATCATCATGAGGACGATCGTGGTGGTCGTGGCGCTCGCCTGCCCCTGCATGGAGTATCCACGCGCTGACGAGATTGACGACGAGGCCGACAACAGCGACGAAGATCGCCTCGGTGAAGCGGATCGGGATCGGTGCCGTGAGCCGTAGCACGGATTCCACGCCGATCATCAATGCCACGATGGCCAAGATGACGGCGCTTGAATAGCCGGCCAATTCGCCGAGCTTTCCGGTGCCGAAACTGAAGCGCTCGTCCTGAGCATAACGTCGCGCATACCAGTAGGCAATTCCCGCGATCGAAAGCGCGCCGGCGTGCGTCGCCATGTGAAAGCCATCGGCAAGCAGCGCCATCGAGCCGAAGGCAAGACCGGCAATGATCTCGGCGACCATCATCACGGCGGTCAGCACGACGACGATCCATGTGCGCCATTCGTTGCGGGCGTGGTTCGCCCCCAGAAAGACGTGACTGTGCCGCCAGTTCTCGATGGACTTTGAATGCATGGGTCTTCTCAAAGATACTTTGTGATCTCGCGGAAGCTCGCGAGCTTTTCCTTCACTTCCCGAGACAGAGGTCCAGCGATCTGCCCGAGATGATGATCGATATGGTGGTGAATGATCGCCTGCTTGGACTTCTCCAGCGCGCGAATGACGGCCTGAAGCTGCTGCGCGATCACCAGCCCGTCGCGGCCTTCCTCGACCATCCGCAAGACGGCAGCGAGATGCCCGTCTGCCCGCCGGAGACGGCTCATGATTTCCGGGTTATTTGCGTGACTCATGGAGCCATCCTATCCCCCTGGAGGGGACAGGATCAAAGCGCCCATTGTTCGCCTCGCATCGCGCGCCGTGTCCACCGCCAAGGCGGCGAGAGAGTAAGAGGGCTGCGCCCTTTCCGTGACGGGTTGGAAGTCGAGAGAGAGGCTCTCGGCACCCGTCGCGGAGCAACCCACCATGGCAACCGCCACACAGAAGATCACTCTGAGCACCTCGCGAGACATCCCCTTCAACAAGCTCGTCCTCTCCCAGTCGAACATCCGGCGCGTAAAGGCCGGCGTCTCGATCGAGGAGCTGGCCGAGGACATCGCCCGCCGCGGCCTGCTGCAGAGCCTTAACGTCCGGCCGGTCCTGGATGGCGAGGGTAACGAGACCGGCATGTTCGAGATCCCGGCCGGCGGCCGCCGCTACCGCGCTCTTGAGCTGCTCACCACGAAGAAGCGCCTCGCCAAGACCGCGCCCGTGCCCTGCGTCGTGCGCGAAGCGGGCACCGACATCCCAGCCGAGGAGGACTCGCTGGCCGAGAATGTCCAGCGCGTGGCGCTTCACCCGCTCGACCAATTCCGCGCCTTCCAGGCGCTGCGCGAGCGGGGCCTCACCGAGGAGGAGATCGCGGCGCGCTTCTTCGTCTCGGTCAACGTCGTCAAGCAGCGGCTCAGGCTCGTCACCGTGTCGCAGACGCTGCTCGACACCTATGCCGAGGACGGCATGACGCTCGAGCAGCTGATGGCCTTCACCGTCTCGACCGACCATGTGCGGCAACAGCAGGTCTGGGAAGCGATCCAGCATTCCTGGTCGAAGGAGCCCTATCAGATCCGTCGTATGCTGACGGAGAACACCGTCCGCGCCTCCGATCGCCGGGTGCAGTTCGTCACGCTGGCGGCCTACGAACAGGCCGGAGGGATCGTGATGCGCGACCTATTCCAGGACGACGACGGCGGCTGGGTCGAGGACGTGCCGCTGTTGGAGCGCCTCGTCGCCGAGAGGCTCAAGGCCGAGGCGGAGACGGTCGCCGAGGAGGGTTGGAAGTGGATCGCGGTGGCGGCCGACTTCCCCTACGGCCACACGAACGGCCTGCGCACGCTCGTCGGCACGCAGATCGGCCTCACCGACGAGGAGCGCGCCACCCGCGAGGCGTTGCGCGACGAGCTCGAGCGGCTCGAGGCCGAATACGCCGAGGCCGACGAGCTGCCCGACGCGGTAGACGAACGACTGGGTAAGATCGAGGCGGCGCTGGAGGCCTTCGAGGATCGGCCCGTCCACTACGACGCCGCCGACATCGCCCGCGCCGGCGCCTTCGTTACCATCGGCCATGACGGTCGGCTCGCGGTCGAGCGCGGCTATGTCCGCCCCGAGGACGAAGTCCCGGAGGGCAAGCCCGAGGGCGAGGCGGAGGTTGACGGCGCAGCCGGCACCGGAGTGGACGGCGCCATGCAGCGCACGATCATCACCGTCGGCGGCGAGCCCGAGGTCCCCGAAGACGAGGACGACACGGTCAGGCCGCTGCCCGAGCGTCTGGTGACCGAACTCACGGCGCATCGCACACTCGCGCTGCGCGACGCGCTGGCGGACAACCCGCACGTCGCCGTGACGGCACTGCTCCACAGGCTGGTGCGCGACACCTTCCAGCACGTCTCCGCACCGGGATGCCTGGAAGCGTCAGTGCGCCACGTTTTCTTCCCGATCCAGGCCGCCGACCTCAAAGATAGCGCGTCCGCCAAAGCGATCGCCGAACGGCAGGAGGCCTGGAAGGCCGATCTGCCGGGCGACGATGACGCGCTGTGGGATCGGATCGACGGGCTCGACGACGTGAGCCGCATGGCGCTCCTCGCGCACTGCGTCTCTTACGGCGTCAACGCGCTCTCCGAGAGGGGCGATCGCTACGGCGCCGGTCCGACCGCGCACGGCGTCCAGCAGCGCATACGCGAGGCGGACCGGCTGGCACGCGCCGTCGGCCTCGACATGGTGGAGGCCGGCTGGCGTCCGACGGTCGACAACTATCTCGGCCGCGTCACCAAGCCCCGCATCCTCGAGGCGGTGCGCGAGGCGAAGGGCGCAGAGACCGCCCAGCTCATCGACCACCTGAAGAAGCCGGAGATGGCGAAGGAGGCCGAACGGCTCCTAGCCGACAGCGGCTGGCTGCCCGACCCGCTGCGTCTGCCGCCGGTCGACGATCAGCCGGCGGACGGTGACGCGGGCGACACCGACGCGCTTCCGGCCTTCCTCGCCGACGACGAGGACACCGAGGACGAAGCCGTCGGGGATCCGCAGGCGGTCGCCGCCGAATGACCTGACGGCGGGGCGGCTCCGGCCGGTAGCGCATTGCCGTGGGACAGAGAACCAGAGTGAAGGGGGCGTCGCGGCGCCCCCCTCATATCAGTTGCGCCGCGATCGCCAATGCGTTGGTCTGCTTTGAGCCTCTTTCGACAGATGCTGCGCGGCAGTCGAACGGCCGAAAGAGGCATTATGCCGACAATCGAACAGCTCTACGCGAGCTTGCCCACGACAAGCTGTGAGACCTGCCTAATACCACCGGGAGAATGAAATCGCGGAATTGCTCGATCACCCGCGACTGCCGGCGGCCCGGGGAGCGCACAGTGCTTCACGCACGAAACAGCGTCTCGATGATCGGGCAGTCTGGTATGTCGCCTTTAGCGCATTCCGCCGCCATGTCCGACAATGCCCGTTCCAGCTTCCGCAGCTGCGCGATCTTTTCCTTGACCGAGGCTAGGTGCTCCACGGTCATCGCGTGCACCTCGCCGCAGCTGACGCCGTCCTGGTCGACCATCCTCAGCATCGCGCGGATCTCGTCGATGCGGAAGCCGAGCTCGCGGCTGCGCCTGATGAACGACAATCGCTGCAGATGCTCGTGGGAATACTGCCGATTGCCGCCAGGCGTCCGGTCCGGCTTCGGCATCAGCTCGATGCGCTCGTAGTAGCGGATGGTCTCGATGTTCACGCCGGTTTCGCGGGACATCGCGCCGATCGGATAGCCTCGCGCGTTCGTGATCTCCTCCATCGCACAATCCAGTTGCATCTGTAGTCGCTACAGACGCTAGGCCTTGGATCAGGATGGATCAAGCGAAGCGGCTCTGATGACGACCGAAACCGATACGACACGGACACTGCGCGGCGACCTCGGTGCGAAGGCGGCAACGACCGGCGGCATTCTCGGTGCGCTTGCCATGACTTCGTGCTGCATCCTGCCGCTGCTGCTGGTGAGTTTCGGCGTCGGGGGTGTCTGGATCGCGCAACTGACGGCGCTCTACGCCTACAAATGGTACACTTTTGCCGTGGCCGCGGCCTTCATCGGCTACGGCTTCTACCGCCTGCATCGAGCCGAGGCAGGAGAGTGTCGCGACGGCGCGGTCTGCGCCCGTCCGGTCGATTGCCGGGTCATGCGTTGGTCGCTGTGGATGGCGAGTGTGGTGACCGGGATCGCGATCATTTTCCCCTACGTCACGCCCTACATCCTTTCCTTCTGAACGGAGTGCCCGGACATGAAATCCATCGTTCTCGCGCTTGCCACCGCCCTGACTGCGACCGCCGCGTGGGCTGGAGAGCAGACCGTCATCGTCGAAGTCACTGGCCTGACCTGCCCATCCTGCCCATACATCGCAGCGGACGCCATCAAGTCCCTGGAGACGGTGCAAATTCTGGAAGTCGACTACGACGCCGCCGCGCAGCTCGCGCGTTACACCGTGACCTACGACGACGACGTCACCTCCGCCGCGGCGGTCGCCACCGCCTCCGATGGCTTCGGATACCCGGGACGGATCGTCGGCGATGACGGCTCCTGAGCGGACGAAGGCGGCGCGGCTGCGCCGGAACGGACTGATCGGCGCGGCGATCGCGGCGATCTGCTGCTTTACGCCGTTCCTGGTGATCGTCACGGCCGGGGTCGGCCTGTCGGCGCTAGTGGGTGGGCTTGACTATGTCCTGTTCCCGCTGCTTTTCGGCTCTCTCGGGATCGTCGCCTACGCCCTCTGGATCGAGCATGGCCGAGCCGGCCCATCGCCGAGGGTGGTGATTGCGGCGGCGGTCATCGTGGCGACAGTGGCGCTCTACTGGCTCGAATTTCGCTACGCGCTGCGCCTCTCCGTCGCGGCCGCGGTCGCGGTCGTCGCCTATTGGGTCTGGCTGCGACGCAGCGCGGTCCGAACCTCAACCGAGATCTAGGAAACATCCATGTCGGACTGCTGCGCTAACGGAAACGGGACGTTCGACCTCGCCGTGGTCGGGGCCGGCTCCGCCGGGTTCTCGGCCGCGATCACCGCCGCGGAGGACGGCGCCCGCGTCGCCCTGATCGGCCACGGGGTGATCGGCGGCACCTGTGTCAATGTTGGCTGCGTCCCCTCGAAGACGATGATCCGGGCGATGGAGGTAATGCACGCGCCCCGGGCGGCGCGTCGCTTCGAGGGGATCGAGGCAGAGGCCCGGATCGCCGACTGGGGCGCCCTCATCCGGCAGAAGCAGGCGCTGGTCGACGACTTGCGGGCATCGAAATACATCGGCGTCCTGCCGAACTACAACGGCATCGCCTATCTGGAAGGCGCCGCGGCGTTCACCGAGACGGGCGCGCTGACGGTCGGCGGCGAGGTTGTCCCTGCCGGCAAAGTCATCATCGCCACCGGCGCGCGCAGCCATGTGCCCGACATCCCCGGCCTCGATGCGGTGCGCCACCACGACAGCACGTCCATACTGGAGCTTCAGGATCAGCCGTGTGCGCTGATCGTCATGGGCGGCGGCTATATCGGGGTCGAGCTGGCGCAGGTCTTCGCCCGCGCCGGCACCAAGGTCACCGTTGTGTCGCGGCGCGGGCTCCTGCCCGCAGCCGAGCCCGAGATCGCAGCCGCCCTGACGCGCGCCTTCGAGGGCGAGGGCATCAACGTCCGGACGGTCCGGTCCTACGCCCGCGCCGCGGACCGCGAAGGCCGGATCGCGTTGACGGTGAACACCGAAGCGGGCGAGGAGACGCTCGACGCCGACGAGCTTCTGCTCGCGACGGGCCGCACGCCGAATACCGAGACTCTCGCACTTGCACACGCGGGCATCGAGACCGATCCGCGGGGCGGGATCGTCGTCGACGACCGGATGCGCACCAGCCGGGCGGGCGTCTACGCCGCGGGCGACGTCACGGGGCGGGACCAGTTCGTGTACATGGCTGCCTACGGCGCCAGGCTCGCGGCGAAGAACGCGATGAACGGCGACAGCCTGATCTACGACAACGCCGCCATGCCGGCGGTGGTCTTCTCCGACCCGCAGGTCGCGAGCGTTGGCCTCACCGAGGCCGCCGCGAAATTGGCCGGGCATGATGTCAGAACGTCGGTCCTGCCGCTCGAGCATGTGCCTCGGGCGCTGGCGGCGCGGGACACGCGTGGGCTCATCAAGCTGGTGGCCGACGGACCGAGCAAGCGGCTATTGGGCGCGCATGTCCTCGCGCCCGAGGGGGCCGACAGCATCCAGACCGCCGCAATGGCGCTGAAGGCGGGCATGACCTACGAGGATCTGGCCGCGACGATCTTCCCCTATCTCACGACGGTCGAAGGGCTGAAGCTCGCCGCGCAGACGTTCGATCAGGACGTGGCCAAGCTGAGTTGTTGTGCCGGGTAGCGGGAGAACGGGGCAGTTGAGCAATAACTACGATTTGGTTGTGATCGGCACCGGCACGGCGGCGACGACAGTGGCCAGGAAGGCGCGGGCCGCCGGCCGCAGCGTGGCGGTGACCGATTTCCGCCCTTACGGCGGCACCTGCGCGCTCAGGGGCTGCGATCCAAAAAAGATGCTGATCGGCGGTGCGAGCGCAGTCGACCATGCCACCCGGATGCGGGGCAAGGGCGTGGCGGGCGATGTCGCGATCGACTGGACCGATCTCATGGCGTTCAAGCGCGGCTTCACCGATCCGGTGCCGGAGAAGAAGGAGAGCGGCTTCGCCGAGGCCGGGATCGACAGCTACCATGGACGCGCGCGCTTTGTCGGGAGGAACGCTGTCGAGGTCGACGGCAGGAGGCTGGAGGCCCAACACATCGTCGTCGCTGCGGGAGCAGAACCCGTTCGCCTAGGGATAGAAGGCGAAGAGCACCTGATCGACAATGAGGCCTTCTTGGAGATGGAGAGCCTTCCGCGGCGGATCCTGCTCGTCGGCGGCGGCTACATCGCGGCCGAGTTCTCTCATATCGCCGCGCGGGCTGGCGCGGAGGTGACGATCCTCCAGCACGGCGAGCGGATGCTGAAGGGCTTCGACCCCGATCTCGTCGGCTGGCTGATGGAGAAGTTCGCCGAGCTTGGTGTGGACGTGCGTACCGGCACCGAGGTGACGCGGGTAGAAAGGCGCGGCGGCGCCTTTGTCGTCACCGCCATGGCAAACGATGAAGAGATGACCTTCGAGGCCGATCTCGTCATCCACGCGGCAGGCCGTAGCCCGGATCTCGACAGCCTCGACCTAGCTGCCGGCGGGGTCGAGCTGCGGGACGGCCGGATCGCGCTCAACGATCAATTGCAGAGCGTGTCCAACCCCGCGGTCCATGCCGCCGGCGACGCGGCGCAGATGGGACCGCCCCTGACCCCGGTCTCGAACCATGACGGCAAGGTCGTGGCGGCCAATCTGCTGGAGGGCCAGACTCGCCGGCCGAACTACGACGGCGTTCCTTCGGTGGTCTTCACGATCCCGCCGCTGGCCCGCGTCGGCCTCGGCGAGGAGGAGGCGCGTGCGGAGGGGCTGACGTTTCGCGTGACCTGCGACAGGACGCCGGGCTGGTTCACCGCTCGGCAGGCGGCGGAGACGGTGATGGGCCACAAGGTGCTGATCGAGGATGGCAGCGGCCGCATCCTCGGCGCGCACCTGCTCGGCCCCCACGCCGACGAGGTGATCAACGTCTTCGCGCTCGCGGTTCGGCACGGGCTGACTGTGGATCAGCTCGCGGACACGATGTTCGCCTATCCGAGCGGCGCCTCGGACATATCGTCGATGCTCTAGGCTCTCGCATCGCGCCAGAGAACGCGTGCAGATGCCGGGCAGCCATCGGCACGCGGGGTTCGTACGCTCGCCACTGGGCGGCGCAGGCAGAGGAGGAGCCATGCATGACATGACGATCGGCCAGGCCGCACGCGCCGCGGGGGTGAACGTGGAGACGGTCCGCTACTACGAGCGGCGAGGTCTGATCGCCCGGCCGCCGAAGCCCGCCGATGGCGGGTTTCGCCGCTACGCGCCGAGCACGGTGCGCTGCATCCGCTTCATCAAGGATGCACAGGGGATTGGATTTTCGCTGGCCGAGATTTCGGAACTGCTGTCCCTGCGGGTTCAGCCGGGCGCGACCTGCCGTGACGTGCGAAGGCTCGCCCAACAGAAGCGCGCCGAGGTGCAGAAGCGCCTGACCCAGTTGCATGGGATCGCCGGCGTTCTCGACGAACTGATCGACGCCTGCCCCGGCGACGCAAACCTCGGCGCATGCTCGATCCTCGGGGCGCTGGAGCGGAACGCCTGAACGTGAAAGTCTGCCGGCTCCATTGACTCCGTACCTTGGTACGGCGGCTAAGGTGCCCTGGAATCGGCTAATCCGGGGGTGCACCATGAACAGGACAAGTTGCAGAAACAGAGGGATCGCCGCCGTTTTTGCGATCCTCGGCCTCGCCGCAACGCCTGCGACGGCGCAGACCGGCATGATGGCGACGGGTTCGGATATGGAGCCGATGATGGACATGTCGGGCGGCATGGACATGTCGAGCCTCCCGCGCGTGCCGCCTGTCTTCGGCTATGCCGCCGGGGAAGACATCCACTTCATCCACACCGAGGCTTCCGATCCGGAGATAGCCAGCGTGCTGACTGACATGATGGGCTCGCCCGTTCCGGTCGTCCCCTCGCTCGCCGAGATCCCGGCCGATCTTCTGGCCCACGTCTATGTCTTCGAGAACGGCGTACAGCCGGACGGTCCCCGCGGGCCGGTCGGCTTTCAGCCCGACGTGTTCGACCGGCCGGCGGGCTCCGACGACTACACACCGCTCAGGCGCGTCGTGCTCGTCCGCTGGCAGGAGGGCGCGGAGGCCCGCATTCTGAAGTCGGCCGAGGAGGTCAGCGAGGCGGAGGCCGGAGGAGACGTGGCCCTGAGCGACAGCGGCGTCACGGTCAACATGCCGTTCCTTACCTGGCCGGGCGGCGGACGCTGAGCGCCCGACAGGCCGGCGGCCTCGCATCCTGCTGGCACGTCTTCGTGAAGGATGAGGAGAACCGACCCGCCACGTGACACAGGACAAAACCTCGATCGCGCCCTCGAAGCCCAGCCCCCACGGCCCAGGCAACGCGCCGCCCGCGACATCTTCGGCGCGCCGCCTACTCACCCGGTGGCTGCCCCCGGTCCTGGGCAGCGCCGTCGCGCTGGCGCTGATCTTCTGGCTCTATCGCGACCTTGATTTCGGGCGCTTCGTGACCGGCCTCGGCGAGGCGCGGGTCGGATGGATCGCGGTTCTCGCAGCGACCATCCTGCTGGAGCAGCTCGTGAACGGCTGGAAGTGGCGCCAGATCCTGCACGACGTGAAGCCGGTCGGAACGCTGCGGCTGACCGGCGCGCTGCTCGCCGGCTATGGCGCCAACGTGCTGGTGCCGCTCGGCATCAGCCCGCTGGTGCGCTCCTGGCTGATCGCCCGGACGGAAGCGCTGAAGATGGGGACGGTGCTGACCACCACGGTCATCGCCCGCTTCATCGACGGCGTCGTCTTCGCCCTCTTTGCCGGGCTGGTGGCGATGGCGGGCAAGGTGCCACAGATCGCGGGCAACCTCGAGCTCGGCCTCGCCGTCGCGGGGGCATTGAACTTTGTGCTCTTCGGCGCGCTCCTTTGGGCGATGTTCCGGTTCCGGGCTCTGTTCGCGCGGGAGGGCCCGGTGATCTGCCGGCTCTTCGACTGGGTGGCGAAATGGTTCCGGGCGAACGGCGCCGCTCTACGCGGCTCGCTCTGCGACGGCGTCGTCTGGCCGCGCAGTCCACGGTGCCGGCTCAACGTGCTGGTCGGCGCGGTCGCGGCCAAGCTCGTCTCGGCCACGCATTATCTCTGGGCCGGCCTGGCGGTGGGCGTGGTGCTGGCGCCTTTCGACTATCTCTTCCTGATGGTCTTCGCCGGCTTTTCGCTGGTGCTGTCGCGCTTCGTGCGGGTGCCGGGCGGCTTCGTCATCGGCTCGGCGCTGGCCTTCAACCTTTTGGGCGTGCCCGAGGAGCAGGCGCTCCTGATGATCCTCTTCAACTGGATGCTGTCGATTATCCTGGTGGTGGGCTTCGGACTCATCGTGCTCTGGCAGTCCGGCATCGACATCCGCCGCGCGCGGGTGGAGGCGGAGGAGACGGATGTCCGCGTCTGACACGGTCGTCCTACCTGGTGAGCGCGGCCGGTTCTGGCGCATCGCCGGCGCCGGCGCGGCGTTCCAGGCCGGGGCGGCGGCGATCGACTCGGCGACCATCGTGGCGAGCCTCGTCTTCCAGCTCACCGGCAGCGCTTTCGCAGTCGGTTTCGCCAGCGCCGTCCTGCGGCTGGGCTGGCTCCTGCCGCAGCTCGTCGTGGGCTTCCTCGCCGAGCGGGCCGAGCGGCGCTTGCCCTTCTATGTCGTCGGCGCCTATGGCCGAGCGCTTATGGCCGGCCTAATCGCTCTCCTGCTGTGGTTCGGCGGCGGATTGTCCCCGGCCGTGCTGGGGGCGGCGTTTCTGCTTCTCTGGACGGTCTATGCCTTCATCAGCGGTGTCGTCGCGGTGCCCTACAACGACATCGTCGGCCGCTCGATCCGGTCGGAGGCGCGCAGCCGGATGCTGGCCTGGCGCTTCTTCGGCGGCGGCCTGTTCGCGCTCGGCGTCGCGGCCTTCGTCAGCCTGACCCTCGACGTCCTTCCCGACCTTCAGGCCTATGCACTGATTTTTGGGCTCGCCGCCCTTCTCCTGGTTCTGTCCTCCTCGCTCTTCGTCTCCGTCGGAGAGCCGCCGATGCCGCTGCGCAGGGGAGAGCGGCAGGCGCCCCCGGATGTGCGGGCCTTCCTCCACGGCGGCTGGCAGGTGCTGCAGAACGACGGCCGGTTCCGCCTGTTTCTCTACTCCCAGTGGTTGGGCGGCGCGACCCTCATGGCGCTGCCCTTCTATGTCGTCGCCGCGGACAGGAGCGGCGTCACACCGGCGGATGTGGGGCTGCTGCTCGGCGCCCAGACGGCCGGCGCGCTCGCCTCCAATCCGGTCTGGGGCAAGCTCGGGGACAGCGCCGGCAAACTCAGGATGCTGCAGACCGTGGCGGTCGTCAGAATGCTGGCGCCGCTCCTGGTCCTGCTCCTGCTGGGCCTGGAGGCGAGCCTCGTCGGCTACATGGCGCTCTTCGTGGTGATCGGCGCGATGATGAACGGCATGACCATCGGCTATCTCGGCTACCTGATGGAGATCTCGCCCGACGACCGTCGCCCCGCCTATTCCGCCTATTTCAACGCGCTGGCCTCGCCCGCCGCGCTGCTGCCGCTGCTGGGCGCCGGTCTGGTCTCACTCGTCTCCATTCAAGCGGTCTTCTTCGCCGCCATCCTCGCCGCGCTGCTGCAACTCGCGCTGCTGATGCGCATTTCGCGGCTGGCACCGGAAGTCTCCGAATGATCGCTCTTCGTCGCTTCCTGAAACGTCTCTGGTTCCCGGTCATCCTGCGCGTCTGGACGCTGGCCCGGCTCTGGTGCCGGAGCTCGGACCTGATGCTCGACGGTTACCCCGACGAGGACGTCTGGTACTTCGCCTTCGGCGCCAACATGAACGACAGCGTCTTTCTGGGCCGCCGTAAAATGAAGCCTCTCGAATGGCGGGTCGGCCGCGCGCCGGGCTACAGACTCCGTTTCAACCTCTACGGCCGGCCGAAGGGCATGTCGGCCCCGGCCAACATCGCGCCCATGCCAAGCGACGAGGTCTGGGGCGTGCTCTACCGCATGACCCGCCGGGACATGGTCTGGCTGCACTCGACCGAGGATGTCCCGGGCTGGCGCTATTATCCCGTCTGGCTCGACGTCGAGGGATCGTGACGGCAACAGGTTCCGCGCCTTCAGCCTGATCGCTGATGGGCTACCCGAGGACGGCAATCCATCGCTTCGCTACATCACGCTGATCCCGCATCACCGCGTGATCCCTAAGCATTGCAGCCAGCGCTAATCTGTCCGGTAACCGAGCGAGCTTTCCCGCCGCTTGGGTTGAAATCGACGGTGTTGCTCTCCAATCGGCCGGCACAGTGTGGCGCCGACGGCTGCAGGCGTGGCAACGGTCTGTATTTTGCCCGACGTGCCGATCGTCTCATCGTCTTTATCGCGAGATGCAGATACCCGCCATTGGGGCGACCGCAGCGAAAGCTCGGATTGTCCGCATAGAGGACAAGTGTCGGCCACACAATGGACGGCCCCGTCGAAAGCAGGACCGAATGCATTTCGAGTCGGGCCCCAAAGCCGACCTTGAGGGCAGTCACCTCGATGACGCCCACCGAACTTCTCCCATCGTCACCTCCTCGTGATGGTCATATCTCCTCTGCCAAGGGTGCGCCCTCGCGGAGGGATGGCCGGATCCGGATTGTCTTGGTTGGCGAGTCTAGCCTCCAAACGGATGGATCAGAACCAGTTCCTGGGCTGGAGTTGGGACCGTCGGCCGCCAGCGCCCGCACGCGAAGGACGATGCCGTGATGAGAGCGAGAGGCCTGCCGGGACGGGTTCGAGCCGGTGCGGTCAGAGAGAGCGCCGATCGGCTCCGCCCGTTCCCGCTCTCCCGAGGTCTCCTGCATGACACGTCCGATCCCCTTGGCGGCGCTCGACGCCGCTGCCCGCCCTGCCGTTCCGATCCACCCCGCTCCGCGCATCTTCGATGCCGCCGGTCTGCTCCTCTCCCATCTCGAACGGGGCCGCATCATCGACGCACCCACCTTGCGCGCCGCGATGGACGCCGCCTTCGGCGGGTCCGACGCCGAGGGCGTCTGGGACTGGAAGACCGCCTATGATGCCTGCGAAGGCACGGCTGTCCTGTTCCTGCGCAGATACGGCAAGGCGATTTTCCGCAAAGCCGGTTCTCCGGCCGCCACGCTGCCGCTGCTGGCGAAGGTCGCGGATCTTCTGCCGTCGCACACACGCCGCTCCGAAGAGGGCGAAGCTTTCCAGCAGTTCTCCACGCCGATCGCCCTCGGCTTCGCCGCAGCGACGGCGGCTGCGATCACGGGTGAGGATCTCGTGCTGGAGCCGTCCGCCGGCACGGGTCTCCTCGGGATCCTCGCCGAGATCGCCGACGGCACGCTCGCGCTCAACGAGCTCGCCGGGGCCCGCGCCGATCTTCTCGCCGCACTCTTCCCGGCCACCCTCGTCACCCGTTTCGACGCCGCCCAGATCGACGATCACCTCGACGCGAGCGTCGTGCCCAGCGTCGTGCTGATGAACCCGCCCTTCTCGGCGATGGCGAACGTCTCTGGGCGCATGGCGGACGCCGCCTGGCGCCATGTCGCCTCGGCGCTGGCGCGCCTGGCGCCCGGCGGGCGGCTCGTCGCCATCACCGGCGCCGGCTTCGCGCCCGATGCTCCGAGATGGCGCGACGCCTTCGTCCGCCTGCAGGGGTGCGGCCGCATCGTCTTCACTGCCGCCGTCGACGGCCGTGTCTATGCGAGGCACGGGACGACAATCGACACGCGGCTCACCGTGATCGACAAGGTTCCGGCCGACGATCCCGCGTCCTTCCCGGCCTCGCCGGGCACGGCGCCCGATGTCGCCACGCTGCTCGCGTGGATCGAAGCTCATGTGCCGCCGCGCTCGCCGGTGTCGCTTCCCGAGAAGGTGCCCGTCTGCAAGGCTACGCGGCGTGTGGAGACCGGCCTGCCTGCCGATACCCGTACTCCCACGAAGACAGCAACGACGTTCCAATCCGGAGGTGAAGAACTCGCCTACGAGACCGTCGACTGGGTGCCGGCCGGAGGCGTGCACCTCACCGACGTCCTCTATGAGGACTACGCGCTGCAATCGATCCGCATTCCCGGCGCACAGGCGCATCCGACCACGCTCGTGCAATCCGCGGCCATGGCCTCGGTGGCACCGCCCAAGCCGAGCTATCGCCCGCACCTGCCGCCGCATCTCGTCGCCGACGGCACGCTGTCCGACGCCCAGCTGGAGAGCCTCATCTATGCCGGCGAGGCCCATGCCCAGCACCTCGCCGGCGCTTGGGCTGTCGATGAGACCTACGATGTCGTCACCGCGGCCACCGACGACCACGACGGCGCCGTGCGCTTCCGGCGCGGCTGGTTCCTCGGCGACGGCACCGGCGCGGGCAAGGGCCGGCAGGTCGCCGGCATCCTGCTCGACAACTGGCTCAAGGGCCGCCGGCGTGCGGTCTGGGTCTCAAAGTCCGACAAGCTGATCGAGGACGCGCAGCGCGACTGGTCGGCGCTCGGCCAGGAGCGCCTGCTGGTCACGCCGCTGTCGCGCTTTCGCCAGGGAACGCCGATCCGTCTGGCGCAAGGCATCCTTTTCACGACCTACGCCACGCTGCGCTCCGACGAGCGCGGAGCGAAGGTTTCGCGCGTCCAGCAGATCGTCGACTGGTTGGGCTCCGACTTCGACGGAGTGATCGTCTTCGACGAGAGCCACGCCATGCAGAATGCCGCGGGTTCGAAGGGCGAACGCGGCGAGCAGGCCGCCTCGCAGCAGGGCCGCGCCGGGCTTCGTCTCCAGCACGCGCTGCCGGACGCGCGCGTCGTCTACGTTTCGGCGACCGGCGCCACCACCGTGCACAATCTCGCCTACGCCCAGCGTCTCGGCCTCTGGGGCGGCGAGGACTTCCCCTTCGCCACGCGCGCGGAGTTCGTCGAGGCGATCGAGGATGGCGGTGTCGCCGCCATGGAGGTGCTGGCGCGCGACCTCAATGCGCTCGGCCTCTATCAAGCCCGCTCGCTCTCCTACGCGGGTGTCGAATACGAGCTCATCGAGCACCGGCTCACGCCGGAGCAGCGGCGCATCTACGACGCCTACGCCGGCGCCTTTGCGATCATCCACAACAACCTCGACGCCGCCATGCGGGCGACCAACGTCACCGGCGACACCGGAACGCTGAACGGCCAGGCGAAGTCCACTGCCCGCTCGGCCTTCGAGAGCGCCAAGCAGCGCTTCTTCAATCACCTCATCACGGCGATGAAGACGCCGTCGCTGATCGGTGCGATCGAACGGGATCTCGAGAACGGCCACGCCGCCGTCGTGCAGATCGTCTCGACCGGCGAGGCGCTGATGGAGCGCCGGCTCGCGGAGATCCCGACCGAGGATTGGAACGACGTCCAGGTCGACATCACCCCGCGCGAATATGTCCTCGACTACCTCTCGCACTCCTTCCCGGTGCAGCTCTACGAGCCCTTCACCGACGGCGAGGGCAACCTCTGCTCGCGGCCGGTGTTCCGTGACGGCCAGCCGGTCGAAAGCCGTGAAGCCGTCGCCCGGCGCGACCGGCTGATCGAGAAACTCGCCTCGCTGCCGCCGGTGCCCGGAGCGCTCGACCAGATCGTCCAGCGCTTTGGCACCGAGATGGTGGCCGAGGTGACGGGCCGCTCGCGGCGCATCGTCCGGAAGTCGGGCGCCGACGGCAGGGGCGACCGCCTCGCCGTCGAAAGCCGCGCCGTCGCGGCCAACCTCGCCGAGACACAGGCCTTCATGGATGACGCCAAGCGAATCCTGGTCTTCTCGGACGCCGGCGGCACCGGGCGCTCCTACCATGCCGATCTCGCCGCGAAGAACCGGCGGCTCAGGGTCCACTACCTGCTGGAGCCGGGCTGGAAGGCCGATGCCGCCATCCAGGGTCTCGGGCGGACCAACCGCACCAACCAGGCGCAGCCGCCGCTCTTCCGCCCGATCGCCACCGACGTGAAGGCGGAGAAGCGCTTCCTCTCGACCATCGCTCGGCGTCTCGACACGCTGGGCGCGATCACGCGAGGGGCACGCCAGACTGGCGGCCAGGGCCTGTTCCGCGCCGAGGACAATCTCGAGAGCGCCTATGCGCGCGATGCGCTGCGGCGGCTCTATTTGCTGATAGTCGCCGGCAAGGTCGAGGGTTGCCCGCTCCAGGTCTTCGAGGAGACGACCGGGCTCAAGCTCACCGATGCGAACGGCGCCAGGGACGAGTTGCCGCCGATCACCACCTTCCTCAACCGCGTGCTGGCGCTGACCATCGACCTGCAGAACGTCCTCTTCGCGAGCTTCGAGCAGCTGCTCACCGCCCGGATCGAAGGCGCGATCGCCAGCGGAACCTACGATATCGGGCTGGAGACGCTGCGCGCCGAGCGCTTCACCGTCACGGACCGACAGCCGATCCACACTCATCCGGCGACCGGCGCGGTGACGACGCTGCTCACCATCGCGCAACGCGAGCGCAACCGGCCGGTGACGCTCGACGAGGCGCTCGATCATCTCGCCGACCCACGCGCAGCGCTGCTGGTGAACGACCGCTCCGGCCGGGCCGCGGTGCGCATCCCGACCACGAGCCTGATCGACGACGATGGCTCGGTCGAACGCCGGGTTCGGCTGGTCCGGCCGATGGAGGCGACTAACGTGGGGCTCTCTGTCATGGGCGATACCCATTGGGTCGAGGCCGATCGCACAGCCTTCGTCCAGGCATGGGAGAAGGAGGTCGCGTCGGTGCCCGAGTTCACCGACAGCACGATCCACATCGTCGCCGGCCTCCTGCTGCCGATCTGGAAGCGCCTGCCCAACGAGTCGACGCGGGTCTACCGGCTTCAGACCGACACGGGCGAGCGCATCATCGGCCGCAAGGTCTCGCCGGCCTGGGCAGCGACCGCCGCGGCGGCGGGTACGATCGCACTCTCGCCAGCCGATGCTTTCGCTGCGGTGATGGACGGGCGCACCGTCCTCGACCTCGCCGAGGGCCTTCAGCTTCGTCGCGCCCGCGTCATGGGTGCAAACCGGATCGAGCTCACCGGTTTCACCGAGACCATGCGCGACCGTCTCAAGGCCGATGGGCTTTTCGGCGAGATCATCTCCTGGAAGCTGCGCCTCTTCGTGCCGACGGACGCCTCGGGTCCCGCGATCCTCGCCAAGGTGTTGGACCGCTTCCCGCTCGAGCGCATCGCCGAACGGGAGGTCGCGTGATGGCCCGGGACGCCTCGGACCTGGCCCGCCGCCTTGGCAATCACGCCGAGGCTGTGTGCCGCACCTATCTCTCCAACGGACGGCGCGAGGGGCGTTACTGGATGGTGGGCGATGTCCGCAACACGCCCGGCCGCTCCATGTTCGTCCGCTTGACCGGACCCGAGTCCGGCAAGGGGGCGGCCGGCAAATGGACCGACGCCGCCACTGGAGAGCACGGCGATCTGCTCGACATCATCCGCGAAGCCCTCGGTCTCGTCGACTTCCACGACATCGCCGACGAGGCACGACGCTTTCTCAGCTTGCCGCATCCCGAACCGCACCGGGCGGTGCCAGGGCGCAAGGCAGCTCCCACACCGACGGGATCGCCGGAAGCGGCACGGCGTCTTTTCGCCATGGCACAACCGATCGCAGGCACCCTCGCCGAGGCGTATCTCCGGAAACGCGGGATTACGACTTTGTACGGAACCGGATCGCTGCGTTTCCATCCGCGCTGCTACTACCGGCCGGACGAGCACGCGCCGACAGAGGTCTGGCCTGCGATGATCGCTGCCGTCACTGATCTCGCCGGGCACCTGACCGGAGCGCATCGCACCTGGCTCGATCCGGAAGGCTTCAGCGAGGCGAGGCTCGGCAAGGCGCCGATCGGCACGCCACGACGCGCCATGGGCGACCTGCTCGGGCAAGCCGTGCGCTTCGGCGTGGCCGGCGAGACCATGGCGGCCGGCGAAGGCATCGAGACCATGCTCTCGCTCAGATGCGTCCTGCCCGCCATGCCGATGGCGGCGGCGCTCTCGGCGGCTCATCTCGCCGCCCTGGCCTTCCCGCAGGCGCTGCGCCGGGTCTACATCGTCCGCGACGATGATCCGGCCGGCGACGGCGCCCGGGATCACCTCGTCGAACGGGCCGAGGCGGCCGGGATCGAGGCGCTCACGCTGTCGCCGCGGCTGGGCGACTTCAACGAGGATCTCCGCCTGCATGGTCTCGGCACCCTCAGGGCATCGGTGCGGGTCCAGCTCTCTCCAGAGGATGTTGCCCGCTTCATGGAGATCTCCGTCCCGGCCTGAACGGCGAGGCGGCAGGGGTAGCGGGATCGGCGTCACCCTCTTCGCCGCGGGCTGTTCCCATCCGCTGCCGGAGAGGGCCGCGCCTCGGCCTTCTAGAGGGCGACCGGACGGCAGCCGGTCCGGGCCGGCAATGGCTCCGACCGGTTCTTTTCCGCCGCAGCCCTCCGGGCCGCTTTGCAGCGCGAAGCAAAAGAACCGGCCTCCGCCATCCTCCGCTGCCGCTCCAGCTCGTCCGCTCCGCTCCCGAGTGCAGGCCCGCTCCGCCCACCGTCTTTCGGCGCCACGAAGGCCGCGGCGGGCGCGGCCAACCGACACGGGAGCATCCCCATGACGAACGAAGACGACGACACCTTCGAGCCCCACCACAGCGCATCACCGACCGATCACGTCCTGACCGAGCTCCAGCTCTACGGCTTCCGCCCCTTCCACAACGAGCCCGACCCCAGACCGCTCCCCGAAGGCAACGCCATCGCCGGCGCCGTTGCCGACATCTTCGACGCCCTGATCGCCACCATGGGTGACACGCGCCTCGAGCCAGACCTCGAGGACCTGCTCTGGTCGACTGTCAATCTCTTCCACCGCGCGGTCCACCGGATCGAGCGCGAGCTCGACGACAACGAGCAGGCGCAGCGCCGCAGCCAGAGGGAACAGGACGGCTCCGAGGTGAAATCGGTCGATCTCGAGCGCCTCACGGCTGAGGGGCAGACCCTGATCGAGCGCCGCAACGCCTTCGAGCTGATGCGCGACCAGGCCGCCGAGCACTTCGAGCGGCACACCGGCTCGTCCTGGCGGCCACGCAGCGGCTCCATGGTCAATCATAAGGCCATGACATCGGCGATGATCGACAGCCGCGACTTCCTCGCCGCGAAGAGGCGCGCCGAAGCCGAGGTGCTCCTGCCGGCGGGCCCGAAGGTGGCCGTCACCGGCGGGCTCGACTTCAACGACCATCACCTGATCTGGGCGAAGCTCGACCAGGTCCACGCCAAGCACCCCGACATGGTGCTGCTGCATGGCGGCTCGCCGAAGGGCGCCGAACGCATCGCCGCCCGCTGGGCCGATCACCGGAACGTGCCGCAGATCGCCTTCAAGCCCGACTGGACCAGGCACGCTAAGGCCGCCCCCTTCAAGCGCAACGACGCGATGCTGGAGGTGCTACCGATCGGCGTGATGGTCTTCCCCGGCACCGGCATCCAGGAGAACCTCGCCGACAAGGCAAGGAAACTCGGCATCCCGGTCTGGAAGTTCGGCAGCGGCGGCACGTGAGCGCCGCCGTCCCCAAATCCCTCGAACGTGCACGGCGCGCGGATTTCCGCTCCCGCCGTCGCACATCTTCGGCTATGCTCGCAGTGGCGCCGTGGTGGTGGTGGAAGGCGCGTCCCATCGATCTTTCGTCACGGAGGCCGCCACCATGATGATCCTCGGCATCCTTCTCAGCATCGTCGCCATCGGTTTCTTCTGCTGGCTCCTGTTCACGCTGGCCGTCTTCGCGCTGCCGCTCTTTGCGGGCGTGACGATGGGCGTCTGGGCCTACCACGCGGGCGCCGGCTGGCCCGGCGGCATCGCCGTCGGCGCCGTGGCCGCCTTCCTGACGCTCTTCGTCGGTCAGATCGTCCTGATGCTGGCGCGCCCCGTCTGGCTGCGCGTGGGCGTGGCACTCGCCTTTGTCGCACCCGCGGCCATCGCCGGGTTCTACGCCACGCACGGAATCGTCAAGCACGCCATGCCGTCGGAGACGTGGCAGCTCATCTTCTCCGTGATCGGCGCGATCGCCGTCGGCATCACCGCATTCGTGCGCGTGACGACCTTGGCCGCGCCCGCGCCGACGGGGCAAAGCATCGCACGCGCCTGAGCGCACTTGCCGGGCGAGCGCCTCAATCTTACCTTCGATCCGTTCCCGTCATCCTGTCGGCAAAGCTATCGCGGCGATCGGAATCGTCAGCAAGGCTCATGACGACGTTGCTCTCGGGCGCTGACAACGGAGCCTCCTAAGGTGCGGACCGGACACGAGGGTGTGAGGCGTTCCCCGGACCGCCGATCCCTGGTTCGGACGTGAACGGGCGTCTTCGGGTCTGGACGGCAGCCGATCTCGTCAGCGACGTCACCGCGACCTGTTCTTGGTCGAGAATGGCCGCCTTCATCTCCTTGAGTTGTCCCTGCTCGTCGACCGCTCCAAACGGCCTCTCAATGGGCTGATCTGGCCGAAAGTCGGCTGCGCCTCGATCGCCTATGCCGCAACGGCGCCGATCGACTTTCTTCCCCTGAGCGCTGCGCGCCCATTCCTCGCGAGCCAAGAAAGTCGCTCTCGCGCCATCCTCCGCTGACGCTCCGGCCCGCAAGCGGGTGCGCCGTCGATCGCCTTCGGCCCGCCGATCGCCATCGAGGCCGCAATGGTGCGGGCTCGGAGCAGAGATCAAGGAGAACGACAATGGCGACCATCGGCACCTTCAAGAAGTCCGGCAACGAGTTCACCGGCGAGATCGTCACCCTCAGCGTCCAGACCAAGAACGTCCGCATCGTCCCCGAAGAGGGCTCGACCAACGGCAACGCCCCCAGCCACCGGGTCTTCGTCGGCCGCGCCGAGATCGGCGCCGCCTGGTCCAAGCGCTCGAACGAGGGCCGCGACTATCTGAGCCTCAAGCTCGACGATCCGAGCTTCACCGCTCCGATCTACGCCAACCTGTTCGACGACACCGTCATCGAAGGCGAGGAGAGTTACAGCCTCATCTGGTCCCGCCCCAGCCGCCGCAACGGCGACTGAGCCGCCTGATCCATGCCCCGCCCGGTCCAGACCGGGCGGGGCCAGCTCCTCGGCGACCGAAGCGGTGCTGCCAAGCGTTTGCGCCATCCCTTTCCGTGACTCAGGATTGCGACTCCAGATAACCTATAAAGCGGTCAGCCGCGCGAGGATTGTTGGAATTGTCATCCCAATTCCATGGGACTTCTTATCCCTGCGGCGACAAACTACCGCCGAAGGGCCGCACCCAAAAGACGACCAGAACCACGTACACCACATAAACAACAGGGAAGATCAGCACCTGCCAACGCCGAAAGCCGGTTTCTCGCCCGCCCCACCAGAGAAGCGCCGCATAGAGCGCAGGCATGACAGCCACGAAGGTCAGGCTCACCCAGTAGAGATGCAGATTACCGATCGGCATTGCGATGATCGTCAGCGGGATGAAGGCCATGGTCATTGTTGCCGCCATGTCGCCTATCACGTCTGTCACTGCCGCCGTGATCTGCCCCCTGCGGGCAAGGCTCCATGTGGCGAAGACCTCTGGCAGCGCCGCCACAGGTGCGGTGATGAACAATCCGCCGACGATTTTCTGAATGCCGAGGACGCTCACGATCTGTTCGGTCGAGAAGACGATGAAATAAGCCCCGACCGCGAGCGCGGCCACGCCGCCGCCCGCGAACCATTGTTCGCGCCGGGTCCATTCGATTTCCTGCCCCTTCTCGCGACCGCGCAAAAGCGCCTGCGCGAGGTAAGCCAGATAGGCGAGAAGCAGAATCCAGCCGTCAACCGGCTGAAGGCCCCGCCACGGCGCCGGAAGCGTGAGCAGTGCGACCAGGGCTAGAATGCCAAGATAAGGCAGCGCCTGCACCGTGATCGCGCCGGGGTCCACGGGCAGGAAGTGCTCACGCAGATCCCGTTCGTGATCGCGGTGCTCGTTGCCGAGTTCCTTCTTCCGCGTGGCAAGATAGGCGGTGACCACGAAAATTGGCACAACTATGATGTTGGCGCCCAGCATGGCTCCCAGTCCAATATCGGCAACACCGCGGATGGCGCTCGTGACGTTGATGCCGATCTCCGGGCTTGCGGTTGCAAGTCCGATAAACGAGCCTCCAGCGGCGACGGAGAAGCCCCACTGCCGCCGCAGCTTCTTTAGTGGGTCGGCCAGGTGTTCCGCCCCCCAATGCGCCAGCCATACGGCAGCGAGAAGAACTCCGGCCCAGACAGCGATCACGACTCCCTCCGGGGTCTGACGTTGCTCATCACGAACCGGCTCTCTGGCAGGGCCGGCAGTCTCGTTGCATCGATCTGCAGATCCTGCTTCGGCACGTCGTAATCGATCTTCGCCGCGAGAAATTTACAGGACACCTTCATAAGCTCGATCGTGATCCACTCGCCGGGGCAGCGGTGGTTCAGGTCGTGGTCGCCGCCTCCCTGCGGAATGAAATTGAAGGGACTGCCATCCCAATTCCGAAAGCGCTCCGGCCGGAACTCCTCCGGCGAGTCCCAGGCTCGCGGATCGCGATTGGTGCCGTAGAGGTCGAGCATCACGCGCCGTCCCCTCGGAAACTGATACCCGTTCCAGTCGAAATCACGCCTTGCGCGCGCCATCACCGCGGGAAAGAACGGATAGAAACGCCGGACCTCCTGCACGAAGAACTCCAAACTCTCATCGTCGGTCCGAAGCTCCTGGCGACAGGCCGGAAAACGATGCAGAGCGTGCGCGGCAAATGTGATGAAAACGGAGACGGCGACGGTCGGCCGCAATATGTTCAGCAGTTCCACCGCGGCGACGCGTGGGCTCAACAGCGCGTTGTCCAAGTCCCGCCACGTGGCGACTACAAGCGCCGCGCTTTTTTCTGGCGGGTTCAGGCGGCCGGCACGAACCTGCTCTATGACGTCCTCGATCCACCGTTCCGAGCGCATGCGGGACAGGCGCGACCACCAGTGCCTCGGTCCGATCGCCCCCGCGTCGTCGAACAGCGCCGTGAGCTGTGCGGTGCGCCGACTCACCTCCGGCTCAGGCAGTGGAACGCCGGCCCATGCGCAAACGGCTTTCGTCAGCAGCTCTTGCACCTCATCATAAAGGACGACCCGGTCCATCGTTGCCCATTTTTGAGCGTAGACGCGCCACAGGCCGTCGACCAGCTCTCGCAAATGATCGATCCGCTCGGGCGCCATGAGCGACATGAACATCTGCTTGCGGTGCCGATGCACTTCGTCGTCCAGCCCCTGGACGCCGCCCCGGCCGAGAAGGGTCTTCTGTATCCGTCCTGGCATGGCGCCGCGCCGGACGAACAGATCCGGCCGATAGAACAGTTCGGCCGCCTCGGGACCGGTCATGCAGATCGTTTTGCGGAGCAGGATTCGCGCGAGGAAGAGATCGGCCCCGTATCGGCGGCACCTCTTCGAGATGAAGCCGTATGGGTCCAGGAACAAGGCAAGGGTGCTATCGAAACTCTCATCGCGCGGAATAATGGTCACGATCAATCTCTCAGGCAGTCTGGCGAATTCATTGAGTACGGCCGCTCCTCGGACACAGACTCATTCCCAGTGACCGACGGTGCGCCCACTGCAGGCAGACCGTTGCTTGCGCCTCCATCCCCCTTAAGCTTTCGCAGGCCCTCGCTCTTCCTTCGCGCGAAAGCCGTCCAGCACCAGCATTGCCGCGCCGCAGACCACCGCGACGTCGGCAAGGTTGAAGGCGGGCCAGTGGTAGGCTCCGAGATGGAAATCGAGAAGATCGGTGACGGCGTGGAAGCGTACGCGATCAACCACATTGCCGAGAGCACCGCCGATGACCAGCCCAAGCGCCGCGCT
The DNA here is from genome assembly GCF_003568845.1 of Indioceanicola profundi. Lineage (NCBI taxonomy): Bacteria > Pseudomonadati > Pseudomonadota > Alphaproteobacteria > Rhodospirillales > Azospirillaceae > Indioceanicola > Indioceanicola profundi. Next base: position 123,608 of record NZ_CP030129.1, on the reverse strand, counting down.
GATCACCCGGCTTTGCGAGCGCCACAGCCAGACCGAAAGCCATGTCACGATCGCAGCGGCAAGCAGGACCAGACCCCACCAAGGCACGACCCCGCCGAGCATTCCGAAGCTGACACCATCGTTGCGGACGAGAACGAGGTTCAGGACCGGCAGGATCTCCACGCCGCCCGCGAGCCGCGGTGAGTCCAGAGCAAGCGCCTTGCTGCCCTGATCGAGAACAAGCGCCGTAGCGGCGCAGACTACTCCCAGCAAGCGACCGTTCATGCGCTCGCTTCCAGATCGGCTCTCGCATCGCGGATGATCGACCACGAGGATTGCAGGAACAGCCCGGCGATCACCGCCGCCACAACGAGGTCGGGCCACGCCGTGCCGCTCCAGGCGACCAGACCCGCCGCGACAACGACGGCGGCGTTGCCGATCGCGTCGTTGCGCGAAAACAGCCAGACTGCTCGCACATTGGCGTCGCCGGTCCGGTGGGGCAGCAACGGAAGAACCGCGACCACGTTGACGACGAGCGCGATCACCGCGAACAGACCCATCAGCTCGGCCTCGGGCTGCTGCTGCACCAGCACCCGATATGCCGTATTCGCGAGGACCCCGAGGCCGAGCGCGCCAAGGAACAGGCCCTGGATCAATGCGGAACGGGCCCGCCAGACCAGGCTCCAGCTGATCGCCAGCACCCCAAGGAACGTGATCAGGCCATCACCGAGGAAATCGAGGGCATCTGCTTTCAGCGCCTGCGAACCGGAGATGAACCCGCCAAACATCTCTATAATGCCGTAGCCGACGTTCAGCAGGATCACAATCCACAGCGCCCGCCGATAGGCCTGGGTGGCGTGGGCTATGTCCTTCGGAAGATCGTCGATGTCGCCTTCGTGATCGACATTGGGGCCGCCCATGCGGTCCAGCCGGTAGCCGATCCCAGTCACGGCGCGCTCCACTTCCGGCAGTTGTGCGGCCGGATCGGAGACATGCAGCGTCATGACTTGCGTTGCGGTCGAGACCTTCACTTCCTCGGCGCCGACCGATCGAACCGCCTTCTCGATCTTTGCGGCGCAAGAGGGGCAGTCCATCCCGGTAACGCGGTAGCGCACCGGGTCGGGATCGCTTATTGAAGCTGTTTGGTTCATCGAACATCTTCCAGACGATACGACCCCAACATATCATTGGTCGCTGATATGTCCACCAGAGCCGTTTCCCCGCTGCTAAGCCACACCAGCGCCGTCGAACTGCATGCAAAGCTGTTCCGGGGGCTGGCGGACCCGTCGCGGCTTTCGATCCTCAAGGCCCTATGCAGTCGCGGGCTGACGGTAGGGGAGATCGTTGCAGCGACCGCGCTGTCCCAATCGAATGTCTCGAATCATCTGCGCTGCCTGAGCGAATGCGGCTTGGTGACGGGCGAGCAGCGCGGACGCTTTGTCCACTATCGGCTCTCCGACCCGCGCATTGATCAACTGCTGAAACTTGCCGGGGAACTGCTGACCGATACGGCGCAGGCGGTAGATCAGTGCTCGAACTATGAAGGCGATGGTTAAGCTGACCGCGCGGAAACGTCCCTTGTTGCGGCCCTCCGCAACGCGTACGCACGCTCGCCTGCCGCCCAGTTCGGATGCGTCGGCGAACGGATCGGGTTGCGCTTGAACGCTGTGGAGCAGTGCCCGGCAATCTGAAAAGCATCAGTCGCCATGTCCTTCGTCCCCTTGCCGATCGCCCGCTACAAACTGCCTCTCAATGGGCTGATCTGGCCGAAAGTCGGCTGCGCCTCGATCGCCTATGCCGCAACGGCGCCGATCGACTTTCTTCCCCTGAGCGCTGCGCGCCCATTCCTCGCGAGCCAAGAAAGTCGCTCTCGCGCCATCCTCCGCTGACGCTCCGGCCCGCAAGCGGGTGCGCCGTCGATCGCCTTCGGCCCGCCGATCGCCATCGAGGCCGCAATGGTGCGGGCTCGGAGCAGAGATCAAGGAGAACGACAATGGCGACCATCGGCACCTTCAAGAAGTCCGGCAACGAGTTCACCGGCGAGATCGTCACCCTCAGCGTCCAGACCAAGAACGTCCGCATCGTCCCCGAAGAGGGCTCGACCAACGGCAACGCCCCCAGCCACCGGGTCTTCGTCGGCCGCGCCGAGATCGGCGCCGCCTGGTCCAAGCGCTCGAACGAGGGCCGCGACTATCTGAGCCTCAAGCTCGACGATCCGAGCTTCACCGCTCCGATCTACGCCAACCTGTTCGACGACACCGTCATCGAAGGCGAGGAGAGTTACAGCCTCATCTGGTCCCGCCCCAGCCGCCGCAACGGCGACTGAGCCGCCTGATCCATGCCCCGCCCGGTCCAGACCGGGCGGGGCCAGCTCCTCGGCGACCGGAACAGGCCACCTCCGCCCTGGCGAGACAGAGACGCTACGCGCGATTTGCGCTGGCACGGCTTAGCAAGAACGACTATTTCAGTCGTATTCGTGGCACGTGCGTCTGTGTCCGTAGGAGGTGATCATGCATGATCACCGCCCGACAGACACGGGCCGCGCGCGCGTTGCTGGGTTGGAATCAGGAGACGCTCGCTGACAAGGCCCTCGTATCGCTGACCGCGCTCAAGCGCCTTGAGTCCGAGAACGATCTCAAGGTGCATGAATCGACGCGCGATCAGGTGCGCAGGGCTCTCGAAGCGGCCGGCATCGTCCTGCTTACCTCCGACCGCGGCGAGGGAGTGATGATTGTCCGGTATTCCGCCGATAGCACGATGCCTTGACGCCAAATGCGCGGCGTTGAGCGATCCTTCGCCCGAGACTGATCCGGAGACGCTCATTCGTCCCGGTGCAGGGGCGACATGGCTAAGCAATCACTACCGGGGCCTAGTGCAACTTAGAGGGCTTGCATGACGCAACGTGACTTCATGGACTGCCCGCCGGACAGCCCGACGCTCACCGATTACGACCGGCGACAGATGGTCACCTACATTCGCCTCCTCGATGCCGAGGCGGACGGCGCCGACTGGCAGGAAGCTGTCTCGATCCTCTTCGGACTCGATCCCGATCGTGAGCCCGAGCGCGCCCGCCTCGTCCACGATACCCATCTCGCCCGCGCCCGCTGGATGAGCGCGCACGGGTACCGCCATCTGGTCAAAGAGGGGCGCCACTAGTTTAGCCTCCGCGACAGAGGTGCAGCCGCTGCAACGTGTGTTGCGCCGGCCGGGACTTCCACGAGCCGTCTCCAATGGGAATCGTATCAGCCTGAGTGTGAACGACCCATGCGAGCCTGGAGACGCTGATGAAGCCTGACACGTCCCGCTGGCGATCGTCCTCGGCCTACGACTACATGAACGACCTCATCCCATCGGATCTCGCCTGGGAGTGGCTGCGTCGCAACGCCGCCTACCAGAACGACTACGCAGAGATCGAAAGGCGGCCCGACGATCGCGAACGCCTGATGAACTTGGCGCGGCTGCGCTGGGGGCTTCGATTTCCCTGTCCGCCCGACATTCGATGCGACCGAGACGCCTGTGTTCTGGGCGCCCGAAGCCGATCCTGGGACGGTGATGCTCACCGCCACACCGACGCTTTCCGGGATTGTCCCCACCTCGCCGGCTGACCTCGATCCCGTCACTGCTCGCCTCGGCGACGAGGGCCTGCACATCGTACATGGCGCCGGCTCCGCCGCCATCCACGTGCTGGTGGTGGGCGATGCTCGGCCCGGCCAGCCGCTCGCCGCGCTCCTGCCGCTCGACGCCGATGCGCCCGACCGGCTGGAAGCCCTCGCTCGCCTGGTGCACGGCCTGGACCGCCCGCCCGCGCCGCCGGACACCCGCCTAACGACGCAGCGGCGTCGCCGTCTCAAGCACATGCTCCAAGCGGTCGACGGGCGCACCGCCGGCGCGACCTATCGCGAGATCGCCGAAGTCATGTACGGCCGGGGCCGCGTCGCCTCCGATCCCTGGAAGAGCTCCGCCCTGCGGGACGCCACGATCCGCCTCGTCCGCGACGGGAACAGGATGATCGACGGCGGCTACCGCCAGCTCCTGCGCCACCGACGCCGACCCTGACGCTGCACCTGAGTCTCCGACGGGGGTGCGTTTTTCTGACCCCCGTCTTCGCCATCCCCCCTCGCGGCCGCCCTTCGCCATCGTGGCCCTCGTTCGCCGTCGACCTTCGGCGATGCGAACGGAACCCACGGAGGCCCGATCATGTCCGCCACTCCAGCCGGCTTGCCGCCGCGCTTTCTCAGAACCCCAGAAGCTGCCCGCTTCCTCGGCCTGTCCGGACGGACCCTCGAGAAGCATCGCACCTACGGGACCGGCCCCGCCTATCGCAAGCTCGGCGGCCGCGTCGTCTATTCGCTCGAGGACCTCCAGTCCTGGGCCGATCTCGGCGCCAAGAGCTCCACTGCCGACCCCGGCCGCGGCACCGTGCTCCCCGCCAAGCGCCACGAGGGTTTGCCGCCGGCCCATGCCGGTCGAGCCGGCCGCTGATCGTCGCGGACGGCTTTCACAATGCCGGCACGACGTCGCCTGACATCCGAGCGCGACCAGCTCGAGCTGTTCCACGCGCTTCCCGGCGATCTCGCGCCCCGAGACGCGCAGGACCTCATGGCCTATCCCTTCTTCAGCCTCTCCAAGTCGCACCGGACCGCACCGATCGACTTCCGGTCCGGCGACGTCACCATCCGCGTCGAGGCCGTGCCCGAGCACGGGATGGCGACCATCTGGGACGCCGACATCCTGATCTGGGCCGCGAGCCAGATCGTCGAAGCGCGGGACGCCGGCCTGCGGACGTCCCGCCTGATGGCGGCGACACCCTACGAGATCCTCACCTTCATCGGGAGAGGCGTCGGTGCGCGCGATTATCAGCGCCTCAAGGCTGCGCTCGACCGGTTGCAGTCCACCACCATCGCGACATCCATCCGTCAGCCGGCCGAGCGGCGCATGCACCGCTTCTCCTGGATCAACGAGTGGACCGAGCGGACTGACGGACGCGGGAACGCCGCCGGTATTGAGCTGATCGCACCTGACTGGTTCTATCGGGCCGTCCTTGACGACGCGCTCGTGTTGACGATCGACCGGGCCTATTTCCGGCTCACCGGCGGCCTCGACCGCTGGCTCTATCGTCTCGTGCGCAAGCATGGCGGCAGACAGCGGGCTGGCTGGCGCTTCGACCTCCGTCATCTCCACCTGAAATCGGGAAGCCTTTCGCCCTTCAAGCGCTTTGCCTTCGAGCTGCGCGACATCATCCGCCGTCAGCCACTGCCAGGATATACGCTGTTCCTGGAAGTCGAGATCGGCGGGCGGGTTCTCCTCGCCTTCGAGCCGGCGGCCTGTGGAAAACCTGTGGGCGGCCTCGTGCTATCGGGAACCCCGACTATCGTGCCATCGGGAACTGGAGGCTCGTGCTATCGGGAACCCGAACCGGCCTTAAGTCTCGGCAGAGACACCGAAAATCGTCCCCTTAACTTAGAGTCTAACAAGGAATCTAACTTCTGTAGTGCGCGCGGCCCTGTGGAAGGGTTCGGTCGGCGCTCCGGAAATGTGCGACTGGAATCGGGTCTCGCAGGCCCGCTCCCGAACAGCGCCGAACCGCCGGCAACAAGCTGTTCGCCGCCTCCGGACGACAGAACTCCCGTTTCGTCCGACCGCAAACCGAACCCCGTACGCGCTCGGATTGCTGAGCGCCTACGTCGACCGCCGGAAAGAAAGCCGGGAGGGGAACGATGATCGTCGCCCTCCTTAACCAGAAGGGCGGCGTCGGCAAGACGACGCTGGCGCTGCATCTCGCCGGTGAATGGGCCGGCAAGGGAAAGCGCGTCACCCTGATCGACGCCGATCCGCAGGGCTCGGCACTCGACTGGTCGCAGCAGCGTGCGCGTGAAGGTCTGCCGCGGCTGTTCGGCGTCGTCGGGCTGGCGCGCGACACGCTTCATCGCGAAGCGCACGAGTTGGCGCGCGATGCCGACCACATCGTCATCGACGGACCGCCTCGTGTCGCCGGGCTCATGCGCTCGGCGCTGCTTGTCGCCGACCTCGCGCTCGTCCCCGTTCAACCGTCTCCCTTCGACGGCTGGGCTTCGGCCGAGATGCTGTCGTTGATCGGCGAGGCGCGGATCTACCGTCCGGAGCTTGTCGCACGTTTCGCGTTGAACCGCTGCGGCGCACGCACCGTCATTGCCCGCGAGACCGCCGATACTCTCGCCCAGTACGACCCGCCAGTGCTCGCGACGACCATCGGCCAGCGTGTCGCCTTCGCCGGTGCCGCGCAATCCGGCCGCCTCGTCTCCGAGACGGACGAGAACGGTCCGGCAGCGCGCGAGGTCGCCGCCTTCGCCACCGAGGTCGGAAGGATCACGCCGTGAACGTTCGATCCTCGAAGTCCAGCTTTGCCACTCGTCCGGGCACCGCCGAGGCCTGGATCAAGAAAGCCGACGATTCGCCCGACCGTCGCGAGGCGGCCTCCGGCTTCACCGCCCGGCTGACGATCGACGCCACGCCGGAGCTGCGCGGCCGCATCAAGGTCGTCGCCTTCCGGCGCGGTCAGACCGTCGCAGACATGCTGCGCGGGCTGCTGGCCCGTGAATTTCCCGAGAGCCAGGGAGATGCTCCATGAGCGGCAACGCGGCAGCCCGCGTCCGCGGCGGCCCGCTGCCGGCCGCCGCCGCGCCCTTCACCACCTTCGTCGAACTGACGTGGTTCGAAGGGAAGATCGAGCACTGGACCAGGTTCGGCCGTGAGGTTCACGAACAGATCCTCGACCGGCGACGCCGCGTCGTCGGCTTCGCGCCCGACGCGACCTTCGCCTTCGTCCGCTGGGCCGCGAACGATTTCGGCACGATCCTCTCACGCATCGATATCGTGCGCGCTGTCGGCCCGGGCGAGCCGTATCAGACGCTGCCTTTCGTGCGCCCCGGCGGCGAGATCCTGCTGCGGATCGACGGCTGGCCCAAGGTCGAGCGGGTGTTGCAGGCCATCGACGCGATCGAAGCGCTCGGCATCGATCCCGTCGACGTCGCGCCCGACCATTGGCGCCACGTCCACAACCGTCTGACCGCAGGGTACGCGCCTCGGGCGTACGCGATAGGCCGACATAAAGCCTGGCTGAAGCGGCGGAGGGCGGGGCCGTGACCCGCCTGGCTTGGACCTTCGCCACCCTCATAGCGGCTATGGGCGTTGCCGCCACCGCGGTGATCGACATGCCGACCAAGCTCATCTGGAACGCGTCCGCCAGCACGCCGATCGGGCTGTATGCCGTGCAGCCGATCGAGCGGCTGGAGGTCACCGACCTCGTCGCCGTCGAGGCCCCGGAACCGCTCGCGAGCTTCCTCGCCGAGCGCGGTTACCTGGTCCCAGGCACGCCGCTGATGAAGCGCGTCGTCGGCCTTCCGGGACAGAATGTGTGCCGCATCGGTGGCACCATCACGGTCGACGGCATCGAGATGGGAGCGGCGCTCGAACGTGACCGCAGCGGCCGACCGCTGCCGGTCTGGCAGGACTGCCGTCGCATCGCCAGCGGCGAAGTCTTCCTCATGAACTGGCAGGTCCGCGACAGTCTCGACGGCCGCTACTTCGGGCCCATTCAGGCCAGCTCGATCCTCGGCCGTGCCGTTCCCCTTTGGACCGACGAGGACGGGACCGGCCGCTACGAGTGGCGCGCTCCGACCCACTGATCGCACCTGATCTCATCAACACTCGCTGCAGAAAGGACCAGCAAATGCCCCAGATCGGTGAATTCACCCGCACGAAGTCCGGATATTCCGGCCGCGTCCGCACCCTCACCCTCGACGTGCAGCTCACCCTGGCTCCAGCCGAGCCGTCGGAAGCCGAGAACGTGCCGGACTACCGCATTCACCTCGGCGAGGACGGCCATGGTCCGGAGATCGGCGCCGGCTGGAAACGCACCGGAGAGAAGGCCGGCGACTACGTCTCGCTGCTGTTCGACGATCCCACCCTCACGCACCCGATCCGGGCCAACCTGTTCCGAGCCGAGGCGGACGGCACGTCGTGGTCGCTGCACTGGAACCGTCCGCCCAAGCGCGGCGCGCGGGAGTGACGCCATGCCGACCGCGCGTCGCCGGATCGCTGCCAGATCGCTGAAGAACCCTGGCCGCTGTGCACTCCTTCTCCTTTCCGGCCTTCTCTCGACCGCCGCCGCGCCCGACCTGTCGGTCGCCCAGAGCGTGGCGATCGAACAGCAGGCGCCGGTTGACCCCTATGCAGTATTCATTGCCGAGGCCTCGCGGCGCTTCGGTGTACCGGAAGGCTGGATACGCGCCGTCATGCGCGTCGAGAGCCGCGGCGACGTCCGGGCGATCTCGCCGGCGGGCGCCATGGGGTTGATGCAGGTCATGCCCGACACATGGACGGATCTTCGCCTTCGCCACAGCCTCGGTAGTGACCCTTTCAGTCCGCGCGACAACATCCTGGCCGGCGCGGCATATCTGCGCGAGATGCACGATCGCTACGGCTCGCCAGGCTTCCTCGCGGCCTACAATGCGGGGCCCGGCCGTTACGAGGAATACGTTGCGGTCGGACGGGCACTGCCAGCCGAGACACGTGCCTATGTCACCGCGCTCGCGCCAATCGTTGATGGCGGCGAACTCGCTGAGCCCATCATCGTTGCCGCTGCCGATCCGCTGACTTGGACGCGCGCACCGCTGTTCGTCGGTCCCGCCGCCAGCATATCGGCTGTTGATCCTACACAACGTAGTAGCCCGTCGGATGACGCTCCGGCGGCAGCGCCGGTGCGCGATCTCTCCGCCATCTCGGCCCTGTCCGATGGCTTGTTTGTCGCCCGACCTGGCTCCGGAGACGGGCGATGAGGCGCTTCGCAGGATCGCGCGGACGGGCGTGGGGTGGCGCGGGCTGGAGGAAGTTCCGAGGGTGGCGAAGAAGGACGACCGTCGGATGGCAAGATAAAAGAGGCTCGCCGCTCGCCCTCCAAGCCACTGACATGGCTTGTCTTTCGGCGTGCCGGTCGGTCGGGGTGCGTGCCGCGCCTGAGAGTTCTCGCAACGATTTCAATGTAGTTTCCGGCACTGTGCGCTCTGCGCCCTGTTTTGCGGGGTAATGATGAGCGAGAGCGACAACGACTTCCGCGTCCGGCCAGGGCGCATCCGCAGCACCCGCACGCCGAGGCCCAAGAGCTTCATCCATCAGGTCCTCCGCGCCGCCAGGCGTGCGGGCCACACCGACGGCGCGTCCAGCTCGGCGGGGAAGAGCGGCCGCTCGCCGACACTGGGACGCTCCAGCTTCGGCCGCGGCCGAATCAGTTTCAGCCGCAACCGACTCTTCTCCCCCAGTCGTCGCGTCGTGGTCGCCTCGCGGATCGCCCGGCATTCTGGCCGCGCCTTTCGCTCTGCGCCGCTCGCCGCGCATCTGTCCTACCTGAAGCGTGATGGCGTGACCCGCGAGGGCGAGAAGGCGATGATGTTCGATGCGGGCACCGACCACGCCGATGACCTCGCCTTCGCCGAGCGCTCCAAGGACGATCGCCACCATTTCCGGTTCATCGTCTCTCCCGAGGACGCCGGCGAGATGACCGACCTTCGCGCCTTCACCCGTGATCTTGCGAAGCAGATGGAGGCCGACCTCGGCTCCCGGCTCGACTGGGTCGCTGCCGATCACTGGAACACCGACAACCCCCACATCCATCTGTTGGTGCGCGGTGTCGACGACGCCGGTGCGGATCTCGTGATCTCGCGCGACTACATCAGCCGTGGTCTGCGCTCGCGCGCCGAGGAGTTGGTGTCGATCGAGCTCGGACCCCGACCCGAGCACGAAATCCGCAACGCGCTGGAGAAGGAGATCACCGCCGAGCGCTGGACGCGGCTCGATGTTGAGATCCGCATCTCCGCCGACGATACTGGCTACATCGACCTGCGCCCGGAGGCGAGCGGCGCGGCCGGTGACGAAGCACGACGGCTGCTGATCGGCAGGGTCCAGCATCTGGAGAAGATGGGCCTCGCCACACCCGCCGGTCCCGGCGAATGGATGGTCGGCTTGGAAGCCGAGCGCTCGCTCCGCGAGCTCGGCATGCGCGGAGACATCATCAAGACGATGCACCGCGCCTTCACCGAGCGCGGGCAGGATCGCGGCGTCGCCGACTATGTGATCGACGCAGGCGCGACAGGCGCGTCCATTATCGGGCGACTGGTCAAGAAGGGCCTTCAGAACGAGCTGTCCGGCGAGGCCTACGCCATCGTCGACGGCACCGACGGCCGCGCGCACCATATCCGCTTCCGGGGCATCGAGGCGTTCGAGCACGCGCCGCCGATCGGCGGCATCGTCGAGATCCGCCGCTTCGGGGGGCCCGAGGACCAACAACCAACGCTCGTGCTCGCCAATCGCTCGGACTTCGACCTGAACCGCCAGATCACGGCGCCGGGCGCGACTTGGCTCGATCATCGGCTGGTCGAACGTGAGCCGACGCCGCTCGCGATGGGCGGCTTCGGCCGCGAGGTCCGCGACGCCATGTCGGCCCGCGCGGACCACCTCGCCGAGGAAGGGCTCGCCCGCAAACAAGGCCAGCGCGTTATCCTGCAGCGCGATCTCCTGAATACCCTCCGCCGCCGCGAGTTGGATGCCGCCGCGGCGCGGCTCTCAGCCGAGACCGGCCTGCCGCACATGACGACCGCAGCAGGTGAGCATGTCACCGGCGTCTATCGCCAGCGCCTCGCCCTCACGTCCGGGCGCTTCGCGGTGATCGAAGCCGTAGGCCAAAACGGCGACCTTGGCCACCAGCTCGTGCCCTGGTCGCCGACACTCGAGAAAAAGCTCGGTCAGCACGTCGCCGGCGTCGCCAAGGACAGCGGCGGCATCGAATGGAGCTTCAGCCGGAAACGGGGGCTGGCACTCTAGAGTGTCGGATGTCGTGCCTCGCGGTGGTAGGGGGTTCAACTGCACCCGAGCCGTCGTCTCGTGTGCGCCCATCATGGTCATTCAACGAGAAAGCGCTGCATCCTCAATGCAGATGTACAATTCGCCTGGCTAACGCCCGGCCGGGTGGATTGTGTCAGCATTGGTAACCAGGCATGTTCGGAATCCCCGATCCACAGGCGTCGGCCGAGGGTGCTTCATCGCCATAGCTTGTGGCCTGGAGTGGCGGTATCGATCGGCGACCGGCACGATCGATCGCTCGCGCTGCGAGAGCAGCCGGCAGCGCTTCGCTTAAGGGTGAGGTCGGTGCCGGGCGTTGTTATCGCCGAAAGCGGGGCGTCCAGCTTTCGATCAGTTCGGACTCCTCCTCGTCGTCATCATCCATTTCCCCACCGCTCCCAAGCTCCGGAGCAACGAGGATGGTCAGAATCTTTCCGTAATGACCAAGGCCGACGGATTCTTCCGAAACCGCGACGCTCCTGATGCCGCCGAGCCAATCACGCACATCAATGTCGTCCGCGATCCGATCGCAGGCGAGAACGCGTGCCAGCTCCCCGGCGAGCCGTGAGGTCGCGGTTCCTGCCGGTAGCGGCGAGCCCTTGCGCAGCCAATCGCGTTTGGGCAGCGATTTCATCGCCTCGGAAAGGAAACAATAATCGATCACGCCGCCGGTGCTCATGATCACGGCGACCGCGCTGTCGGTGAGCTCAGCGTAACGAATGGCGGTCGCGGTGAGCGAGGTTTCGCATCGGTCGGCGATCGCAGAGAGCGCGTCGAGACCAGGATCGTGTGCGTCCATCGCCTTGCGGAACGGCGCCGACGGCATCAGCAGTCCGGCGGCGAAATGGTCGGCCTCGAGCTCGTAAGGATCAGCGGTGACAAAACCGGCGCGCGAGACGTGGAAGCCGTCCTTGAGGACCTGGTCGACATGGCCAGGAAGAAAATAATGCCCAAGCTCGTGCGCGACGCTGAAGCGCTGGAAGCCCGGGCTCGGGATATGCGTCGCGTAGACGATGCAGAAGTCGTTGCCGTGGCGAAGCAGCATGCCCGAGACGCCCTCGGTGTTCTCGTGCTTCCCCTCGACGAGGATGTCGCGGCTGGCGGCGATCGCGAAGGGGTTGACCGGCAGGCTGGTGATGCCGTCGTCCCTCAGGAGGGCCTCGGCAGTCTGCCTGGCCATCTTCAGATTGAAGACGCGGCTCACGGCTCCTTGGCCTTTTTGGCGGCGTTGCGCTCCGCAAGCATCTTGAGGAAATCCTTGGCGATCTCGCGGTCGTTGCCCGAGAGCTTGCCGTAGTCGCGAAACAGCGGATCGCCGGCCTGCGCGAGGCCGGGCTCGTCCACGCGCCCCAGGAGATAATCGGTCGTGACTTCGAGCGCGTTCGCGAGCCGGCGGAGCGAATCAAACGACGGCTTGCGCGCGCCGGTCTCGAAATGGGCGATGGAGCTCCCCGGCATGCCGGCTTTCTGGCCCAGGTCGCTCTGGCTCCACCCCCGAAAATCACGCGCCTTGCGCAGCCGCTCCTTGAAAATGTCGGTGGGCGAGGGTTCTACAGGCATGTCTATCCCGACATGGTGAACTTGACGGATTGTGAGGCGTCACCATATAATTCTCGTCATGTATGTCATGTCGAACCCGGCATGCGCAAGGCCCGTAGCGAGACCGCGGCGGATACCCGATTGAGGAGTGCCGGTGATGGCGGATGACGACCCCTTCCAGAAGACCGATACGCTCGACGAGGTGTTGCTCGACGTCGCCGCACTGATCGAGCTCAGCCGGCGCGACCGGACGATCGCGGAGAACCGCTATCGGCGGCTCAAGGAGCATCTCGAGCGTTCGGCAAGCCCGCTCGCGATCTACCTCGTCGACGGGCAGAGCCTCATCTATGCGCAGGGTTCGATCGCCACGAGCACGACGATCGTCAGCGGCACCGAGGACGACCGGTTCGACGTCGATGCGATCGTCGAGATCGACGTTCCCGAGGACTGGAACGATGATCGGGCGCTCGACATTCTCGAAGAGTCGCTTCAGGGCTTCCCAGGCGTGGTCGCGATCAAGCGCTGTACGCGCTGCGTCCAGCTCCAGTTTCCGTTCATGCACATGGACGTGACGATCCTCGATCGACGCCAGCGGATTTCGATCGCGCGTGCCGGCGAGATCTTCCATTCTCCTGACCGCGGCCCGTCCTCGCGGGTGCCGTCCAATCCCTGGGGCTTTACCAACTGGTTCCGCTCTGCGGTCGGGATCGGTCAGGCGCTCTTCACCGAGCGGCTCAACCGTCACCGCGACGCAATAGCGAAGAACCGCCTGCAGTATCTCGACGAGGCCGAGCGGGTGGTGGTGGCGGAGGCCGATCAGCACGAGCTGCCGCCGATGATCCCGAGCCGGCTGGACGCCCAGGAGGCGGTCGCGCTCAAGCTGCTGAAACGCTACCTCAACCTGCGCTACGAGACGTCGACGCTGCCGCGCCCACCGTCGATCTATCTCGCCAAGCGCACCGGCGATGTCGGCTTCGTGCCGCACGGACTCACCGCGCAGCTGTTCGTGCTCGCCGACTCGACGGCGAAGGTCCTGCGCCAGCATCTCGCCGCGGAAACGCGGCCGGAGGAGGAGAACCCCTCGTACCGGTCGGACAAAATCAACGACCGCTGGCCGCGTCTCGAAGCGGCAGGCGCCAGCGACATGAAGGGGCTCGCCGAGGAACTAGAGCACCTCGCCGTTCGGCTCAACGTCATGGCCTCGGTCTCGCTCGCCGAGATTTCCAAGGCGATCGACGAACTCTTCGGCGAGCGGATCGGCAAGGAGCAGCGCGCGATCCTCGCCCGGCGCTACGATCGTCGCAGCGATCCCGCGCCGGTCCTCTCGGAGCGGCGGACGGGGGCGATCTACGCGCCCGCGATCGTCGCTGCGTCCGAGGCGCTAAGCGAGGTTCCCCGGCACAATTTCCATCCGCTCGAATTGGACGGCGAGGATGACGACTAGCGGCATCGCGCGGCGATCGCCCGACGCGCAGATGAAGGCGATGTCGGCCGACTGGCCGGACTTCAAGGGCCGTAAGCTGCCCGACGGCACCCTTGTGTGGGCGGGTCCGCTCATGCCAAAGGCGCGCGTCTATTCGGTCTCGATCCTGTGGAACCCGGGCATGATGTCGCTCCCGTATGTCATGGTCAACGAGCCTGCACTCGAGCCAGGGCCCGAAGGCAGCTTCGCCGCGATTCCGCATCTAATCTTCTATGCCGAAAAGCCGGAGCGGTCCGGGCTGTGCCTGTTCGATCCGGCTGGCAAGGAATGGTCCCCTGCAGACCTCATCGCCGCGACGACGGTCAAATGGGCGTCCGAATGGCTCGTCTATTATGAGCTCTGGCACCTGACCGGCGAGTGGCTGGCGCCTGGTGTCGGCTATGAGAGCGTCGCCCGGATGCATGCGGGCGAAGCCGCGGCCGTAAAGGATATCCTCGCCGATGTTCACTGATCGCCGCGCCGGCAGCCTCGCGACGCGGCGGGTGCGCCAGCCCTGGCCCAAGGACAAGCCGTTCAAGATCCTGTCGTTGGACGGCGGCGGCATCAAGGGCCTCTACACCGCCGAGCTCCTCCGGCTCTGCGAGGAACGGTTCGGGCGCGGCTTGCGGATCGGGCGCTATTTCGACCTGATCGCCGGCACCTCGACCGGTGGCATCATCGCGCTCGGTTTAGGGCTCGGCATCCCCGCCGGCGACATCGTATCGTTCTACGAGACGGATGGCCGGGCGATCTTCCCACCGCTTCCGGTGCGCCTGCCGGGCAGGTTGCGGACGTGGTGGACTTGGCTGAACGGCCCGAAGCTCCGCCACGAAGCGCTCGAGAAGGCCCTCAAGCGCCGGTTCGAAGACCATCTGCTCGGCGACTCGCCGGTGCGGCTAGTCATCCCGGCCTTCATGATGCCGAAGACCGAGATCGCCGTGTTCAAGACCGACCATCATGCAGATTTCCGGCATGATCATCTGACCCCGATGTGGAAGGTCGCGCGCGCGACCTCGGCGGCGCCGACCTATCTGAAGGGCCTCGAACATGAAGAAAGCGGCCGCGTCTTCATCGACGGCGGCGTCTGGGCGAACAATCCGGTGATGGTCGCGCTTGTCGACGCGCTGACGGCCTATGACATAGCTTCCGACCAAGTGCAGGTGTTCAGCATTGGCACCGGCAACGCGCCCTTCGAGCTCAGCAAGCCCGACGTCTTCCGCGGCCTCATCGCGTGGCGCGAGGCGATCAAGGCGGCGATGTTCCTGACTACCGACAATGCGACATCGCAGGCGAAGCTGCTGCTCGGCCCGGAACGGTGCCTGCGGATTGAGCCAAGCGGCGATAACGCGGGTATCGAGATGGACGACTATCACGCGGCGTTCGCCCGCCTGCCGGCGCTCGCGGCAGCGCATGTGGAGGCGAACACCGAAGAGATTGCGCATTTCTTCACCGATGTCGTCGATGGACGAGAGCGGCATTACTCCAAACAACCTGAATCGCGCGTTTGACGTTGCGGCAACCGATTTGGCAGAGCGAATCTTACCTCTAACCATTTGCCTGCAGTTGGAGGGTCGCCGGTTAGCGAGCGGAATGTCGCCTTTCCGCCGGTTCGGTTACTGGCTTTGAAGTCGGAAAGGGCGCAGCATCCGTAAGATTCGGATGCTGATACTGAAGCTGTTGATCAATAGGACGCGGACGGCAGCTCCTGTAGCTCGCTGAAGCCGCCATTCCGTTACGGTCAGCCTCAGACATCACCGCGGTTCTTGGCTTGCGGCCAAAACGGGATCTGAAGCAGCCGTCGCCACCTCCTGCGCTTTCCCCTGTTTTTGTCCTCTAGGTTCGCCGGGGCTACGACCCGCGACGGCCGCGCCTTGTAATTCTCGGCTCTGGTCATCGACCTTGATGGGATTCGCTATCAAGGGACTATGCCTTGTCCGCCACGAAGATTCTCTGGGGTCAGATCACCATCGTCTTCCTGATCGTGCTCGCCACAACGTGGGCCGCGACGCAGTGGACGGCGTGGAGGCTCGGCTTTCAGCCGCAGCTCGGCGCTCCCTGGTTCGAGCTGGCGGGCGTGCCGTTCTACTATCCGCCGGCCTTCTTCTGGTGGTGGTACGCCTACGACGCCTATGCGCCGACGGTCTTCGTCGAGGGCGCCTATCTTGCAGCCTCCGGCGGCTTCATCTCGATCGCTGTCGCGATCGGCATGTCGGTCTGGCGGGCGCGCGAGGCGAAGGACGTCGAGACCTACGGCTCCGCGCGCTGGGCGAAGCCGAACGAGGTGAAAGGCGCCGGTCTGCTCGGTCACGACGGGGTGGTCCTCGGCAAGCTCGATCGCGATTATCTCCGGCACGACGGGCCTGAGCATGTGCTGTGTTTCGCACCTACGCGGAGCGGCAAAGGCGTCGGCCTTGTCGTCCCGACGCTCCTCACCTGGTCCGGCTCGGCGATCGTCCACGACATCAAAGGTGAGAACTGGCAGCTCACCTCGGGCTTTCGCGCCAGGCACGGACGGGTGCTGCTGTTCGATCCCACGAACGCGAGATCCTCTGCCTACAACCCGCTCCTCGAGGTGCGGCGCGGCGAGTGGGAGGTGCGTGACGTCCAGAACGTCGCCGACGTGCTGGTCGATCCCGAAGGCTCGCTAGAAAAGCGGAACCATTGGGAGAAGACCAGCCACTCGCTGCTCGTCGGTGCGATCCTGCATGTCCTCTACGCCGAGCCCGGCAAGACGCTGGCCGGCGTCGCCGGGTTCCTTTCGGACCCGAAGCGGCCAATCGAGACCACGCTCGCGGCGATGATGACGACGCCGCATCTCGGAGAGGCAGGTCCGCATCCCGTCGTCGCTTCGACAGCGCGCGAGCTCCTGAACAAATCCGACAACGAGCGCTCCGGCGTGCTCTCCACCGCCATGTCGTTCCTTGGGCTTTATCGCGATCCCGTCGTCGCCGAGGTGACGCGCCGCTGCGACTGGCGGATCGCCGACATCATCGCCGATCCAAGGCCGGCGACCCTCTACCTCGTCGTGCCGCCTTCCGACATCTCGCGCACGAAGCCGCTCATCCGCCTGGTGCTCAACCAGATCGGCCGCCGCCTGACCGAAGACCTTCACGCGAAGGACCGCCGCCACCGCGTCCTGATGATGCTCGACGAGTTCCCAGCGCTCGGCCGGCTCGACTTCTTCGAGAGCGCCTTGGCCTTCATGGCGGGATACGGCCTGAAAGCCTTCCTGATCGCGCAATCGCTCAATCAGATCGAGAAGGCGTACGGCGCCAACAATTCGATCCTCGACAACTGCCATGTCCGCGTGAGCTTCGCGACGAACGACGAGAGGACGGCCAGGCGCGTCTCGGACGCCCTTGGCACCGCCACCGAGATGAAGGCGATGAAGAACTACGCCGGGCACCGGCTGTCGCCCTGGCTCGGGCATCTCATGGTCTCTCGCTCGGAGACGGCGCGGCCCCTGCTCACGCCTGGCGAGGTGATGCAGCTCCCACCTGGCGACGAGATCGTCATGCTGGCCGGCACGCCGCCGATCCGGGCGAAGAAGGCCCGCTATTACGAAGACACGCGGTTCAAGGAGCGTGTCTTGCCGCCGCCCGACCCATCGAAGGGCGGCCGGTCGCCGCGCCAGGACAACTGGTCGGGGCTTTCCCCGCAAGAGCCTTCGCCCGCAGCCCTCGCCGTGGCCGGGAAGGACGGGCAGGATGCGGCCAATAGCGGTCTGCGCCGCGAGCCCGAGCTGCCCGATCACGTCGCCATCGCCAGGGAGGTTGATGAACCAAAGCCGAGGCAGGAATTCGCCATGGTCGACGACGAGCCCGACGACGCCGCCCGGCAGGGTCGCATTCTGCGCCAGCAGATGCGCGGGGTTGCCCGCCAGGTCGCGCTCGATCCGAACGACGGCATCGAGATGTGAGGCAGGACCCATGCGCGACCGGATGAACGTCTATTTCCCACCTGAGATGCTGAGGCAAATCGCCGATCTCGCAGATCGCAAGAAGCTCTCGCGCTCGGCGATTGTCGAGGCGGCCGTCGCCTCCTTCCTGTCGCCGGACGGTGCGGATCGGCGCGAGGCGGCCTTCACCCGCCGCCTCGACCGGCTGTCACGACAGGTGGAGCGCATGGAGCGCGATGTCGGTGTCACCGCCGAAACGCTGGCGCTGTTCGTCCGCTTCTGGCTGACCATCACGCCGCCCCTGCCGAACGACGCCCAGGCCGCTGCTCAAATCAAGGGGCGCGAGCGGTTCGAGGGGTTCATCGAGGCGTTGGGCCGGCGTCTGCAGAAGGGACAGAGCTTTCTCCGGGAGATCCCCGACGATATCGATGGCATCCCGCCCACCGACGAGCCTGATAGGTCGGGCAAGATCGGCTGAGTGGTCCTCACAAGTTCAGCCAAGAGCATTCCGGCATCTCGCCCTTTCCCTCTATTTGTACGCCAGGGCACGACGCCCTCGTTGGGGTTGTTGCCAGAGCCCGTTTCCTGCCCCTTCTAATCATCCCCGACCTCGGGCCGCTCCTCGTGCGGTCCCGCAAAGGACGGGGACGACATGGCGGCTTCTCATCGGCAATCCGAGGCGACCTCACGCGGTGCGCGCATGCTGCGCACCGCCCTCGGCCCGGCCATCGCCGGGTTCCTGGAAGACCCGCAGATCGTCGAGGTGATGCTCAACCCCGACGGGCGGCTCTGGGTCGACCGCCTGTCCGAAGGACTGGCCGACACGGGGGAGCGGCTGTCGCCCGCAGACGGCGAGCGCATCGTCCGGCTGGTGGCGCACCATGTCGGCGCCGAGGTCCATGCCGGTTCGCCGCGGGTCTCGGCTGAGCTGCCCGAGACGGGAGAGCGGTTCGAGGGCCTGCTGCCGCCGGTGGTGTTCGCGCCGGCCTTCGCGATCCGCAAGCCCGCCGTCGCCGTCTTCTCTCTCGACGACTACGTCGCCGCCGGCATCATGACCGCCGGCCAGGCCGAGGCGCTGCGAACGGCGGTGACGGCGCGCAAGAATATCCTCGTCGCCGGCGGGACCTCGACTGGCAAGACGACACTGACCAACGCGCTCCTTGCCGAAGTCGCCAAGACCAGCGATCGCATCGTCCTGATCGAGGATACACGCGAGCTGCAATGCGCCGCGCCGAACCTCGTCGCGCTGCGCACCAAGGACGGCATCGCCTCGCTGTCGGAACTCGTGCGCTCCTCGCTCCGCCTCCGCCCCGACCGCATCCCGATCGGCGAGGTGCGCGGCTCGGAAGCGCTCGACCTTCTAAAGGCTTGGGGCACCGGTCACCCCGGCGGCATCGGCACGATCCATGCCGGCAGCGCCATCGGGAGCCTGCGCCGTATCGAGCAGCTCATCCAGGAAGCCGTCGTCACCGTGCCCCGCGCCTTGATCGCCGAGACCATCGACCTCGTCGCCGTACTCTCCGGTCGCGGCGGAGAGCGTCGGCTCACCGAGCTCGCCGTAGTCCAGGGGCTCGGCCCGTCCGGCGACTACCGCATCGGCCCGGCCGTCGCCGCGCCGGACACCATTCCCTTCGACAACCAGACCCTCTCAGGAGACCCGTCGTGATCCACCGCATTCCAGACATCCGCCGTCATGCCGCGACCGCGGCCATCGCCATCTTCGTCACACTGGCCCTGTCTCCCGCCGCCCATGCCGCCGGGTCCTCGATGCCTTGGGAGGCGCCGCTGCAATCGATCCTGGAGTCGATCGAGGGACCCGTCGCCAAGATCATCGCCGTGATGATCATCATCATCACCGGCCTGACGCTCGCTTTCGGCGACACCTCGGGCGGCGCCCGCAGACTGATCCAGATCGTGTTCGGGCTCTCGATCGCCTTCGCGGCCAGTTCCTTCTTCCTGTCGTTCTTCTCGTTCGGCGGCGGGGCGCTCGTCTGATGGCGGACTTCGCCTCGGAGGCGCCCGTCGGCGGGTTCGTCGCGCCCGTGCACCGCGCCCTGACCGAGCCGATCCTGCTCGGCGGCGCGCCGCGTTCGCTCGCCATCCTGAATGGGACTCTGGCGGCAGCACTCGGCCTCGGCCTGCGGCTCTGGCTGGTCGGTCTGGCGCTCTGGGCGGTCGGCCACTTCGCAGCAGTCTGGGCGGCGAAACGCGATCCGCTGTTCGTGGATGTGGTGCGCCGACATCTGCGCATTCCCGGTCATCTCGGCGTCTGAGGCCAGGGAGAACGCGCCATGATGAACCTGGTTGAATACCGCCGCACCTCGACCCGTCTCGCCGACTTCCTGCCCTGGGTCGCGCTCGTTGCGCCAGGTGTCGTCCTGAACAAGGACGGCTCCTTCCAACGCTCAGCTCGCTTCCGCGGTCCCGACCTCGACAGCGCCGTGCCTGCCGAGCTGGTCGCAGTCGCCGGGCGTCTGAACAACGCCTTCCGCCGCCTCGGCTCTGGTTGGGCGATCTTCGTCGAAGCGCAGCGCCATGCGGCCGGCCGCTATCCGGCCAGCGCCTTTCCCGATGCGGCGTCGGCCCTGGTCGACGCCGAGCGCAGGGCCGACTTCGAGGAGGAAGGCGCCCACTTCGAGTCCAGTTACTTCCTCACGCTTCTCTACCTGCCGCCGGCCGAGGACGCCGCGCGGGCGGAGAGCTGGCTCTATGAGGGCAAGGCACAGAGCGGCGTGGATGCGCGCGAGCTCCTGCACGGCTTTATCGACCGGACGGACAGGGTCTTGCAGCTCGTCGCCGGCTTCATGCCCGAATGCGCCTGGCTCGATGACGCCGAGACGCTGACCTATCTCCACTCGACCGTTGCGACCAATCGGCACCGCGTCCGCGTCCCCGAGACGCCGATGTATCTCGACGCGCTGCTCGCCGACCAGCCGTTGACCGGCGGACTCGAACCACAGCTGGGTAACGCGCACCTGCGCGTGCTGACGGTCATCGGATTCCCGACGGCGACCACGCCCGGAATACTCGACGAGCTGAACCGGCTCGCCTTCGCTTATCGTTGGTCGACGCGGGCGGTGCTGCTCGACAAGACCGAAGCCGTGAGGCTGCTGACGAAGATCCGGCGGCAGTGGTTCGCCAAGCGGAAGTCGGTCGCCGCCATTCTGAAGGAGGTGATGACCAACGAGGCGTCGACGCTCGTCGACAGCGACGCCGCCAACAAGGCCGCCGATGCTGACTTGGCCTTGCAAGAACTCGGCTCCGGCCTGATCGGCCAGGCCTATGTCACCGCCACCGTCACCGTCTGGGACGAAAATCCAAGCCTCGCCGACGAGAAGCTGCGACTCGTTGAGAAGGTGATCCAGGGCCGCGACTTCACCGCAATGAACGAGACCATCAACGCAGCGGATGCCTGGCTCGGCAGCCTACCCGGTCACGTCTACGCCAATGTCCGGCAGCCGCCGGTCTCGACCCTGAACCTCGCCCACATGATCCCGCTGTCGGCGGTGTGGGCGGGACCGGACCAGGACGAGCATTTGGCGGCGCCGCCCCTGCTCTTCGGCCGAACCGAAGGCTCGACTCCGTTCCGCTTCGCCCTCCACGTCGGCGATGTCGGCCATACGCTGGTCGTCGGTCCGACCGGCGCCGGCAAGTCGGTGCTGCTGGCGCTGATGGCCCTGCAGTTTCGCCGCTATCAGAAGTCGCAGGTCTTCGCCTTCGACTTCGGTGGCTCGATCCGGGCCGCGGCGCTCGCTTGTGGCGGCGACTGGCACGACCTCGGCGGCGAATTGACCGAGGGTGCGCTCGCGTCCGTCTCGCTCCAGCCGCTCGCCCGCATTCACGAGACGCCCGAGCGCGCCTGGGCGGCCGACTGGATCGTCGCCATCCTGACGCGCGAGGGCGTGACGATCACACCGGACGTGAAGGAGCTGCTCTGGTCGGCGCTCACCTCACTGGCGTCGGCGCCGGTCGCGGAGCGGACGCTCACCGGCCTCTCCGTGCTCCTGCAGTCCTCCGCCCTGAAGCAGGCACTGCGGCCCTACTGTGTCGGCGGCTCCTATGGCCGGCTGCTCGACGCCGAAGCGGAACGGCTCGGAGAAGCCCGCGTCCAGGCCTACGAGACCGAGGGCCTGATCGGCACGGGCGCGGCGCCGGCCGTGCTGGCCTATCTGTTCCACCGCATCGAGGACCGTCTCGACGGGCGGCCGACGCTTTTGATCGTGGACGAGGGCTGGCTGGCGCTCGACGACCGAGGCTTCGCCGGCCAACTCCGCGAGTGGCTGAAGACGCTGAGGAAGAAAAACGCCTCCGTCGTCTTCGCCACGCAGTCGCTCTCCGACATCGACAGCTCGGCCATCGCGCCGGCGATCATCGAGAGCTGTCAGACCCGTCTGCTGCTCCCGAACGAGCGCGCCATCGAGCCGCAGATCACCGCCATCTACCGGCGCTTCGGGCTCAACGACCGGCAGATCGAGATCCTCGCCCGCGCGACACCGAAGCGCGATTACTACTGCCAGTCCCGACGCGGCAACCGATTATTCGAGCTGGGCCTCGGCGACGTCGCGCTGGCGCTCTGCGCCGCCTCTTCGAAATCCGACCAGGTCGCCATCGAGCGGATCCTCGCAGAGCACGGCCGCGACGGGTTCTTTCCCGCGTGGCTGCGCGAGCGCGACGTCGCCTGGGCGGCCGAGCTCATTCCCGATCTCACCAATCTCGACCGGGCGGAACCGTCCTCCGAGCCCTCGGGGCCGAACGAACCGACCGACATGACCACCCCGGCCACCCCAATCGACAAGGAGACGTCCCAATGATCCGCAACCTGTCGACCGTGAGCTTCGCCGCCCTGATGCTGGCGACCCCGGTCGCGATCTCGCCGATCCTGACCGAGCCAGCCTATGCCTGGCGCATCGTCTACGATCCCAGCAACTACGCGCAGAACGTCATCCAGGCGGCCCGGGCGCTCGAACAGATCAACAACCAGATCACCTCGCTTCAGAACGAGGCGCAGGAGCTGATCAACCAGGCTCGCAACCTCGCGAGCCTCCCAACCTCCTCGCTGCAGCAGCTGCAGCAGTCCGTGCAGCGGACGCAAGCGCTCCTGACCGAGGCCCGGAACATCGCCTTCGATGTCGGCGAGGTGGATCTGGCGTTCCAGACCACCTATGGCGACACCCCGATCTCGGCCTCAGACCAGGACCTGATCGCCAGTGCGCGCGAGCGCTGGCGGAATACGGTCGGCGGGCTGCAGGACGCCCTGCGCGTACAGGCCGGCGTGGTCGGCAACATCGGCAGGACCCAAGCCGAGATGTCGGCGCTGGTCGACGCGAGCCAGGGCGCCGTCGGCGCCCTTCAGGCGACGCAGGCGGGCAACCAGCTCCTCGCACTCCAGGCGCAGCAGCTCGCCGACCTTACCGCAGTCGTCGCAGCGAATGGCCGGGCAGACGCCCTGTCCGCAGCGGAACAGGCCGCTGCCGCCGAACAGGGTCGTGAGCAGCGTCGCCGGTTCCTCACTCCGGGCGCCGGCTACGAGCCTGGCAACGCCCGGATGTTTCCGAGCGGGAATTGAGGCGTCTCCCGATGGACGGAAAGCTGCTCGCCCGGCTGGCAGCCGTGATCTTCGTCGCCGTCGCGTTGACGGCGACGGCGGTCGAAATGGCCCGCGACGAGGAGCCGGTCGTTCCGGCTTCCTCGGTCAGGGCTGCGGAGGACGCGGCGCTCAGTCCCCTGCGGGCCGAGCTGACACGCTGCCAGGAGATGGGCGAGGCGGCGGCGCGCAACCCGGCGTGCCTCAGCGCCTGGGCCGAACACCGCCGCCGCTTCCTCGGCCTGGAGGCCGGGTCGAGCGCCCGCAGATGCGATGCATCGGTCACACCCGCGACGGAGGTTCGCTAGTTCCATGGGCGGCACCGGCGTCATCGACCGCTTTCTCGAGGTCTTCACCCGTTACATCGATTCCGGCTTCGGCCTGCTCGGCGGCGAGGTTGCCTTCATCGCGACCACGCTGATCGTCATCGACGTCACGCTGGCAGCCCTGTTCTGGTCCTGGGGCGCCGACGACGACATCGTCGCCCGGCTCGTGAAGAAGACCTTGTTCGTCGGCGTCTTCGCCTACCTCATCTCCAACTGGAACAGCCTCGCCCGCATCATCTTCGAGAGCTTCGCCGGTCTCGGCCTTCAGGCGAGCGGCACGGGCTTCACCACGGCCGATCTCATGCGTCCGGGGCGCGTCGCCCAGACCGGGCTCGACGCCGGACGCCCACTGCTGGAGTCGATCTCCAGCCTGATGGGCTACTGGTCGTTCTTCGAGAACTTCATCCAGATCGCCTGCATGTTCCTCGCCTGGGCGTTGGTGCTGCTCGCCTTCTTCATCCTCGCCGTCCAGCTCTTCGTCACGTTGATCGAGTTCAAGCTGACGACGCTCGCCGGGTTCATCCTCATCCCCTTCGGCCTGTTCGGGAAGTCAGCCTTCATGGCCGAGCGGGTCCTCGGCAACGTCATCTCGTCGGGCATCAAGGTGCTGGTGCTCGCCGTCATCATCGGTATCGGCTCGACCCTGTTCGGCGAGTTCACGACAGGCTTCGGCGGCGCGGAGCCGACCATCGACGACGCGATGGCGATCGTGCTCGCCGCGCTGTCCCTGCTCGGTCTCGGCATCTTCGGTCCGGGCATCGCCAGCGGGATCGTCTCCGGCGGTCCACAGCTCGGCGCCGGCGCGGCCGTCGGCACGGGACTCGCCGCCGGCGGCATGGTGATAGCGTCAGGCGCCGGCGCGGGTCTCGCCGCGAGAGGCGGCGCGGCGGCACTCTCCGGTGGAGCGGCAGCCGTTCGTGGCGGCGCCGCCGTCGCTGGCGGCGCCTCGACCGCCTACAGCCTCGGCGCCGCCGGACAGTCGGGCGCCGCCGGCGTGGCATCGGGCCTTGGCAGCGTCGCGCGCGCCGGCGGGAGCGCGGCAATATCGCCGCTCCGCCGGGCCGCCTCCGGTGCCTCAGGAAGCTTGCGGGACAGCTTCGCCGCCGGCGGCAGGGCCGCATCCGAGTCGACCGGCGGCGCTTCGAGCATGGATTCGCCTGGTGGCGGAGCCACTGCTGCCGCTGCCGCGCCGGCTCCCGACACCCCGCCGGCCTGGGCGCGACGCATGAAGCGCTCCCAGACCCTCGGTCATGGCGCCACGGCCGTCGGCCATGCCGTCCGCTCCGGCGACGCGCATGGCGGCGGCGCCTCCGTCAACCTCTCCGAAAGCGACCGCTGACCCATGTTTAAACGACCCTCGACCCATTACGGCAAGACACCCGAGCCCGAGACACCCTACCAACGGGCGGCTCAGGTCTGGGACGAGCGCATCGGCTCGGCCCGTGTCCAAGCCCGGAACTGGCGGCTGATGGCCTTCGGCTCGCTCCTCCTCGCCGGCGGCTTCGCCTCGGCCGTCGTCTGGCAATCCGCGCGCGGCACGATCGTGCCGTGGGTGGTGCAGGTCGACCAGCTCGGCCAGGCCCAGGCCGTTGAGCCGGCCGTCGCCGACTATCAACCGACCGATCCGCAGATCGCCTTTCATCTCGCGCGTTTCATCGAGCAGGTCCGCTCGATCCCGGTCGATCCCATCATCGTCCGCCAGAACTGGCTCCGCGCCTACGACTTCACGACAGACCGCGGCGCCATGGCGCTGAATGACTATGCCCGCGCCAACGACCCGTTCGGACGCGTCGGCAAGGTCCAGATCTCGGTCGAGGTATCGAGCGTGATCCGGGCGTCCCCCGACAGCTTTCGGGTCGCCTGGACCGAGCGGCGCTATCAGGACGGCAGTCTCGCCGCGACCGAGCGCTGGACGGCGATCCTCACCATCGTAGTGCAGCCGCCGCGTGATGCCGAGCGGCTGCGCAAGAACCCGCTCGGCATCTTCGTCAACGCCATCAGCTGGTCGCGGGAGCTGGGCTGATGACGCATCGATCGTCTACGCCCGCGCTTCCGGCATTGCTCATCACCACAACCCTGCTTGCCGGCTGCGCGACTGTCAAACCACCGCAGATCGCCTACGACAGCGACGTTCCGCCACTCCCGACGACGCCGGCGGTCGTCGTCGATGAGCGGCCGCGGCCGCTGCACACGCCGCCGGCCTGGACGCCGAGCCATGGTGGGCCGGCCAATGCGCGGCAGCCGACCGCGCGCATCGAAAACGCCAACGCAGCGGCCCGGGTCGAGCCACGGCGCGAGGGCTATTACAACGCGATCCAGATCTATCCCTACAGCGAGGGCGCGCTCTATCAGGTCTATGCCGCTCCCGGGCAGATTACCAATCTCGCGCTCGAGCCCGGCGAGCGCCTGACGGGCACTGGGCCGATCGCGGCCGGCGATACCGCCCGCTGGATCATCGGCGACACGACGAGCGGGGCCGGCGACACGGCCCAGGTCCATGTCCTCGTCAAGCCGACCCGGCCGGACATCTCCACGAACCTCGTCATCAACACCGATCGCCGCACGTATCTCGTCGAGCTGAGGTCGGGCGAGACCCCCTACATGCCCTCGATCGCCTGGTCCTATCCGCGGAGCCGGACGACGCCCACGCCAGCCGTGCCGGCGACGCCCATCATCCCGCCGGCTGCACAACGGAACTACCGCTACGCGCTCGGTGGCGATCGCCCGCCGTGGCGGCCGGTCGCCGTCTACGATGACAGGAGGCGGGTCTATGTCGAGTTCCCGCGCGGCATCGTCCAGGGCGAGATGCCGCCGCTCTTTGTCATCGGTCCGGACGGCGAGCCGGAGCTCGTCAACAGCCGCGTCCACGGCAACATCCTGATCGTCGACCGCCTGTTCGCCGCCGCCGAGCTCCGCCTCGGAGCGGAGGACCAGCAGCGGGTGCGGATCATCCGAACCGATGGGGTGAGGCGTGGTCCGCTTCAGCGGATGCGAAGCTCCGGTGGAGCTTCGCAAGCGACGAACGCCCGAATCCATAGCGGAGGGCAGCGATGAGCGACACCTCGCACAGTGACGGCCGCGAGGGAGAGGTGGGGGATGACCGCCCGTCATCAAGCCCGGCGGAGGCATTGCGCCTGCGGCCCGCGCCGCCGCGCGTCACAAGGCTCTCCCGAAAGGTTCTGGCAGGGCTCGGCGTCGCCGCCGGCCTCGGCATCGGCGCCGCCCTCATCTTCAGCCTTCAGGGGCGCGACGGCGGGAACGCCCCGACGGAGCTCTTCACCACGGACAACCGGCCCACTGCGGACGGGCTCCGCCGCCTGCCGTCCGACTATTCGGACGTGCCGCGCGATGTTCCGAGACTTGGCCCGGCGCTGCCCGGCGATCTCGGCCGGCCGATCGTGCGGGCGCGCGACGAGGGTCGCCCGGTGCCGGCCCAGCCGATGCCCGGCCCTGATCCCGAAGAGCAGCGGCGTCTTCAGGAACAGGAGGCCGCCCGCACCAGCGAGCTGTTCTTCAGCGCGGGAACGCAGCCGGCCGCGTCCGGCATCTCGATGTCCGGGCAGACCCCGGCGGGTCCAAGCAGCCCATACCGTAGCGATGGCGCATCTTCGCAGGACCGCCACACCGCCTTCCTCAACGGCCCCGTCGACCGCCGCACCGTATCGAGCGACCAGCTCGTGGCGCCGGCGAGTCCCTATGTCTTGCAGGCAGGAACTATCATCCCGGCGGCGCTGATCACCGGCATCCGCTCCGATCTGCCGGGGCAGATCACCGCCCAGGTCACGAGCCACGTCTACGACAGCCCCTCGGGACGCTACCTTCTCCTGCCGCAGGGAACCCGGCTGATCGGCCAGTACGACAGCGGCGTCGCGTTCGGACAGCGGCGGGTGCTGCTCGTCTGGAACCGCCTGATCCTGCCGAACGGTCGGTCGATCGTGCTGGAGCGCCAGCCCGGCGCCGATGCGCAAGGATTCGCCGGTCTTGAAGACGGCGTCGACTATCATTGGTGGGACCTCGCCAAGGCCGCCGCGCTGTCGACCCTGCTCGGTGTCGGCGCCGAACTCGCCGCCGACGATGAGGACCGCCTGATCGCCGCGATCCGCGGCGGCGCTCAGGACACCGTCAACGACGCCGGCCAGCAGATCATCGAGCGGCAGCTCGATGTGGAGCCGACGCTCACGATCCGGCCGGGTTTTCCGGTCCGGGTGATCGTGACGCGCGATCTCGTTCTCGAGCCCTATGGAGCTCTGCGATGACAACGAAGCTGAAACTCGGGGCGATCGCCGACGACAAGCCCGTGAAGCTGACGATAGAGCTGCCGGCCGCGCTACATCGCGATCTCGTCGCCTATGCCGAGGTGCTGGGACGTGAAACCGGCCAACCGGTCGGCGAGCCGTCGCGGCTGATCGCGCCAATGCTGGAGCGGTTCATGGCGACCGACCGCGCCTTCTCGAAAGCCCGCAGAGTGGCCAGAGTGCAAAATGACCCGATCTAATTGACGGGTGGCGGCGGCCGACCGGACGCCATCGCCCTCATCACCGACAGAAACCTGCGCAGCGCAGGATTGTCCCTGTCGGGAGACCAGGCAACTGAGAATGGTAGTGTGTCATCCGGATCGCCGACCGGCCTGAAGACGACGTTGGGATAGGCGACGCCGACGCCGGCCTGGCTGACGACGCTGAGCCCGAAGCCCAGACCCACCAGGACGAACAGCGTCTCTCGCGCCACCGCGTATCGCACGATCCTCGTCCGCTCCCCGAGCCCGCCGAGGCGGGCAACGAGCCAATCGTGGATCTCCGGACCGGGCTCCTGCAGGCTGACGATGAAACGCTCTTCGCGCAGCTCCGACCATTGCAACCACTCCTCATCCGCCGCCGGGTGATCGCTGGCGAGCGCAAGAGCGACCGCTTCCCGCCATAGGGTCTCGCAGTCGAGGTCCCGCAGATCGCAGTCGCCGGTCACGAAGGCGATGTCGAGTTTGCGCTCCCGGATGCGGCGCAGCAGCGCGTTCGGCTCGCCTTCGGCCACGTCTATCTCGACGCCCGAATAATGGGATCGGAACAGCCGGATGGCCTCATGAGGAAAACCGCTCGCGATCGAGGCAAAGATGCCGATCCGAAGATGACCGCTTGCTCCGTTCGATGCCGCCCGCGCCCGTCTCAGTCCGAACTCGATGTCGCGAATGGCATTGGACGCAGTATCGAAGAAATCGCGGCCGGCCCGGGTGAGCCTGACGCCCGAAGCGTGGCGCTCGAACACGGAGACGCCGAGCTCGCCCTCGATCCTCGCGATCCGCCGGCTCAGGGTCGACGGTCGCACGCCAGCAGCCGTCGCAGCACGCCGAATGTTGAGCGTCTCCGCAACATCCACAAATGACCTTAGGTCAGACAGCTCCATTGCGTCACCTAACCCTTCGTAGGACAGCGCGCGTTGCCGACGATCTCGATCGAGCAATCACCGGAAGGACCAGGTTCAGAGAGCTTTGCAGCGCTGCTGCAGCTGCTGATCAGATCCGAAACCGGACGCGATCGCGTGTGTCGAAGATAAGGACGCCAAAGGTAGCGCCGGCCTTACAGCCAGAAGGGACGTCGGGGGCACGTTCTTGGCTTGCCGTTCTCTCCCCTTCTTGCGAGAGCTCCACGCATGCTGGCAACCGGACATGTCTTACACTGTAAGAGACGCGCGCGAGCGCCGTCCTTCTGGCCATCGCCGGGATCCGCTTAGTCATCGCCGCGATCCGCTTTAAGGTCGTGACGCCGTTTCCTGGTGGTCTTGCGATCCCGGTGGGAAAGTCCAGCTGCCGCCGGGCCGTTGAACTGCCGCCGCCCGGTAGCGCGCCGGTCTCAAGGAGTTATCCGATGAAAACCATCGTCACGTTGACCTTGAACCCGTCGATTGATGGCGCCGCCGAGGCGGAGGTCGTTCATCCGATCCACAAGATCCGGACTTCGGACGAACGGTACGATCCGGGCGGTGGCGGCATCAATGTGGCGCGGGTCGTCCAGGAACTCGGCGGCACCACGCTCGCCGTCTATCTCGCGGGCGGCGCGACCGGCGGCGTTCTCGACGACCTGCTCGACGCCGCGGCCATACCGCGGCGGCGCGTCACGATCCAGGACCACACCCGCATCAGCCACGCCATCTATGAGCGATCGAGCGGCCAGGAATACCGCTTTGTGCCCGCTGGCCCCTTGCTCGGGGAATCGGAATGGCGAGTGTTCCTGGAGTCGCTGGAGGATCTTGACTGCGACTACCTCGTCGCGAGCGGCAGTCTGCCGCGCGGTGTTCCCGACGATCTCTACGCCGCCATCGCGGACCTCGCCCGCCGCAAAGGCGCCAAGCTTGTGCTCGATACCTCGGGAAGCGCGCTTCGTGCCGGGCTCGCAAGCGGCGTCCATCTGGTGAAACCCAGTCTCGGTGAACTCGAGACCCTGGTCGATCGGAAGCTTCCCGACCAGGCGTCGCAGGAGCAAGCGGCGCGAGAGCTGGTCGGCTCGGGCGGGGCCGAGCTGGTCGCGCTCACCCTGGGCCGTGAAGGCGCGCTGCTCGCAACGAGTCAAGGCACGCTGCGCTTGGCCGCGCCCGACGTGATCGCGAAAAGCGCCGTCGGCGCCGGCGACAGCTTCGTCGCGGCCATGACTCTCGGCTTGGCTCAAGGGCGCCATCCCGAAGACGCGTTCGCCTATGGCATGGCCGCCGGCGCTGCCGCCGTCCTCTCGGCCGGGACGGGATTGTGTCGGCGGGAGGACGTTGAACGACTCTATGGCGAAATGCGTGGCCCGACGCGAGCGACTGCAGCGGAACCGTGACGGGCTCAGACAGGCTGAGGGGAATTCCGTCCCAAGCGGCGGTCTTGATCTGGCTCAATGACGAAGCGATGCTGGTGGCACAAGATTGATGAACAAGGACGACGGCAGACGCGGATCTCCGATGCACATCTGGAAGGAAAAGCGATTCAGAAGGACCGGGCCGGCGCCGCGAACCTGGGTGAAATTCCTCCTCTCCCTGCTGATCGTAGCCGGTCTGACCTTCCACATGGTGCACGCTGACCCTTCATTCGCCGGGACGGAGCCGGCTGAGGCGACCAGCGTGATATTCGTTCCTGAGCAGCCTCACGACGCGACGTTCGCTGTGTCGCCTGCGGTTCCACACTGCCACTTGGCGGCGTCCTGCGCCTTTCTGACCGTGAAGAATTTTGCGCTCTTCCGCGCACCGAAATCCGGCGGTTGGATTCCCGGACCGCCGCAGTACCACCGATTCACGATCAGCGATCGTCAATTCCGCCCGCCCCGTCTCCCTGCGCACGTCTGACCGACGCGCCGGCGGGCTTCGATACTCCCTGCGCGTCGCGATACCGCTCGACGAACCTCTCTGCGGGTGACGTCCCAGGACGTGGTGTAGCTGGGTAGCGCGGTGGTCATCGGCGCTTTCCGGTAGGGTCTGGTTGTCGACACCAACCCCTTTCTGGAAGGACCACCGATGACCGACGACATGATGAACCTGCGCGCGCTCGTGGAGAAGAGCGCGGACGCCGATCTGCTGCGCGAGATGATCGGCTTCGCCGCCGAGCGGCTGATGGAGATGGAGGTAGGCGCCGCCACGGGCGCCGCCTGGGGCGAGAAGAGCCCGCTCAGGACTGCGCAGCGCAACGGCTACCGCGACCGGGACTGGGAGACGCGCGCCGGCACGGTCGAGCTGCGCATCCCGAAGCTGAGGAAGGGCTCCTACTTCCCGGGCTTCCTGGAGCCGCGCCGCATGGCCGAGAAGGCGCTGACCGCCGTCATCCAGGAGGCCTATGTCCAGGGCATCTCGACGCGCTCGGTCGACGATCTGGTCAAGGCGATGGGCATGTCTGGCATCTCGAAGAGCCAGGTCTCGCGGCTGTGCGAGGAGATCGACGGCAAGGTGAAGGCCTTCCTCGAACGGCCGATCGAGGGCGACTGGCCATATCTGTGGATCGACGCCACCTACCTGAAGGTGCGCCGCGGCGGCCGCATCGTCTCGGTCGCCGCCATCATCGCGGTCGGCGTCAACACCGACGGCCGCCGCGAGGTGCTGGGCATGGAGATCGGCACGTCGGAGGCCGAGCCGATCTGGACGGAGTTCCTGCGCAAGCTCACCCGCCGCGGCCTCAGGGGCGTAAAGCTCGTCGTCTCGGACGCCCATGAGGGCCTGAAGGCGGCCGTCACCAAGGTGCTCTCGGCCACCTGGCAGCGCTGCCGCGTCCACTTCATGAGGAACGTTCTGGCGCATGCCGGCAAGAGCGGCCGGCGCGTCGTCTCGGCCTTCGTCGCCACCGCCTTCGCCCAGGAGACGCCGGAGGCCGCCAGCGCCCAGTGGCGCGCCGTCGCCGACCAGATCCGGCCGAAGGTGCCGAAGCTGGCCGCTATCCTCGACGAGGCCGAGCCCGATGTGCTCGCCTACATGACCTTCCCGAAGGAGCACCGGGCCAAGCTACATTCGACGAATCCGATCGAACGTCTCAATGGCGAGATCAAGCGGCGCACCGATGTCGTCGGCATCTTCCCCAATGACGATGCCATCATCCGCCTCGTTGGTGCATTGCTGCTCGAACAGAACGACGAATGGGCTGTCCAGCGCGCCCGCTACATGACGCTGGAAAGTGTCGGCCACTTGCGCGATGATCCCCTCATCAGCCTGCCCGCAGTGGCGCGCTGATCAGCCCGGCAATGCCGGACAGTGCGGCCATCAATGCCGCCAGCTACACCACTCGGGGGGACACCATCTCTCTGCGCATGGAGTCATCACAATGCCAGCCCTTTCACGCCCGGATTCTGTCCTATCCGAAGGCATCGCTCCCGACGCTGCCACCATCCAGCGTCTAACGGAGTGCCGATCCGAATTCTTGCGCTTCTTCCGGCGGCGCCTGAGCCGTCCGGAGGATGCCGAAGATGCCTTTCAGGACTTCTGCCTCAAGGTGGTGCGAGCCACGGGGAAGCCGGAGACCGCCGGCAAGATCGATGCCTGGCTCAGCCGTGTTTTGCGCAATACGCTGACCGACTATTACCGGCGCCGCGCCGCGCGGCAGCGAGTCGAGGCCGCGTACGAAGCAGAGGCTCCGGAGCCGGTGGTTCAGCCGGGCACCGACCAGGTCGAGAATCCATGCCGCTGCGTCCGAA
This sequence comes from Indioceanicola profundi, assembly GCF_003568845.1. Lineage (NCBI taxonomy): Bacteria > Pseudomonadati > Pseudomonadota > Alphaproteobacteria > Rhodospirillales > Azospirillaceae > Indioceanicola > Indioceanicola profundi. Next base: position 90,808 of record NZ_CP030129.1, on the reverse strand, counting down.
ATCTCGTTCCGACACTCCGGCCAGACTACGCTGAGATCGTTCGACGAGCCGATCTCGAGGAGGAGCCGCGCGAGCGGATCGCGGCCGACCTCGGTCTCACCACCAACAATATCGGTGTCCGCCTGCATCGGGCGCGCCGGGCCCTTAAAGAGAAGATCGAAGAGCGCTGCGAGGCGTGCTGCGGCGGCGGTTTTCGGAGCTGCGATTGCGAACCGGTGGCGCACGAGCCGGATCGGGGCACGCGGAATGCTCCTGAGTGTAATGCCGCCACGGCCGGAGCGTCTCTCTGATCGACGTCAAGGCTACCGAGAACTGGGCGGCTTATAGCCGCGCGCAACGAGGCGTTCGCCCGCACTCATAACCCGGTCACGCCCTGGACCATTGTGCGTGCCGACGATAAGCATCTGGCACGCATCAACCTCATCAAGGATCTGCTGATGCGCCTCCACTACGACAAGGACGATGCGGCGCTGCTCGTCGACCCGCAACATCGTGCTTGAGTACCACCACGCCTATGCACAGAACAGCATGCTCGCGCCATGAGCGCCTGCGGAATAAACGGCAACTGCCGCCATATCGACACGGCTTGGAAAACCCGCGAACGAGGCAGTGGTGGTCCAAGCAAATGCCGGTCGGCGTGCGAGCAATAGGTACCGTCCGCCATCGCTCATTGCAGCGGAACATCGGTCACGAAATCATGATCGCCGCGGATGAGATCTCCGGGCGGTTTTGCGGCGGACGGCAAGAAAGCGAGGACCTCCGGGGATGACTGCCGCGACGATCGCGCAGATCGTTCTGGTCATGCTACTTTGGGCTGCCTGCTTCCCGCTGATCACCGCCGGTCTGGACCTCGCTCCGCACCTGACCTTCGCTGCGATGCGCGCTCTCCTGGCAGGCCTGACGCTGACCGTGCTGGCGCTCGCGCTGCGCCGGCCGCTGCCCAGAGGGCTCCCGCACTTGGCGATGGTGGCCGTCGTGGGGTTGGGAGCAACGAGCCTGGGCTTCCTGGGGATGTTTCATGCTGCGGAGTTCGTCTCGCCTGGCATCGCCACGGTGATCGCCAACACCCAGCCATTGCTGGCGGCGATGCTGGCAGGCATTGTCCTCGGCGAACGGCTCACGGTACGGGGGACCATGGGGATGGTCCTGGGCTTCATCGGCATTCTCAGCATCGCCGCGCCCCAATTTGTAGCCCCGGGGCAGCAGAGCTACATTTTCGGCGTTGCCTATATCATCCTTGCCGCGTTGGGCGTCACCGTTAGCAACGTCGTGATCAAGCGCATCGCGGGCAGGGTCGATCCCCTCATGGCCATGGGACTGCAGATGCTGATCGGCAGCATTCCCCTCGTTCTCATCGCCTGGGGCACGGAGGAGCCGGCGACGGTCCGCTGGTCGTTCACGTTCGTCGGCATCCTCCTCGCGCTCAGCCTGCTCGGCACGGCGCTCGTATACTGGCTGTGGTTCTCGGTGCTCCAGAAGACACCGCTCAACCGGGCCAATGCCTTCAGCTTTCTGATCCCGATCTTCGGCCTGACGATCGGCGCTCTGTTCTTTGACGAAACCTTGGAGTGGCCGCAGCTGGGCGGTATCGTGCTCGTCATCCTCGGGGTCGGTCTGGTCTCGCGCAACGGAACAAAATCCGCGGACGGTGTTGCTGGATAGGCCTCGGCCGAAAATTCCCAAAGGCACGGTCGCTTCGGACCCGTCTCATACTCGTCCGCGTCGATGTCGACGAAGAAGACGCAAGCTTTCCAGAGCGACTGGGCCTACACCGGGCTCAGCTGGATCGCTTCTTGGTCCCGCCGCCTCCTCCAGACCCTCCAGACGCGGATTCAGCCGCGTCTATCGACTCGGTCGGCATAGACGCCGGCTGGTCCCCTACGGGCGACTGCTCGGCTTCGATCTCCGCCTGCGCGCAGAGCCAGTGATCGAGGTGTTTGCCTTCGGGCCGGTTCTCCCGTTCCCAGATGGCATAGGCGCGCTCCCGGACTTTTGCATTCAGGTCGTCACTCATGATGTGTCTCCTTGTATGAGTGGGTACTAACTTCAGCCCTTCGCTGTGCGTGCTCGCATCGGCGGGGGAGATGGCAGGAAGCTTCGGTCGGACCCGGGCTCGGCGAAGTCTTGCTCTGCGCGAGATTCGGTGAGCGTCCGATAGAGATTAAGATATTCTTCGGCCGGTCCTCGCCAGCCGAAATCCTGCCGCATCGCGTGACGCTGCATCCGGCGCCACGCCACCGGCTGCCCGAACGTGTCGAGGACGCGTCTCAGGCAGCCGAGCAGGTCTTCAAGGGTGTAACCCGAAAACGCGAACCCCGTCGCTTCGCCATCGACATTCGACGTGGAACCGTCGACGACGCTATCGGCCAGCCCGCCGACCTTCCGGACGAGGGGCAGGGTGCCGTAGCGCAGAGCATAGATTGGCACCAGGCCGAAGGGCTCGAAACGCGACGGATGGAGCAGAACGTCGGCGCCCGCCAGAAGACGGCGCCCGGATCGCTCTTCGTAGCCTACCTGCACGGAAACGCGCCCCGGATACTGCTCTGCCAATGCCTTGAACCGCTCTTCCAGGGCGCGGTCGCCTTGTCCATGCAGGGCAAACTGGGCACCCGCCGCGATGAGCCAGGGCACGGCCTCTGCGACAGTGTCGGCCATCTTCTGCTCGGTCAGGCGACTGAGGAAGGCGAGGAGGGGCGTTTCCGGCTCCCCGTCCAGACCGAGTTCGCATTGCAAGACGGCCTTGCAATCTCGCTTGCCACCGATTTCGGCCAGACTGTACCGACGCGGCAGGCTTGAGTCCTCCGCGGGATCCCAGAGACCGTAGTCGGCGCCGTTGGGTATTCCCAGGAGATGCCGCGAGCGCTGGCGGAGCAGTCCGTCCAGACCGCAGCCGAACTCCGGCGTCTGTATTTCACGTGCGTACGTCCGACTGACCGTGGTCAGGCGATCGGCATAGCGAAGCCCCGCCTTCAAGAAGGAGATCCGACCATAGAACTCGACTCCTTCAGGCGAGAAGGTGTCGCCGGGGAGGCCCAGAAGCGGCAATGCATCGGCAGCGAAGAGGCCCTGGAAGGCCAGGTTGTGGATCGTGAAGACGACGGGCGGACGCGATCTTGCGGAGTCAGCCAAGAGCAGCGGCACCAGTCCGGTATGCCAGTCATTCGTGTGGATCAGTTCCGGCCGCCAACCGAGTCCCGCTGCGTTGCACGCGACGCGCACAGCCGCATGGCACAGCGCGGCGAATCGGAGATCGTTGTCCGGCCAGTCGCGGCCATCCAAATCCTGATAGGGGCCGGCATTCCTACGATAGAGCCTGGGACAGTCGAGCAGCCAAAGCGGCATGCCGGAATCCGGAGATCGCGCAGGCAGAAGACGGGCGCGATCCTCGCCCGGCAGGTCGCCGAGCGGTATCGCCGGCCCGACATGATCGGCCCGGTCCAACGCGTCAGGATAGCCGGGCATCATCATGCGAATGTCGATTCCGCGCTCGGCCAGGGCGGCCGGGAGGGCGGCCGAAACATCGGCCAGCCCGCCCGTCTTTATCAGAGGATGACATTCGGAGGTGACGAACAAGATACGCATGAGAAACCCCATCGGCCCTTCTGGAGACACTCCGGCGGCGACCCGCAGGGGCACCCGAAGCCCACCGTTTGAACCATTGGTGCTGCCTATCGGTCGAGCGACCTGAGCGACAGCGTGTCACCGACTACAGACGTTCAAACTGGGCGCGCCTTACACCTCCTACTCCGAGATTGTTGCGGCCACAGAGGGCCGGTCTCGAAGCTCGCCGTTGGTACTCAGCGCCACCGGTGTAACGAGGCGGCGGGACAGGCGTCTGAAGGATTCGATGCAGAGCCGGGCGCGTAGAGGCATCCCCCGGCGCAGCGTCTTCCGACCAGATCAAAAGGAGAGCGATCATGACCCTACACTCCACTTCGACCCATTCGAATGGCTTGCGTTTGCCAGGCCTGAAAACCCTTACCGTGGCCGTTGGTGTCACCGCCCTCGCCGCAACCGGCGCATGGGCAGCCCAGCACGAGACGAAGCCGCAGCAGGGCCAGACACAGCAGATGCCCGGGCCTGCCTTCGAGCGCATGCAGGAATTGATGCAGCAGGCCCGCGAGACGAAGGACCCCGCCGAGCGCCGCCAGCTCATGCGTGAGCACATGCAGATGATGGGCGAGCAGATGCAGGCGATGCGCGGCATGATGGGCGACATGCCCATGCAGGGCCAGATGGGCGGTGGCCGGATGTCAAGCGGTCAGTCTATGGGCATGTCGGGAGACCGGTCCGGACAGATGCAGGAGATGATGGGTGCGGCGGCGCCTGAGATGATGACCCGTATGCGCGAGCATCTGGGCATGATGCAGCAGACGTTGGAGCAGATGCTCGAACAGCAGAAAATGATGATGGAAATGAACGAGCAAGAATAACGCTTGGAAAGCGGCGATCGCATCGGACATGTGGCGGCCGCTACGCCGGCCGCATCACCCGACCCAGGTAATTCGGAGTCGAAGACGTCGGGGTCGAACCCGTTCGACGGAAACGGCTACCTGACCGAAATCACCAAGGTCCCGTATGAGCGAGACGCAGGACGCTAGATCCAGTCTGTCCTGGCCACGCATCACCGCCGGGCTGGGGGTGTTCGCCGTCTTTCTCATTTCGTCTCTCGTAGTATGGCGAACCGGCATGCTGGACCGCCTGCTCGATGGCGAGGCGCTCGAGCAGGCGGTGATGCGGCTCGGCCCTGTGGGTCCGCTTCTGATCATTGGCCTGATGACCGTGGCCATCGTCATGAGCCCGATCCCGAGCGCCCCGATCGCGCTTGCTTCCGGCGCTGCCTACGGACATTTCTGGGGAGCGCTCTATGTCGCCGTTGGTTCCGAAGCGGGCGCGCTGATCGCCTTCGGCATTTCCCGCCTCATCGGGTATGACGCACTCAGGGCATGGCTCGGCGCACGACTGCCCACAAGCACGCTGCACCGTTTCGGAGCGTCGCAAAACGCCTTGATGGCCGTCGTATTCGCGACGCGGCTGATGCCGTTTCTGTCCTTCGACATCATCAGCTACGCCGCCGGTCTGACGCCGCTCAGAACCTGGCGCTTCGCCGTCGCGACCTTCCTCGGCATTATTCCAGCGAGCTTTCTGCTGGCGCATTTCGGCGACGAGATCGCCTCCGGCGACTGGCGGCGTGCCGGCATCACCGTCTTGGTGCTCGGGTTGATCACGCTGCTGCCCGTCGGATGGAAAGTTATCCCGGCGCGCTGCCGATCGGCGTTGAAGCGCCTGTTGAGCGCCGGACAGGCGACAGACGTTACAGTGCGGGAGACCGCCAGCCGTACTCGGCCACAGGAAAGCTCGCCAAAAGGAGAGACATGATGATGGAAGGATACGAGGGAATGTGGGGCATGGCGCCATGGAGCTGGTCTGGATACTGATCCTGCTGTTCGTGGTCCTGGCATTGCCGCTTTCGCAAAGGACCTGTTGTCGAAGAGGTAGCTACGGCCTTTCACTCCTCGTGGGCGATACCGCTCCCTCCATCTGCTCGCAGTTCCGTTCACATCCTGCGAGCCTGTCCGGAGCGGCGGCATCTTCCTCTTCTTGCTGCCAGCCGTTCCGCATGCTCCGTGCGGGCGTGCCTTACACCTCCTACTCCGACATTGTTGCGGCCACAGAAGCCGTGCATCGAAGCTCGCCGCTTCGAAGCGACGCCGCCGGTGTAAGGCGTTGGCAGGGTGGGCGTCTGAAGAATAGGAGGTGGACGATGACTGGCGACGATCCGGACGACCGCTTAAGCGCCGACGATGACCGCGACGCGGCAGATAAGGCAGCTGATGCTGCCGTGCGTCGGGCGCTTGTGGAGAGCCGTCGGCAGATCCTGAACTTTCTGCAACGGCGACTGGGCAGCTCCGAAGCCGCAGAGGACGTCTTGCAGGCATTCATGCTGCGGGCAATCGAGCGATCGACCCAGTTGCGTGACGTGCGGTCGGTCCGTGGCTGGCTGAGCCGGATCCTCGCCACGACCATCGTCGACCATCAGCGTCGCTCCACCAGGCGGCGGCAGCGGGAGGCGGTGATGCATCCGAATGACATTGAAGCTCTGGAGATCGAGGCTGACGAGGAACTCGACGAGGCGGTGTGCAACTGTCTCTACAAGCTCCTGCCCACGCTCAAGCCGGACTACGCCGAGGTGATCTGGCGCGTGGACCTGTTGGGAGAGCCGCGGGACCGGGTCGCGGCGAGCCTCGGCGTCACCTTGAACAACGTCACGGTGAGGCTCCATCGCGGCCGCCAGGCGCTGAAGAAGCGGCTGGAGGAGATGTGCCTGACCTGCCCGATCCACGGCTTCCTCGACTGCCGCTGCGAAGAGGCCGAACGTGCACGACGGCGCCGCGAGAGGCTGACGGACAACAATGAACTGTAATGCCGGGTAGGTCGTCGCGTCTTTAGGATTGAAGGGCGGTCCGGCCGCGATCGAGGCACGGACGCATGTGAAAGGATGATGGCGATGCACACAGATACAAAGGTTTCGAACGTCGATTCGGCGAATCGGGCCGAGGGTTCCTGCTGCGGTCATGGAGACCCCTCGCCAGCCCACTCGGCAAAGCCCTCGACTGCAATGCCCTCGGCCGCACCCGAACAGTCTTCGGCGGACCAGCGGGCGAAGACGCGAGAGGCGGCGCAAGGCAAGTCGAAGGGCTGCTGCTGCGGCAGCTGAGATCCAGCGATCAGGCAGAAGACAGGTGCCGCTCGTCACGGCGCCTGTCGATCTACGATGCATCATGAGCCGCGGGTCCTGGGAGGTTGGTGTTGAGCACGGTAACACTGGAGGTGGGCGGCCTCTTCGAAGAGCTCGATCATCTCGGCGTCGAAAAGCAGTTGAGCGCTGAGAAGGGTGTTCGTCGGGCCTCGGCGAACCCTGCCTCCGGCAGCGTCACCGTCGATTACGACGAGACAATCACGAGCGTCGAGAGGCTGCGGCGCAAGGTGAATTCCTGCGGCTTTCGCTGCCGCGGGAGCGTGACGCCGCGGCATGTGTGCGAGCCGGCGGCGCCAGCGGGGGTGAGGCCCGCGCCGACGAGCCACCGGGGGGCCACGGCGGAGGAACGCCGGCGCAGGACGAGATGGCGCACGAGATGGGCCATGGGTCCGGCATGGACATGGCCGACATGGTGCGCGACATGCGCAACCGTTTCTGGATCGCGCTCGTCTTCACGATCCCGATCTTCATCTATTCGCCGATGGGCGGGATGTTCACCCCGCCGGCGCCGCCCTTCGGGCTGGACCTCGATCTGTGGCTGTTCTTCCTCGGCAGCATCGCGATCGTCTATCCGAGCTGGCCGTTTTTCACCGCCGCCTGGCGGGCGCTCCGGAACGGCATTCTCAACATGGCGGTGCTGGTCGTGCTGTCGGTCGGCACCGGCTACGTCTTCAGCGTCGGCTCCACATTCTTCTTCCCGGGCGTGCAGTTCTATGAGGCGGTGGCGGTGCTGCTCGTCTTCATCCTGCTCGGCCACTGGCTGGAGATGCGGGCGCGCGCCGGCGCCTCGGCTGCGATCCGCGCACTGCTTGATCTCGCCCCGCCGATGGCCACCGTCTTGCGGGACGGTCGCGAGGTGGAGATCCCCACGTCGGAGGTGCAGGCCGGCGAGACCGTGGTCATCAGGCCGGGCAACAAGATCCCGGTCGACGGCGAGGTGGTCGAGGGAGAGTCTCTCGTCGACGAATCCATGTTGACCGGCGAGTCCATGCCGGTGAACAAGGGGCCGGGCGATCAGGTGATCGGCGCCACCATCAACAAGAGCGGCAGCTTCCGCTACCGCGCGACCAAGGTCGGCGCAGACACTGCGCTGGCGCAGATCGTCAAGCTGGTGCAGGAGGCACAAAACTCCAAGGCGCCGGCCCAGCTCCTCGCCGACCGCGCCTCGCAATGGCTGGTGCTGATCGCCATCCTCATCGGGCTTGCGACCTTCGCGGTCTGGTTCTGGTGGATCGGCTCGCCGCTGCTCTTTGCCCTCACCCTGACGATCACCGTCTTCGTCATCGCCTGTCCCGATGCGCTCGGGCTGGCGACGCCGATGGCGGTCATGGTCGGCACCGGCCTCGGCGCCACGCACGGCATCCTCTTCAAGAACGCAGGCGCGCTCGAGGACGCGACCAAGCTCGATGTGATCGTCTTCGACAAGACCGGCACCCTGACCATGGGCCAGCCACGCGTGGTGGAGGTGGTGGCAGCCGAGGACCGGGAGGAGGACGAGGTTCTGTGGACGGCGGCAGCGGTCGAGCGCGGCTCCGACCACCCGCTCGCTTTGGCGATCGTAGAGCGGGCCGAGGGGTTCGACGTGCCGGAGACGCGCGCCTTCCTCAATCTGGAGGGCAAGGGCGCGCGAGCCGAGATTGAAGGCGAGACGGTGTTCCTCGGCAACCGCCGGCTCATGGATGAAGAGAAGATCGAGCTCGGCGCGCTCGCGGAGGAAGCGGAGCGGCTCAAGGGCGCCGGTCGCACGGTGGTGCATGTCGCCCGCGGCGGCCGCATCCTCGGCCTCGTCGCCATCGCCGACGCGCCGCGCCCGAGCGCCAAGGCGGCGGTCACCAAGCTGCGCGAGCGCGGCGTCGAGGTCGCAATGCTGACCGGCGACAATGAGGGCACCGCCAAGCGTATCGCGTCAGAGCTCGGCATCGATATCGTGCTTGCCGACGTGCTGCCGGGCCAGAAGGCTGACAAGGTCAAGGAGCTGCAGGCCCAGGGCAAGCGGGTCGGCATGGTCGGCGACGGCGTCAACGACGCGCCGGCGCTGACCCAGGCCGATGTCGGCTTCGCCATCGGCGCCGGCACCGACGTCGCGATGGAGAGCGCCGACGTCGTGCTGATGAGGAGCGACCCCTACGACATCGTCGGCGCGATCGAGCTGTCGCGCGCGACCTTGCGCAAGATGCATCAGAACCTGTTCTGGGCGGTCGCCTACAACGTCGTCGCCTTTCCGATGGCCGCCGGTGTGTTCTATCCCCTCGTCGTCAGCCCCGAGGTCGCGGCGCTCGCCATGTCGGGCAGCTCGGCGCTGGTCGCGGTCAACGCCCTGCTACTCAAGCGCACGCGATTGGAGGGCATCGATCGCGGCGGGCCCGACGCGGCGGTAAGTGCCCGCCCTGCGGAGGCGGTCGAATGAGCTGCCGGGACGGGGCGACGATCTTCAGATTGCACAGCGACGCTGCGGGCAGCGTGGGAGGATAGTATGGATCATGGAGAGAACCGGCGCGGATTCTTCGCCTCGCGCGCAAACATGGTCCTGCTGGTCTTCCTCGCCGTGGGCGGCTTCTACCTCGTCTCCGAACACTGGGCGCACCTTATCGGTGTCGGGCCGCTGCTGCTCCTCCTCGGTCTCTGCGTTGGCATGCATTTCTTCATGCATAGGGGGCATGGGGGTCATGGGTCTGGCAGCGACGAAAGCGGCCCTCCGCCGGGAGGCGGCCGGGAACCCGACGACCATCGCCACTGAACCTACGGAACGGACGTATTGCGATGACCGAAAGCGCCCCCGCCTACGGCCTCTGGATCCTGGTCGTATTGAACTCGGCGATCTTCATCCTCTTCGCCTTCAGCTTTTTCAAGCCGAGGTCGGGCCGTGACTGGCGCTCCTTCGGCGCGTTCAGCGCCTTCCTGGTGGCGCTGTTCACGGAGATGTACGGCTTCCCGCTGACCATCTACCTGCTCTCGGGTTGGTTACAGAGCAACTATCCTGGCGTGGACTGGCTGTCGCACGATGCCGGGCATCTCCTCGAGATGCTGTTCGGCTGGGAAGCCAACCCGCATTTCGGTCCGTTCCACCTTTTGAGCTTCGCCTTCATCGGCGGCGGCTTCGTGCTGATCTCGGCCGGCTGGAAGGTGCTCTATGATGCGCAGCGCCGCCGCACGCTCGCGACAACCGGCGCCTATGCCTATGTGCGCCACCCGCAATATGTCGGCTTCATCCTTGTTATGTTCGGCTTCCTGCTGCAATGGCCGACGCTGCTGACGCTGGCGATGTTCCCGGTGCTCGTCTTCATGTATGTGCGCCTGGCGAAGGGCGAGGAGCGGGCGGCGCTGGCCGAGTTCGGTGAGGACTACCGCCGCTACATGGCCGACGTGCCCGGGTTCATCCCGAGGCTGGGCCAACTGTCGGCGCGGAGGCCGTCGTGAGCCTCCGCGGCCTTGCGCACGCTTCGCGGCCTCGTCGGGAGACGGAGGCGGCGCCGCGGCACGGTTCCGGCCCGGCGGAGACCGAACGCGACGAGCCGGGCGTGGCCGCGCCGTGGGAGATCCGGCTTGCCTGGCTCCTGCGCGCCCTCATCCTGGCGACGGGCGCCTTCCACCTTCTGGAGGGCGCGGTTCTCTACGGGCTTCTCTGTTTCGGCGCGCTGACGCTCATCCTCGCGCCTTCCCTGCTCGCGCGCTCGAGCAGACTGACCATTCCCGTCGAGATCGAACTGTTCGTCCTCTGGTGGCTGGTCACCGACATGACACTCGGCCGACTTCTCGACCTCTACGGAACGCTGCCGTTCTATGACAAGCTGATCCACTTCGGCAATTCCGGCCTGCTGGCGATCATCTCATTCCTGGCGATCTATGCGCTGAGAATGACCTGTCGAATACGGACTGGCTTCGTCCTGAACCTCACTGCGATCTTCCTGCTGACCCTCGGCGCGGGGGCGCTCTGGGAGATCGCCGAATTCGGGGCGGACGCCACCCTGGGCGCCGGTGCGCAGGGATCGCCTGTGATGGAGCCGCTCGATGATACCATGTGGGATCTGATCGTGGACGGGCTGGGCGGCCTTCTCGGCGGCCTTTTCGGCGCCCTTTACATGCGGCGTTCGAAGCGCAGCCTCGCGCGCTGGAATCGCTTCGCGGAACGAATCGTATGAGGCCGAAAAGGTCTCTCGGGATCGCGGGCGCCACGGCATGCGGCTGACGGCGGCCGAAGCCAAGGATCGACCCCGCGGGGGCCGGGAAACCTGGAGGAGATGTTGCGGAGACCTTTCGGAAATTTCGGCGCCCTTGCGGCGGCGGCTCGCGCGGCGCTGGCCGAGTTCGGGAATGTCTATCCCGATAAACGGCGGAGGTTCCGGGGTCCATGTTGAAACTATCCGCTCTCGCCAGCTGCGCGCCGCACCGCAATACACAACACCATGAAGCCGAACCATGAAGCGCGAGCATCAGATCAATTTCTGGTACGTCATCGCCGCAACTCTCGCGGTGATCTGGATCCAGCAACTGCTGTTCCAGCCGACCCACATCGAGACGATCCCCTATAGCGAGTTCCAGCAGCTCGTCGACCAGGGCAATGTCACCGACCTGGTGGTCGGCCCTGACCGGATCACCGGCGCCTACAAGACTACGGATGGTCAGAGCGCAATGCCGGAGGGCCAGCCGCAGCACTTCACGGTGGAGCGCGTGCCTAAGGATCTGGCGGATTCCCTCGCCAGCAAGGGGATCACCTTCTCCGGCGAGCCCGGTCCCGGCCTTCTACAGAGCGTTGCGAGCTGGCTCATGCCGATGCTTCTCTTCCTCCTGCTCTGGATGTTCCTGGTTCGGCCGATGGCGATGGGGCAAGGCGGCGGCCTGATGGCCATCGGCAAGTCCAAGGCCAAGGTGTATGTCGAGAAGGACACCAAGGTGACTTTCGCTGATGTGGCCGGTGTCGACGAAGCGAAGGACGAGCTGAGGGAGATCGTCGCCTTCCTCAAGGACCCCCAGGGTTACAGCCGGCTCGGCGCGCGCATGCCGAAGGGGGTGCTGCTGGTGGGACCGCCGGGGACCGGCAAGACCCTGCTCGCGCGGGCGGTGGCGGGCGAAGCCGGCGTGCGCTTCTTCTCGATCTCGGGCTCCGAGTTCGTCGAGATGTTCGTCGGCGTCGGCGCCGCCCGCGTCCGCGACCTGTTCGAGCAGGCGCGCAAGCAGGCTCCGGCCATCATCTTCATCGACGAGCTCGACGCGCTCGGGCGCGCCCGCGGCGCGATGCTGCCAGGGGGCGGTCACGACGAGAAGGAGCAGACGCTCAACCAACTCCTCACCGAGATGGACGGCTTCGACCCGAGCGTCGGCACCGTCCTGCTGGCGGCGACGAACCGCCCGGAGGTCCTCGATCCGGCCTTGCTGCGCGCCGGCCGCTTCGATCGCCAGGTGCTCGTCGACCGGCCGGACAAGCAGGGCCGCGTCGCAATCCTGAGGGTCCACCTGGAAAAGGTGAAGCTGGCACCGGACCTGCCGGTCGAGGATCTGGCGGCGCTCACGCCGGGCTTCACCGGCGCCGACCTTGCGAATCTGGTCAACGAGGCGGCGCTGCTGGCGACGCGCCGTAATGGCGAGAGTATCGGCTTCGAGGACTTCACGCAGGCGATCGAGCGCATCGTCGCCGGCCTCGAGAAGAAGAACCGCCTTCTGAACCCGCACGAGCGGGACGTCGTCGCCCATCACGAAATGGGGCACGCCCTGGTCGCAATGGCTCTGCCGGGCGTCGATCCGGTGCAGAAGGTGTCGATTATCCCGCGCGGCGTCGCGGCGCTCGGCTACACCATCCAGCGTCCGCTCGAGGACCGCTTTCTGATGGACCGGAAGGAGCTGATGAACCGCATGGCCGTCCTCCTCGGCGGGCGAGCAGCGGAGAGCCTCGTCTACGACGAAGTCTCGACGGGGGCGGCCGACGACCTCGTCAAGGCCACCGAGATCGCGCGGAGCATGGTGGCGCGGTTCGGCATGGACCCGAAACTGGGGCAGGTCGCGTACGAGACGGACGCCGCGCCCTTTCTCGGCGGGCCGGGCGGAGCGAGCTGGCAGCCGCGGCGCTACGGCGAGGAAACGGCCTCGGGGATCGATGCCGCCGTGCGCGAATTGGTGGAGACGGCGTTCCTGCGCGCCGTGGCGATCCTTTCGACGAACCGCGACCTGCTTGGTCGTGCGGCGCAGAACCTGTTGAACCAGGAAACGCTTTCGTCCGAAGACCTTGAGACGATCGACCGATCTGTCGCCCGCGATGCGGGCGGCTGGACTGCCGCCCCGCCGGGCGTCGGCCTGGCCGCAGCCACTGCTGTTCAGCGCGGATGATGGACACCGGGTCCAGAGTGAGCCGGAAGCGAAACCTGGAGAGGCACGGGTAAGCTTCCGCCTGCCTTGAGCATGAAGGGGGACTCCGGGGCCGCGGAAGCGCTTCACGAGCGACCAGAAGGACGGCACCGAATCTGCGCGAGGTTGCGCTGTAAGGACTTCAAAGCTTCCGCGTCTTTTCGGGATAACGACGCCTGTTCACTACGCGTAGGTGCGGGAAACGGCTTGGTGGGTTTTGCGCGTTCGTTCCCGGGCGAATGAGCGCTTTGCTGGTAAAGGCATGGTCCCTCAGAGAGGAGGTCACGGAATGGAGGTAACAGATCCGGTTTGCGGGAAGACAGTTGATCTCGGAGAGGCCGAGCCGGTCGAGCATCGCGGCTGGGCATATTTCTTCTGCTCCGCCGCTTGCCGCGCCGCGTTCGTGGCGGCGCCAGACCACTATGCCGCGTCGCGTCATGAGCGAGTCCCGCCCCATGGCGAAGCCGGAAAGCCGTCTCGACCCGCGCAGTGATCGCGCGGAAGAAACAATGATGTCCGCGAAAGCGAAGACGCGAAAGCGAAGAAATGGCCACTCAGCCCCAGACAGATGTTCCGGCCGCGTACCCCGAGGGAGCCGCCTGCTCTCCCTTGCCCTTCCTCTCTCGACTTCTCACCGAAATGATCCGGACCGGCCGGTTGACGGTGATCGATGCTGCCGGCCGGGTCCACCCCTTCGGCCCTGGCGACAGCGGTCCAGACGTCTTGGTCAGACTTCACGATCCGCTGTTGCCGATGCGTATCCTTCTTCGCCCGTCGCTGGCCCTGGGCGAAGCCTACATGGATGGTACGATCACGATCGAGCAAGGGACGCTACGAGATCTCCTCCACCTTTGCACCAGCAATCTCGAAGCCCTCGGCCGGCATCCGATCGGCGCGGTTCGGGGCGAGCTCGATCGCATGCTGCGCAGGCTTCAGCAGGACAATCGCCTCGGGCGGGCGCGCGCCAATGTCGCGCACCACTATGATCTGTCGGGCGCGCTCTACGATCTGTTCCTCGACCGCGACCGTCAGTATTCATGTGCCTATTTCCAGACCGGCGCCGAGACTCTCGAGGAAGCGCAGGAGAAAAAGAAGCGCCACATCATGGCGAAGCTCCTGCTCGAGCCCGGCATGCGCGTGCTGGACGTTGGCTCGGGCTGGGGCGGGCTCGCACTGGAGATGGCGCAGACGGCTAGGGTGGACGTCACCGGTCTCACGCTGTCGCAGGAGCAGCTCGCCGTCGCAACTGAGCGTGCCGTCGCCGCGGGCCTGTCCTCCCATGTGCGCTTTGCCCTGCGCGATTACCGGGAGGAGCAGGGAACCTATGACCGGATCGTCTCCGTCGGCATGTTCGAGCACGTCGGGGTGGCGCACTACCGCGCCTATTTCGACACGCTGCGCAACCGCCTGAACCCAGACGGCATCGCCCTCGTGCATGCGATCGGACGGGCCGATCCGCCCGGCTCCACCGATCCTTGGCTGCGCAAATACATCTTTCCAGGCGGCTATTGCCCTGCGCTGTCGGAGGTCCTGGCCGTCGTCGAGCGCTCGGGACTTTGGGTCACCGACATCGAGATCCTGCGGCTGCATTATGCGGAGACGCTGCGGCACTGGCTCGAGCGCTTCCAGGCCAACCGCGACCGCGCGCAAGCCATCTACGACGAGCGCTTCTGTCGCATGTGGGAGTTCTACCTGGCGGTCTGCGAGGCCGCGTTCCGCGACGGCCCGATGATGGTGTTCCAGCTCCAGCTCGCGCGCCGACGCGACGCAGTGCCACTGACGCGCGACTACATCACCGACCGGGAGCGCCGGGACGTCATGGCGGAGGACGTCGCGCCATGAGGACCGCCCAGCGAGCGTTCGCCTCATGATCGGCGGCCGGCTCCTCCGAATCGGCGCGGGCGCCGCCAGCCTGCTCGGCGCGGCGACGGTCGAGCGCCTGCGCGGCACGCCGGCCGAGGGGTCTCAATTGCCGCGCCGGCTTCGCATCACGCTCGAGCGGCTTGGCCCGACCTTCGTGAAGTTCGGGCAGACGCTCAGCTTGCGCCGCGACCTGCTGCCCGATACCTGGCTCGCCGAACTCCGCCGGCTGCAGGACCACGTCGCGCCCTTCCCTGGCGCGGAAGCGCGGCATGCGGTCGAGGTCGCGCTCGGCCGACCGGTCGAGCAGGTCTTCGGGGCGTTCGAGACGGAACCGATGGCAGCGGCCTCGATCGCCCAGGTGCACCGGGCTCGCCTGCCGGACGGGCGCGCCGTCATCGTCAAGATCCGTCGCCCCGGCATCCGGGTCCAGATCGATCGCGACATGCACGCGTTCGTCGGCATAGGCCGCCTCATCCTGGTGCTGGCACCACGCCTCCAGCGCTACCAGCCGCTCCGCATCGTCGACGAGATCTGGGCCAATCTCCGCAAGGAAGCGGACTTTCGGCAGGAGGCACGCAGCATCCGCCGATTCGGCGAAGCCTTCCGCGGATGGCCGGGGCTCAACATTCCGAACGTGATCGACGATCTCTATGCCGAGGCCGTACTGGTGCAGGAGATGAGCGGCGGGCTGAGTATCGGCGACCCCTCTGTCGACGGCCCGCAGCTCGCACAGGTTCTGATCGATGCCTATCTCCATCAGTTCTTCGTGGTCGGCTTCTTCCACGGCGATCCCCATCCAGGCAACCTCTTCGTCATGCCGGACGGACGCCTCTGCTTCCATGATTTTGGGCTGGTCGGCTATCTCGACGGCCGCACCCGCCGCTCCCTCGCGCTCTACCTTCAGGCGTTCGTGAACAAGGACGCGGCGTGGATGTTCGACGCGGCCGTCGATCTGGGCCTGCTCGGCGGGCCGATCGACCGTCCCGCCTTCATCCGCGGTATTGAGGAGATCCTATCCGACTATGCCGCGCTGCCGCTCAAGGACTGGTCGCTCGCCGAGGCCGTGCTGCGCGTCGCCCGGCTGGGCTCGGGCGAGAGTTTCGTCGTTCCGCACAACCTCGTGGTGCTCATGCGGGCGCTGTACCTGGTCGAGAGCGCGCTGCGAACGCTCGACCCGGAATTCAAGGTCCTGGACACATTGTTGGCGCGGGGCGGCGAAATGATGGAGGGCGTCCTGCGCGGGAACGCGGCTGCGACGACCTTCACCCGGCTCAAGACCGAAGCCGCTCTGACCGCGCAGGACCTGCCGGGAATGCTCGCGGCCTGGCTGCACCGGGCGCAGCGCGAGGGCGGCGGGCCGCTCCTTATCATGCGGCACGAGGGACTGGAGCGCCTGCAGGCACATCTCGACCGAACCGGCAACCGCCTCGCCTTGGCCACGGTCACGCTCGGCCTTTATGTGGCGGCCTCGCTGCTCATGCTGCACAGCGCCGGGCCGCGCGTGTTCGGGGATATACCCCTGCTCGCGTTGCTCGGCTACGCGTTTGCGCTGTGGCTGTCATTCCGGCTGGTGCGGGCGGTTGCCCGTTCGGGACGGCTGTAGCGATGCACAGGAGCCGAATGCCCCGGAGCCAACGAACAGTTTCCACGCTCACCTGAGGAGAAAGACATGAACACAAACAGCAAGACCCGCGTCGCCGTCAACGGCTACGGCGTGATCGGCAAGCGCGTCGCCGATGCAGTGGCCCAACAGGAGGACATGGAGCTGGCCGGCGTGTCGGACATCAGTGCCGACTGGCGGGCGCGGATGGTGACGCAGAAGGGCTTCCGGCTCTACGGCGCCACGAGCGAGCAAGCACAGGCGATGCGCGATGCCGGGCTCGATGTCGCCGGCGCCCTCGACGACCTTCTCGGCGCTTCGGATGTGGTCGTCGACTGCACGCCGAAGCGCGTGGCGGCGAAGAACGTCGAGCTCTACCGCCAGAAGGGCATGAAGTTCATCGTCCAGGGTGGCGAAAAGCACGAAGTGACTGGCCACTCCTTCGTCGCCGAGGCCAGCTATGAGAGCGCGCTGGGCCGGGACAGCACGCGCGTCGTCTCCTGCAACACCACTTCGATCGTGCGCACCCTCACGGCGCTCAAGCATGCCGGACTGCTGCGCCGGGCGCGCGGGACGCTGCTGCGACGCGCGACCGACCCATGGGAGAGCCATCTGGGCGGCATCATGAACACGCTGGTGCCCGAGGCCGAGATCCCGAGCCACCAAGGGCCCGACGCCCAGAGCGTCGATCCCGACCTCGACGTAATCACCATGGCCGTGAAGGTGCCGGAGACCCTAGCGCACCTGCACTACTGGGCGGTGCAACTGACGCGATCGGCCGACAAGGAGGAGGTGCTCGAGGCCTTCCGCTCGTCCCCCCGCATCGCGCTCATCCGCATGGCGGACGGCCTGACTGCGATCAACGCGGTCAAGGAGCTGATGGCTGATCTCGGCCGCCCACACGATAACCTCTACGAGGTGGCGCTGTGGGCCGACATGCTGAAGGTTGAAGGCGACGAGCTCTTCTACGGCTACATGGTCGACAACCAGGCGATCGTCATCCCGGAGACGGTGGATGCGATCCGGGCCCTGGTCGGGCAGGTGCGCGATCCCCGCGAATCCATTGTCAAGACCAACGCAGCGCTGGGTATCGGCGCGGTCGTCGACGCGCTGGGAGGACGATGATGAGGGCAAAGGACATCATGACAACGCCTGTCGTCTCGGTCGCACCGGAGACCTGCGTGTCGGACGTGGCGCGGCTTCTCCTCGAACGGCACATCAGCGGCGTGCCGGTGATCGATAGCGCCGGCAGGCTGGTCGGGATGGTGAGCGAAGGCGACTTCCTGCGTCGCGCGGAAGACGGCAGCCATCGGCACGGCTCCTGGTGGCTGCGGCTTTTCTCGGGCTCCGGCGCGAACGCGGCGGAGTATGTCAAGACCCACGGCCGCTCCGCTGCCGACGTCATGACGCGTGACGTCGTCACGGTCACGGAGGACACGCAGGCCGGCGACATCGCGCATCTCCTGGAGACAAAGCGGATCAAGCGCGTGCCGGTCGTGCGTAGCGGCAAGGTCGTCGGCATCGTCAGCCGCGCCGACCTGCTACGCGGCTTTGCGGCGCAACGCCATGCTCCGGCCGTCCCCGCTTCCGTCGAGGACGAGACGATCCGAAAGCAGATCCTCGAAGAGATACAGGCGGCCGACTGGGCGCCGACCTACGGCGTAAGCGTCGTGGTCGTGGACGGCATCGTCCAGGTCTGGGGCGTCGTCGATTCGCCAGAACAGGGCGAAGCGCTGCGCGTCGCTGCCACGAACGCGCCCGGCGTGAAGGGCGTGGAGCTCAATGTCAGCAGCATCCCCGCCTATGCGTGGGGCGTGTAAGGAACCGAGCGAATGTCGCCGATTGATCCCTTCCTCCCGCGCAGGCGGATCGCCTATTTCTCGATGGAGATTGCCCTGCGTCCCGAGATGCACACCTATTCCGGCGGGCTTGGCGTGCTCGCCGGCGACACCGCCCGGTCCTGCGCCGACCTCGAACTGCCGATGGTCTTCCTGACCCTCGCCAGCCGGGAGGGTTATCTGCGCCAGGAGATCGATGGCGACGGCCGGCAGGTCGATCACGCCGATCCGTGGGATCTGGCGGATTGGGCGACACCGCTCGACGCCATGGTGGCCGTTCGGATCGAAGGGCGTGCGGTTTGGGTACGGCCGTGGCTGTACGTTCTGACCTGCCCGGTCGGACATGCGATCCCGGTCCTCCTGCTCGACACAAGGCTGGAGCACAACGATCCCGCCGACCGCGCGATCACCGATCGCCTCTACGGCGGCGACGAAGCCTACCGTCTCAAGCAGGAGATCGTGCTCGGCGTCGGCGGCATGCGAATCCTGCACGCGCTCGGCTTCGACATCGAGACCTATCACCTCAACGAGGGCCACGCCGCGCTGCTCGCGGCTGGCCTATTGCGCGAGCATCGGCATCCGAGCGACCGGCCGAGCGACGGTGCACTGCGCTACGATGCCGACAGGGTGCGCGAACGCTGCGTCTTCACCACCCATACGCCCGTCGAGGCCGGCCACGACCGCTTCGACTACGAAGATGCGGAGCGTCTGCTCGGCGACTTTCTACCGCTGGACCAGATGAAGCTGCTGGCGGGACCCGACCGCCTGAACATGACGCGCCTGGCGCTCAATCTGAGCGGATACGTGAACGGGGTCGCGATGCGCCACGCCGAGACGGCCCGGCGTATGTTTCCTGGCTACGGGATCCGGGCCGTGACCAACGGTGTGCATGCCCCGACCTGGACACACCCGGCCTTTGTCCGGCTGTTTCAGGAGATCGCCCCTGACTGGGGGCACGATCCGGAGGAACTGTTGGGGGCGGACCAGCTTTCGGACGACGCCGTCTGGACGGCGCATCAGGAAGCCAAAGGCGACTTGCTCGCCGAGATCCAGCGTCTGGCCGGTGTGGCGATGCGGCCGGACGTGCCGGTGATCGCCTTCGCCCGCCGAATGACCGGCTACAAGCGCCCGGACCTGCTGTTTACGGACCTGGAGCGGCTGCGGGCGATAAGCCGCGGCCAACCGTTCCAGTTGGTGATGGCCGGCAAGGCGCATCCGCGCGACGAGGGCGGCAAGGCTCTGATCGCCGAAATCCACGCCCACATGCGCAGCCTGGCGGGCGACATCCCGATGGCATTCCTGCCGAACTACGACATGACGCTCGCGAACAAACTCGTCGCCGGTGCGGACGTGTGGCTGAACACGCCGCTGCCGCCCTACGAGGCGTCGGGCACCAGCGGGATGAAGGCGGCGCTGAACGGCGTCCTCAACCTGAGCGTCCTCGACGGCTGGTGGATCGAGGCCTGGGTCGAGGGGGTGACCGGCTGGGCGATCGGCCAGGACGACCAGCGCCATGAAGACGATGCCCAGGACCTCTACGACAAGCTCGAACGAACGGTCCTGCCGCTCTATCACGCCGACCGTGGTCGCTGGATCCGGATGATGAAGGACTCGATCAGCAAGATCGGTCCCCGCTTCAACAGCCAGCGCATGATGCGCCGCTATGCGAGCGAAGCTTACCTCCGCTAGTTCCCGATTGCCGAAAACGATGAACATTCGCACAGTCTCCACGCGCCCCTTTCCCGATCAGCGACCGGGCACGTCAGGGCTGCGCAAGAAGGTCTCGGTGTTCCGGCAGCCGCACTACCTAGAAAACTTCGTACAGGCGATCTTCGACGCCGTGGGCGACCATCGTGGACGGAGCCTCGTCGTCGGCGGCGATGGTCGGTACTACAATCGCCGCGCCATCCAGACCGTCCTTAGGATGGCGGTGGCGAACGGTTTCGGCCGCATCATCGTCGGCCGACAGGGCCTGTTGTCGACGCCGGCCGCCTCCCATCTCATCCGCAAGCAACGCGCCTTCGGCGGCCTGATCCTATCGGCGAGCCATAACCCCGGCGGCCCCGAGGGGGATTTCGGGATCAAGTACAACGCTGCGAACGGCGGCGCGGCGCCGGAGGCTCTGACCGACGCGATCTATGCGCAGAGCCTGAGGATCGAGGCGTATCGTACCGTCGACGCGCCGGACGTCGACATCGACCGGCTCGGCGTGACCGCCCTCGGCGACACGGTGGTCGAGGTCGTCGATCCCGTCGCCGACTACGCGGCGCTGATGGAGACGCTGTTCGATTTTGAGCGCCTCCGAGAGTTTCTCGGGTCCGGCGTCTTTCGGATGCGGTTCGACGCCATGCACGCGGTCACGGGCCCCTATGCCCGTGCGATCCTGGAGGACCGTCTCGGCGCCCCGGCCGGCACCGTCGTAAACGGGGTGCCGCTGCCGGACTTCGGCGGCGGCAAGCCCGACCCGAACCTGGTCCGCGCGTGGGAACTGGTCGAGGCCATGAATGGCGCGGATGCGCCGGATTTCGGGGCGGCCTCCGACGGCGACGGCGATCGCAACATGATACTTGGACCCGGCTTCTTCGTGACCCCGAGCGACAGCCTGGCGGTTCTCGCCGCCAATGCGCACCTCGCTCCAGGCTACCGCGCCGGGCTGGTCGGCGTCGCGCGCTCGATGCCGACCAGCCGTGCGGTCGACCGGGTCGCCGAGGAGCTCGGCATCCCCTGCTTCGAGATGCCGACCGGCTGGAAGTTCTTCGGCAGTCTGCTTGACGCCGGCAAGGTCACATTATGCGGCGAGGAGAGTTTCGGAACGGGTTCGGACCACGTCCGCGAGAAGGATGGCCTATGGGCGGTGCTGCTGTGGCTGAGCATCCTGGCCGAACGCCGGCAACCGCTGGCGGAGATCGTGCGGGATCACTGGCGGAGATATGGACGCCACTTCTATTCCCGGCACGACTATGAGGATATCGACAGCGAAGCCGCGAACGTGATCATGGGCGTGCTTCGCGCCCGAATCGGCGAATTGAGCGGACGCCGACTCGGCGGGTTGACGATCCGTCTGGGAGACGACTTCAGCTACACGGATCCCGTGGATCACCGTGTGACACCCCACCAGGGTGTCCGCCTTCTCTTCGACGACGGCTCTCGCATCGTCTACCGGCTGTCCGGCACGGGAACTGGCAGCGCGATCCTGCGGATTTATCTTGAACGCTATGAATCAAATCCGGGTCGGCACGACCAGGATGTGCAATCGGCGTTGGCCGACCTTGCGGCCATGGCGCGCGAGTTCGCGGGGTTCTCCGCCCGGCTCGAGCGGGATAAACCGTCCGTGATCACCTGAGCGGCACAAGGGCGCAGGGGTTTTCGGACGGCGGATACCTGAGCTGTCAAACGTCCCGGCACAGCCCGTCCTTCGGCTATTCGACCTCCCATCCGATCTGAGGGAAGTGTTCTCCTCATGCGGCCTGACCACGAAGGCGTAGGCGCCTGCAGATTCGCCGAACCAGCTTCTCGATTTCGAGAATGGCCAACAGGGCGATTCCTGTGCCCACCACCGCGAGTCCGTCCGACGGTCCCACCGGCCTTGTATCGAACAGGGCCTGGAGAGGCGGCGCATAGGTGAAAGCGAGTTGGAGAAGCACGACGACTCCGACACCGATCAGCACCGCCGGAGTGCCCAGGACGCCGGACCAAGTGAGAGAGGGACCATGCTGGAAGCGCACGCTGAACAGATAGAAAATCTCCATCACCACGATGGTGTTGACCACCAGCGTGCGCGCTTCCTCCAGCGACAGTCCTCGACGTTCGGCCCAGAAAAACATTCCGAACGTCCCGATCACGAACAAGATCGACACGAAGACGATCCGCCAGACCACGAATCGCGACAGCAGCGGCTCGCCGGCCGCGCGAGGTGGCCGGCGCATGGTACCGGGCTCGGTCGGCTCGAACGCCAGGGTGAGCCCGAGCGCCAGCGCGGTGACCATGTTTATCCACAGGATCTGCACCGCAGTCATCGGCAGCGTCAGCCCGATCAGGATGGCGCCGATGATGGACAGCGCCTCGCCGCCGTTGGTCGGCAGGGTCCAGGCGATGACCTTCTTGACGTTGTCGTAGACCGTGCGGCCCTCACGCACCGCGGCGACGATGGAGGCGAAGTTGTCGTCGGCAAGCACCATCTCGGCCGCCTCCTTCGCGGCCTCCGTACCCTTTCGCCCCATGGCGACGCCGACATCGGCGCGCTTCAGCGCCGGCGCGTCGTTAACCCCGTCGCCGGTCATCGCCAGCACCGCACGGTCGGCCTGAAGCGCCTCGACCAGGCGCAGCTTGTGCTCCGGCGTGGTGCGGGCAAAGACGTCGGTATCGTGCGCCGTGCGGCGCAGCGCCGCGTCGTCGAGTTCGTCGAGTTCTGCGCCGGTGGCGACGAAGTCGGAATTTACGATCCCGATCTGCCGGGCGATGGCGGCGGCGGTCGCGGCGTGGTCGCCGGTGATCATCTTGACCCGGATGCCCGCCGCCTGGCAGTCGCGCACCGCCGTGACGGCCTCTTCGCGCGGTGGGTCGATCAGACCGAGCAGGCCCAACAGCGTCAGGCCGCCCTCGGCGTCGGCGAAAGCGAGAGTGTGCATTTGTCGCGGCATCGGCTTGGTGGCGACGGCGAGCACCCGCTGTCCCCGCGCCGCCAGCGCCTCCACCTGCTCGCGCCAGATCGACGGGTCGAGGAGCTCATCGCCCGCGGGACCACGCTGGCGATGACACATCGCCAGCACCCGCTCCGGCGCCCCCTTGAGGCAGAGGAAAGCCCCGCCGGCATGATCGTGGTGCAGCGTCGCCATGAAGCGGTGCTGAGCGTCAAATGGAATTTCGTCCGTCCGCGGCAGGTGCCGGCGCAAAGGCTCAGCATCGATCCCCATCTTGGTCGCGAAAGCGACTAGTGCATTGACGCCGACAAAGGATTCACAGCGGGTCGGCGGTGTGCGAGTCTGGGCTTATGGCCCAGACAGTCAGCGTCATCATCAGCCCTGAGGACCGCGCGCGGTTGGCCGCCGTCATTGGGGACCGCAACCGCCCGCTCAAGCATGTGCAGCGGGCCCGGATCGTTCTGTTGTCGGCGGAGCGCCTGCCGGTCCTTGAGATCGCCCGGCAGACCGGGGTGAGCCGTCCCTCGGTCTGGCGCTGGCAGCGCCGCTTCGCCGAGAGGGGCGTGGATGTCCTGCTGCGCGAACCGAGCCGCAAGCCGGGCAAGGCCCCGATTCCGCCGGATACGGTGCAGCGGGTCGTGTCCCTGACCTGCGCGGAGCCGCCGGGCACGGCGACACACTGGACGGGTCGGGCGATGGCCAAGGCCGTCGGCCTGAGCCTGCGCACCGTCCAACGCATCTGGGAGGCGCACCGGCTCCAGCCCCACCGCATCCGCACCTTCAAGCGGTCGAACGATCCGGCCTTCGCAACCAAGGTCGAGGACGTCGTCGGGCTGTACATGGACCCGCCCGCCCATGCGGTGGTCGTCTCCATCGACGAGAAAAGCCAGATCCAGGCGCTCGACCGTACCCAGCCGGGACTGCCGCTGAAGCCGGGGAAATGCGGGACCATGACCCACGATTACAAGCGCCACGGCACCACCACCCTGTTCGCCGCGCTGAATGTGCTGGACGGCACCGTGGTCGGCCGCTGCATGGCCCAGCATCGCCACCAGGAGTTCATCAAGTTCCTCAACGCCGTCGAGCGCGCCGTCCCGGCGGGCAAGATCATCCATGCCATCCTGGACAATTACGGGACCCACAAGCATCCCAAGGTCCAGGCTTGGTTGGCCGACCACCCGCGCTGGGTTTTCCACTTCACGCCCACCTCGGCCTCCTGGTTGAACGCCGTCGAGGGCTTCTTCTCGACCCTGACCCGCAAGCGCCTGAGGCGCGGCGTCTTCACCTCCGTCCCCCAGTTGGAAGACGAAATCCGCCGGTTCATCCGGGAGCACAACGGAAAGGCCAAACCCTTCGTCTGGACCAAGCCCGCCGAAACGATCCTGGAGAAGCTCAGGTGCTGCCCACTGCATCCCTTCAATGAGTCGCTGCACTAGGGCGCCCTCCATCGGGTCGCCATCCACCACCCACCCACCCGCGGCCCGCCGGAGGGCCGCGTCATTGCAGAGCAGAGCCGCGCGCGCCAGCTCGGCCAGGACGGGGTGCTTGGCCGGATCGACCTCTTTCTCGCCATGCCGGATCGCGCCGCTTGGGTCATAGCCTTCGCCGCTGACGGCGAAGGTGGCAACGGAGGTCACTGCCGCCGCTACCGTCATCTCATTGCGCGTCAGCGTGCCCGTCTTGTCGGTGCAGATGATCGAGACCGAGCCCAGCGTCTCGACCGCGGGCAGGCGCCGGACGATGGCGTTCCGCGCCGCCATGCGCCGCACGCCAATGGCGAGCGCGATCGTCATCACCGCCGGCAATCCCTCGGGGATGGCGGCCACCGCAACACCGACGACGACGAGGAAGGCGTCCTCTGCGGCGTAGCCGCGGACGAGGACGGCAAAGGCGAAGATCACCGCCGACAGGCCGAGGACGACGAAGGTGAGGCGCCTAGCGAAGCCGTCCATTTGGCGCAGCAGCGGCGTTCTCAGCGTCTCGACCGCACCGACCAGCGCGCTGACGCGCCCAATCTCGGTGTCGGCGCCGGTGGCGACGACCACGCCGGCGCCCCGGCCCGCGGCGACCAGCGTGCCCGAGAAGGCGACGGAATTGCGATCCCCGAGCGGCGCTTCGGCAACGACCGGCGCCGGTGATTTGTCGACCGGAACCGATTCACCGGTCAGCGCCGCCTCCTCGATCCGCAGGTTGCGTGTCCGAAGAAGACGGAGGTCGGCCGGGACCCGATCACCGGGATCGAGCAGCACGAGGTCGCCCGGGACCAGAGTCTCCGCCTCGACTGTGAGGCGATGCCCGCCGCGCATTACCGAGGCGTGCGGCGCGAGCATGCTGCGGATGGCACTGAGCGCCCGCTCGGCGCGACCCTCCTGCACGAAGCCGATCGCGGCATTGAGGAGCACGACGGCCGCGATCACCGCCGCATCGGTGCCGTGGCCGAGCGCCAGGGTGATCGCCGCGGAGGCAAGCAGTACGTAGATCAGCAGGTTGTCGAACTGGGCGAGGAAGCGGCGGAGCGCGCTGCGCGTCTTGCCTACCGGCAGGCGGTTGCGGCCGTGCCCGGAAAGCCGCCGGGAGGCTTCTTGCCCGTCCAGACCGTCGTAGCCGGTTGCAAGTACCTGCAAAGCCTCCTCGACGGGAACGGCGTGCCAGGGCCGAGCCGGATTCATGGCGGTCGGTTGCTGCTGAATAAGGTCGGTCATTGCATTGCTCGGCGCTGAAGGCCGGCGCGCAGGGGAGTTCGAAGCCGGCGAGTGAACGGATGTCGCGGCGGCAGGCCGCTTATTGGGCGGTGTAGCCGCCGTCGATCACCAGTTCGGCGCCGGTTACGAACTTCGACTCGTCCGAAGCGAGATAGAGCACGCCATAAGCAATGTCGTCCGGTTCGCCGACATGACCGATCGGGTGCAGGGCGTTAAGGGCCTGCCGGCCCTCCTCGACGTCGCCGTTCTCGGCAAGGTAGTTCTCGACCATCGGCGTCCAGATGTAGCCAGGATGGATCGAGTTCACCCGGATGTTCAACCCCGCCTTGGCGCAATAGAGCGCCACCGACTTGGTGTACATTCGCACGCCGCCCTTAGACGCATTGTAGGCGCCGAGATTGGGGTCGCCGACCAGACCCTCGATTGAGGCCAGGTTGATGATCGAGCCGCCCGGCGGATCCTTCCGCTTCATCGCCAGGATCGCGTGCTTGGTGCCGAGGAACACGCCGTCGAGATTGACGCTCATCAGCCGGCGCCAGCGCTCCAGCGTCTCCTCCTCGGGCGGCCCACCCCAGCCGACGCCGGCATTGTTGACCAGCACGTCGAGCCGTCCGAAGTGGTCGAGGGTGGCCTGGATCATTCGCTGCCACGCGCTCTCGTCGGCGACGTCGTGATGGAGATAGATTGCCTCGCCACCGGCCGCGGCGACGTCCTGCGCCACCCGCTCGCCTTCCTCCTCCTTGATGTCGGTGACGACCACCTTTGCGCCCTCCCGCGCCAGCATCCGCGCCGAGGCCTCGCCCAGCCCCAGCGCGGCTCCTGTCACGATCGCCACCTTGTCTCGCACTCTGCTCATCTTTTAGACTCCTCTCTGGTCGATTCCGGCGGGCCGAGAACCCGCCTCAGGTTTCTGAGCTACGCTTCCTTGGAGCGGCTGACAGCGACGACTGTCGTGCACGCCTCGAGCCAGATCTCGCCCGCAGCATTCATCCGGTGTCCGGCGCCGAACGAAGCGTCGGCGGTGGTTTGCTCCTTCGACGTGTCGATCACCACCTCCCATCCTCCCCCTGGCGGCGCCGGCACGACGAACCGGCATCGGGCAGGAGAGCCGTTGAAGAGCAGGCAGAGTGCCACGTCGCTGCCCCGCACGAGACAGCCGAGCCGGTTGTCGGCCCCGTTCCAGTCGGGCTCTTGCCCTGCTGGTCCGAACCAGTTGATCTCCCCGTCCGTGTAGAAAGTTTCGGAGCGCAGGACCGGATGCGCCTTGCGCAGCGCGATCAGCCGCCGGACGAACTGCACGAGTTCGCCATTCCGCTCCGCCAGCGACCAGTCGTACCAGGAGATCGCATTGTCCTGGCAATAGGCGTTGTTGTTGCCCGCCTGCGTGCGGCGGAACTCGTCGCCGCCGAGCAGCATCGGCACGCCGCGCGAGAGCAGGAGCGTGGCGAGCAGGTTCCTGATCCGGTGCAGCCGCATCGCTTCGATGTGCGGATCGTCGGTCGGTCCTTCGGCGCCGTTGTTGTCGCTGTAGTTCTCGTCGAGGCCGTCACGGTTGTCCTCACCGTTCGCCTCGTTGTGCTTGCGCGCGTAGCTGACGAGGTCGTTGAGCGTGAAGCCGTCGTGGCTGGTGATGAAGTTGATGCTGTTGAGCGGGCTTTCGCCGCCCGGCTGATAGAGATCGCTGCTGCCAGCGAGACGGGTCGCCAACGCCCCGGTCATGCCCGGGTCGCCGCGCCAGAAGCGGCGGACATCGTCGCGAAAGTGACAGTTCCACTCGGCCCAGCGCCCGCCGGGAAAGCTGCCCACCTGGAACGCGCCGCCGGCGTCCCAGGCCTCGGCGATCAGCTTGACGTCGCGCAGGATCGGGTCCTCGGCGATCTGTTCGAGCAGAGGCGGGTTCGCCAGCAGGTTGCCTTGCTCATCCCGCCCGAGCACCGAGGCGAGGTCGAAGCGGAAGCCGTCGACGTGGCAGTGGATCACCCAGTGCCGCAGGCAGTCGACGACCATGCTGCGCACCACCGGATGGTTGCAGTTCAGCGTGTTGCCGCAGCCGGAATAGTCCACGTATTCCCCATCGGGCGTCAGGATGTAGTAGATCGCGTCGTCGAGCCCCCGGAAGCTGTAGGTCGGACCGTTCCTTCCCCCTTCCGCCGTGTGGTTGAAGACGACGTCGAGGATGATCTCGATGCCTGCCCGGTGAAGCTCGCGGACCATGGTCTTGAAGGCGACGAGCTCGCCGCCTGGCGCGACATCGCCGGCATAGCCCGGCATCGGCGCGAACAGGGCGACTGGATTGTAGCCCCAGTAGTCGCGCAGCCGCTCGCCGCTCAGCGGGTTGAGCCCTTCGGCCGCCTCCGGGTCGAAGGCCTGGACCGGCATCAGTTCGAGGGCGGTGATGCCGAGCTCCCGCAGATAGGGGATCTTCTCGACGACGCCGAGATATTCCCCCGGTCGGCGGACCCCGGAGGACGGGTCGATCGTGAGCCCGCGCACATGGGTCTCGTAGAGGATGGTCTCGCTCCAGGGATGGCGGAGCGGTGCGTCGTCGGCCCAGTCGAAGCGCTGGTCGGCGATGACGCAGCGGCCACGCGAACCGCCGGACAGGTCTGTAACGGCGGCGGCGTAGGGATCGAGCAGCGTTTGATGCGGATCGAACTCGTCTCCGCCAGCCCGCGAACGAGGCCCGTCGGCCTGCAGAGCATAGAGCTTCCCGCGAAGGTCTCCCGTCAAGCTGGCATGCCAGATGTCGCCGGTCCGGTGACACCGGGCATCGAGAGGGAACCGGGCGCTCGGCTGGGTCCCGGCGGCCGTCTCGTATAGAAGCAGGGTCATGGCCGTGGCGTGCCGGCTGAACACCGCGATGTTCAAGCCGTCGCGGCAATCGTGCAGCCCGAGCGGCAGCGGCTCACCGCGGTCGATCCGGACGGGGCCGCTGTCCGGCTCCGCCGGTGTGGAAGCTGCCTGTGCCGGTTCGTGTGATGGAGGCGGCGCCTGACGCCTCCCATGGACACCGACGGGCGCTCCGGCGGCCTTGTCGTCAGCCATGGGTGACCAAATTGCGCGGCTCGCCACGGACGAAGGCCTCGATGTTCTCCAGCGTGGTCTCGATGATGCGTCGCACCGCGCTTTCCGTGTTGTAGGCGTTGTGCGGCGTGACGATCACGTTCGGGAAGCGCAGCAGCACGTGGTTGGCGACGAGCGCCTTCAGGTCGTGGCCTTCGGTCCACGCCT
The DNA here is from genome assembly GCF_003568845.1 of Indioceanicola profundi. Classification (NCBI taxonomy): domain Bacteria; kingdom Pseudomonadati; phylum Pseudomonadota; class Alphaproteobacteria; order Rhodospirillales; family Azospirillaceae; genus Indioceanicola; species Indioceanicola profundi. Next base: position 61,838 of record NZ_CP030129.1, on the reverse strand, counting down.
CGCGGAAGATCTGCGCCTCCTCGCGGATCAGCGGCTCCTGCGGCAGGACGTCGAGCCCGGCGGCCCGCAGCCTCCCGTCGGAAAGCGCCCGGACCAACGCCGGCACGTCGAGGACACTGCCGCGCGCCGTGTTGATCAGGATCGCGCCCGGCTTCATCAGGCCGAACTCGCGGTCGGAGATCAGGCTCGCGGAGCCCGGCGTCGCCGGCACGTGGAGCGTCAGCGCGTCCGCCGCAGCCAGCACCTCGTCGAGGTCGGCATAGCAGAAGCCGAGACGGCTCGCCGCGTCAGCGTCTGGGTAGAGATCGTGAGCGATGACCGTCATGCCGAAGCCGCGGGCGATCTCGATCGCGCGCCGCCCGATCCGCCCCGTGCCGATCACGCCGAGCGTCTTCCCGCGCAACTCGAAGCCGCGCAGCCCGGCCTGCGAGAAGTTGCCGCGGCGGGTCCGCTCGACCGCCTCGACCAGGCTCCGCGCCACGGCGAGGAGCAGCGCAAAGGCATGCTCCGCCACGGTTGAATCGCCGTAGTCGGGCACATTCGCCACCGCCACACCGTGCGCGGCACACCAGCCGAGGTCGATATGGTCGTAACCGGTCGAGCGGGTCGCGATCAGCTTGAGCGAAGGGAACTGCGCCAGCACGTCGGCGCCGAGCTTCGAGTTAACGAAGGTGCTGACGATCTCGGCGTCCGCGTGAGCTGCGGCCGTGCGAGCATCGAGGGGCTCGCGCGTACAGCTCAGCTCGTGCGCCGGCTTCAGCCGCAGGCAGGCCTGGTGCTCCCATTCCTCGGTCTCGAAGACGACAACCTTCATCGTACAGCCTCGCCCGCGCGGGGTGCCGTCGCCGCGCCGAGCCGCTCCTCCTCTTCTGCCACGCGGCGCACGGTGGCGACGAAGCTGTCGGGATTAAGCGAGATTGAATCGATCCCCTCCTCGACCAGGAAGGCGGCGAAGTCGGGATAGTTGCTCGGCGCCTGGCCGCAGATGCCGATCTTGATGCCGGCTGCGTGCGCCTTGGCGATCGCCTCCCGCACCGCGCGCTTGACCGCCTCGTTGCGCTCGTCGAACAGCGGCGCGAGCTCGCCCGAGTCACGGTCCACCCCGAGCACGAGCTGGGTCAGGTCGTTCGAGCCAATCGAGAAGCCGTCGAAGCGTTCCGCGAACTCCTCCGCCAGGAACACGTTCGACGGAATCTCGCACATCATGTAGATTTCGAGGCCGTTCTCGCCGCGCGACAGCCCGTTTTCGGCCATGACTGCCAGCACGCGGTCCGCCTCCTCCGGCGTCCGGCAGAACGGCACCATGACGATGACATTGGTCAGCCCGATGGTCTCGCGCACCTTTTTGAGTGCGCGGCATTCGAGGGCGAAGCCGTCCCGGTAACGCTCGTCGTAATAGCGGGAGGCGCCGCGCCAGCCGAGCATCGGGTTCTCCTCCTCGGGCTCGAAGGCGGCGCCGCCGAGGAGATGGGCATACTCGTTGGTCTTGAAGTCGCTCAGGCGCACGATCACCGGGTGCGGATGATAGGGGGCGGCGAGCTTGGCGATGCCGAGCGCCAGCGTCTCGACGAAATAGTCTTTCGGGTCTTCCCAGCCGCGGGTCAGGTCGCGGATCTCGCGCCGCACCGCCGGGTCGGCCACCCGCTCCGGATGGACCAGCGCCATCGGATGGATCTTGATCAGGTTGTTGATGATGAACTCCATCCGCGCCAGCCCGACGCCCCTGGCCGGCAGGCGCCACCAGCGGAAGGCGGCGGCGGGGCTGGCAATGTTCACCAGCATCGCCGTGCGGGTCGCTGGCAGGTCGGAGAGGTCTACCTCGGTCGCTTCGAACGGCAGGATGCCGTCATAGACCACGCCCCGGTCTCCCTCGGCGCAGGAGAGCGTGATTTCCTGGCCGTCGCGCAGCAGCTCGGTGCCGTGGCCGGTGCCGACGATGGCGGGGACGCCGAGCTCGCGGCTGACGATGGCGGCGTGGCTGGTCGTGCCGCCATGGTCGGTGATGATCCCGGCCGCCCTCTTCATGATCGGAACCCAGTCCGGATCGGTCATCCCGGTGACAAGGATGGCGCCGTCGCGGAAGCGGTCGATGTCGGCGGCGCTGCGGATGGCGCAGACGGGACCGGCGGCGATCGCCTCGCCGATCGCCGAGCCGGTAAGGATCGGCATGCCCTTCTCTTTCAGCCGATAGGTCCTGAACTGGCCGGTCTGCCGGGAGGACTGCACCGTCTCCGGCCGCGCCTGGACCATGTAGAGCTCGCCCGTCTCGCCGTCCTTGGCCCATTCCATGTCCATCGGGCGGCCGTAGTGGTCCTCGATGATCGCCGCCCATCGGCCGAGCTCGAGGATCTCCGCCTCGGCGAGGACGAAGGTCTGCCGCTCCTTCTGAGTGGTCGCGACCGTCGCGGTGCGGGTGCTGCCGCCGGTCGCGTAGATCATCTTGGTCTCCTTGGCGCCCAGCGTCTTCTCAATGATCGGCGTATGGCGGCCGTCGCCGAGCAGGGGCTTGAACACCAGGTACTTGTCCGGGTCGACGGCGCCCTGGACCACGGTCTCGCCGAGACCCCAGGCGGCGCTGATCACCGCGACGCCGGGAAAACCGGTCTCGGTGTCGATCGAGAACATGACGCCCGATCCGGCAAGGTCGGAGCGGACCATCCGCTGGACGCCGATCGACAGCGCCACTTCCAGATGGTCGAAGCCCTGGGTCTCGCGGTAGCTGATGGCGCGGTCGGTGAACAGCGAGGCGTAGCAGCGCCGGCAGGCGTCGAGCAGGGCGCGCTCGCCGCGCACGTTGAGGAAGGTCTCCTGCTGACCGGCGAAGCTCGCCTGCGGCAGATCCTCGGCGGTGGCGCTGGAGCGCACGGCGACGCTGACCTCGCTCTGCTCGCCGCGTCGCGACAGCTCTCGATAGGCCTCCTTGATTGCCTCGGCGATCGGCTCCGGGAATTCGGCGTCGAGGAACAGCCTGCGGATCGCCTCGCCGGTCTCGTGCAGCGAAGCCTTGCCGCTCTTCAGCGCCTCGATGCGCGCGCGCAGCTCCGCCTCGAGGCCGTTGGCCGCGACGTATTCACGGAAGGCGGCGGCCGTGGTGGCGAAGCCGTCGGGAACCCGCACGCCCTTGTCCTTCAGCGTACGGACCATTTCGCCAAGCGACGCGTTCTTGCCGCCGACGCGCGGGACATCGCGTACGGTCAGGGTGTCGAACCAGGCTGTGCGTTGTTCGGTCATCGCTGTGCTCCTCGTGATCGGGCCGAGATCCTGCGCCGCCTCCGTGCCGCCCCACTTCGGCCTTGAGCGAACCGGGCGCTTTCGGTCCTGATCGGTGGCAGGTCGGCTTCTCTTTCAATGACGCGACTGGGCGTCGTGCCTTACAGCGGCGCCGCGACGCTCCGGGAGCCGCGAGGGCGCCCGCCGGTCACAGAAATTCATCGGCTGCTCTGAAAGGTCCGACCGGAGGGCGCCTGCTGCATCGGATACAGGGAGACGGCGCGATCAAAACGTCAGCTCTGCATTGCCCTTGCTTCCATACGCTAAGCCGCTGAAGACGGCGCGAAGAATCCGACCTATTCAGATCAACCGGAGTCCGAGATGATCGTTGCAGTAATCATGGCGGTGTCGCTCGTCGTCGCGACATTCCTTTTTCACTACGCCGTGCTGCGCTGGCTTTCCGGAGGGATGGCGCGCATCGCGATGACCGCCGGCGTGCGTATTCTGGTCATCGTCCTGGTGGCGCTGATGACCCACTTCGTCGAGGTGCTGTGTACGCGGGTGCCTATGCGCTCGCCAGTGGTGCGCTCGCCCTCGGCGACTTCGGCGGTCGGACCATCGCCGATCCGCTCGACTATTTCTATTTTTCGATCGTGAGCTATACCTCGCTGGGACTCGGCGACGTCTTTCCCAGCGGCCACCTTCGATTCATCACCGGTGTCGAGGCCTTGAACGGTCTCCTGTTGATCGCCTGGTCGGGCTCTTTCATCTATATCGCCATGGGGCATCTCTGGCCCTGGCAGCCTTGCACCAAGCCGGGCGGCCTCGCTGCGGATAGGAAGCCCGGCGGAAATGCGCCATGACATCCATGACACCTTTCCGGGCCACGCCGGAACCGAGACAGACGGGCACACGATGAAATCCGATTACCAGGCGAACAGCATCACCCTCACCGGCGCCGTCTCGATGGGAACCGGCGTCATGATCGGCGCGGGCATCTTCGCGCTCACCGGGCAGATCGCGGAACTAGCGGGACCCTTGTTCCCGCTCTCCTTCGTTGCGGGCGGGATCGTGACCGGCTTCAGCGCCTATACCTATGTCAAGATGTCGAACGCTTTCCCGTCCGCCGGCGGGATCGCGATGATCCTGCAGAAGGCTTATGGACCCGGCGCGATCGCGGCGGCGGCATCGCTGCTGATGGCGCTCTCCATGGTGATCAACGAGAGCCTCGTCGCCCGCACCTTCGGCACCTACGTCCTCAGGCCATTCAATCTGGATCCCGGTAGTATCCTTGTACCAGTGCTCGGCGTCGGGCTGATCGTCTTCGCCTACCTGGTCAACATATCGGGCAACCGCTCCGTCGGTCTGTTCTCCGTGGTCATGGCGTTCCTGAAGATCGGCGGCATCGCGGTCTTCGGCATCGCGGCGCTCGCGGCCAGCGGGTTTGCGTTCGCGCCGGCATCCGGTTCGCCGGAAACCATCCCGATCGCGGGCTTTATGGCGTCGATCGCGCTTTCGATCCTCGCGTTCAAAGGCTTCACCACGATCACCAACAGCGGCGCCGAGATCGTCGATCCGCACCGCAATGTCGGCCGCACGATCATCTTCTCCATCGCGATCTGCGTGGTCGTCTACCTGCTCGTCGCGTTCGCGGTCGGCTCAAGTCTCTCACTGGACGAGATCGTCGCCGCCAAGGACTATTCGCTGGCAGAGGCGGCGGAGCCGGCGCTCGGCGCTTATGGCTTCTACTTCACGATCGCGCTCGCGGTCGTCGCCACCGCATCGGGCCTGCTCGCGAGCGTCTTCGCCGTCTCGCGCATGCTGGCGATGCTGACCGAAATGGAGATGATCCCGCACAGCCATTTCGGCATGTCCGGTCCGATCCGCGAGCACACGCTGGTCTACACGGTGGTAATCGCGGGGCTGCTGACCGTGTTCTTCGACCTCAGCCGCATCGCCTCGCTCGGCGCTTTCTTCTATCTGGTGATGGACATCCTGATCCACTGGGGCGTATTCCGCCGGCTGCGCCAGGAGATCGGGGCGAGCGGCTGGGTGCTGGTCACGGCCATCGCCCTCGACACGCTGGTGCTCGGCGTCTTCGGCGCCATTAAGCTGCAATCCGACCCGCTCATCGTGGTCACCGCTGTCGTGGCCATCACCGCGGTCTTCGCGTATGAGCGAGTCTTCCTATCACGCTCGACTGCTGGGAAGCGGCACGCCGATCACTGAAGCGTGGAACTCCGCACGTTCGGCTGATTTGTGGCGTGGGAACCCCGGACCGGGCCGGCATCGATCAGATTCGCCGCCGCCTCGACGGGAAGGAAACTTACCCGACGGCGGACGTCATCGGCAGAATGCAGCCGTTCAGCCTAAGGAACGGCCCGCGCGACCGGGACGGCCGAGAAGGGCGGTCCCTCCCACCGTAGTGAAGGGGCAGGAAGCGCGACGGCGATCCTGCGCTATTCGAATCGCGACATCCTGGAGGCGATCCCGAACTGGAGCGCGAGATCGCTCCTGCCGGTGGTGGACGCCGCCTGTCCCAGAGCGGCGTCGCCTTACCGCTTCCCAACGACGCCAGCCCAGTACTGATCCAGATTGCTGCGCCAGTTGTCGCCCGACGTCTGATCGAAGCTCCCCCGTTCGACCTTCGGCGCTGCTGCGAACGCTTCAGGGGACGCATCGAGCACATAGATCTCATGGTCTGTCGTGGCGCGAAGATCGGACCAGCGAACGGCGACAAGCTCTCCACCCAAACCGAGGAAGCCGCCACGCGACGCCAGGACGTAGGCGATCGTCTGCCGAGCCGGATCCAAGACGACGTCTTCGATCTCCCCCAGCTCCTGGTCCTCGAGCGTGCGGATGTCGGCGCCGATGACGATATCCGCGCGCATCAGGCTGTCCATCTCCGTGACGGGGGTCGCCTGCGCCAGGTGCGCGCGACGCCAAGTCCTCCGCGCATCCGGGTCGTCGCTCTCGGGGCCGACCAGCTTCTGGTGCTCCTGATAGACTTGGCGCATTGACGCGAGCACTGTCTGGCAGGATTGCTCGTCGCCGTCGAAGGCATAGACATAGGCGGCGTCGCGGAGCGACTGCATCTTCTGCCGCGGCGTTCCGGACATGCCATAGCCCATACCGTAGCTGCCGTACCCTGTGCCGTATCCGGTTGGCGCCAAGACGCCGAACCCGACACCTGCAAGCTCATCCTCGAACGCCCGCAGGTCTGCCAGACATTGCTGCGCCACCTGCCCCTGTTGAGAGGCTCCATCCGGCAGGCTCTCCACATCGGCCGCACGGACCGCCAGCGGAGCGCCGGCGGCGGCGACGAAGGCTAAAGCGACAAGTCGAGACGTATGCATGGTGTCTTTCCTCCATTCAAATCGGCGAGGCGAGGATCGCCGATGCTCCTCCGATGACTTCGTCGTGGATCCGCCGGGACGTTTCCCCTCGGATATCCACCCGAAGAGCCGGAGTGATGCCGGGCGACGGCCTCCGACGGTTTCCGGCACGGAAAGCCTGCCGAGCCCGTTGCCGCATGCACTTCAGCGCATGCCGGTTTCTCCGGACAGGCCATATTGCCTTCACCGTCTCTAACTGACGTCGCCGAGGACGACGCATTACAGCTGGGGCGTGCGTCCTTCCCACCCACGCACGCATTGCCGACGCGGTTCCTTGGTTCCGCCAGGTCGACGCGCGGCTCCGGGGCGGTGGGAGGACCCGCCGTAAGAAAGTGCTTCGAGCCGCGTCTCTATCCGTGACGTCGGACGCTACCATGGCACCGACAGGAGGAAGAGCAATGGCCGAGACTGTCGCTTCCAGCCGCTATTACGACGGGTCGGCGGACGGCGCCGGCACCCGCCGTGATTTCCTGTACCTGGCCACGGGCGCCGTGGCCGCGGTCGGCAGCGCCGCTGCCCTCTGGCCATTCATCGACAGCATGAATCCCGCTGCCGACGTCCTCGCCGTGTCCTCCGTCGAGGTCGACCTGGCACCGATCGAACCCGGCCAGCGCGTGACCGTAAAATGGCGCGGCAAGCCGGTGTTCATCGATCACCGACCGCCGGAGCGAATCGCCGAGGCCCGCGCGGTCGATCTGAATGAGTTGATCGACCCCCAGACCGACGGCGACCGCGTGGTGCGGCAGGAGTGGCTGATCGTCGTCGGGATCTGCACGCATCTCGGCTGTGTACCGCTCGGCCAGCGGCAAGGCGACCCGGTCGGAAACTGGGATGGCTGGTTCTGCCCCTGTCACGGCTCCCATTACGATACCTCGGGGCGCGTCCGTCGCGGCCCGGCCCCGCTCAATCTGGAAGTCCCGCCCTATGAGTTCGTCACCGATACCGCCGTCCGGATCGGTTAGCGCGGCGGACTGGAAGCCCGCCCAATTCGAACGGACACACGCGGCCGACTGTAACGATCACCGTATCGCACCGTCTATACGGGCTGCAGGGTCAAAAGTGAGTACGGCGTCGCCACCCGTTCTCGATCCTCCGAGGAAGCCGAGAATGTCGGATGTAGTTTCATGAGCGAGCTTCTCTATTTTCTGATCTGGGCGGCGGTCATCTTCTTGATGCTGCGCTTCGGTTGCGGTGCCCATGTCATGGGACACGGCCACGGCAAGGCCGAGCGGGACGGTGGAGACCCGCAGAGCCGGGGAGCCGGGACCTTGCGGTGGATTCCTCCAGCCGAGGACGTGGACCCCGTCTGCGGCAAGACCGTCAGCACCGCTGCGGCGAAGCCGAGCGTCCATGCGGGCAGCGTCTACTACTTCTGCTCACGCGACTGCCGGGAGATATTCGAAGCCGCACCCGAGCAGTACGTCGGGCCGGCGGCTCAAGGGCCGCAACTGCGGCTGGAGAATAGCCATGGCTGATGCAAAAACTTCTCCGAGCATCGCGCTGCGCTCGGGTACGCCCCTGCCAGTCCAGGCCACGCCCCGGATCCCGGTGATCGCGCTCGGTATGAGCCTGGGTCTGTTCCTCGCGGTCACTTTCGTCCTCTGCGTCGGGTTCGACCTCCTGTTCCCCGGGCAGGCAATGTATGAGAGCTGGCTGCGGCTCCTGCCGGGCTTCACCTGGCTCAGCTGGCCGAGCTTCCTTCTCGGGCTGGCCGAGAGTTTCGCCTACGGCTGGTACGTGGCCCTGGTCTTCGGCCCACTCTACAACTTCTTCGCCGTGCGCAGCGGCCGAAGAGAGCGAGGATGACCTCGCCGGAGAAAACGCCTCTCTCCACGGCTGCGTTGGCAGCCGGCCTCGAGCGGTCGCCGTGAGCCTCATCATGATCGGCGAGACGGCTCCCCAGCCGCCGCCGCGGCTGTATGCGGTCCGGTCGGGCCGTATACAGCTGTCGCTTCAGGCCCGAGAGAGCGCAGCACTGTAATGCGTCCAAGTCCTGCGCGTCTGAGCAGATGAATTCGTTTCCAAGATCGGAACGTGCCCGTCACGGTCGCCCGATGGAGGGTTTGAGGATGAAACGACTCAAAGCGGTTGGGCCGGCATTGGCGGCAGCCTGGGCGCCGCTGCCGGCGCTGGCACAGGCTGCGGCCGATCGGCCGACCTACTGGCATTCCGGCTGGGATTGGCGATGGGGACACATGTTTTTTGGCTCCCTCATGATGATCCTTTTCTGGGGCGGGTTGATTCTGGTGATCCTGCTCGCGGTCCGGTGGCTGGGTGGCGGGACGTCCCACGGCGCCGGATCGCCTTCAGTCAGGCGGCCGCTCGATATCCTTCAAGAGCGTTTCGCCCGCGGCGAGATCGATCAGGAGGAGTTCGAGAAGCGCAGGCACCTGTTGTCTGATTGAGAGTGCCGCTTCGCCGTGAACCGGAGGCCGACCAAGCGCTATTTCAGCTCCCCGCAGCCGCTGCACTTCAAAGTCAACACAGCCGATAAACCGGACGAGGCGATGAATAAGCCCCAGGATCATGATCACAGCCACCATCACCGCGATGTGCACCACCTAGCCGCAATCGAAACGGCGAAAGACCCGGTTTGCGGAATGACGGTGAACTTGAACGCCGGCAAGCCGAGCCGGCGGCATGAGGGCGAGACCTATCATTTCTGTTCGCAGCGATGCCACGACAAGTTCGCGGCCGATCCGGCGAGATACCTGGAGCCGGCGAGCGCGCCGATCGAGAACGCCCCGCCGGGCACGAAGTACACCTGCCCGATGCATCCGGAGATCGTGCGCGACGGGCCGGGCGACTGCCCGATCTGCGGCATGGCGCTGGAGCCGATGGGGATCCCCGCCGCCGACGAGGGACCAAACCCCGAGCTCGTCGATTTCACGCGGCGGTTCTGGGTCGGCGCCGTGCTCACTGTGCCTCTTCTGGTGCTGACGATGGGTCCCTTCGTTGGGCTCGGCGTCGTCCGCGATGTCCTCGGCGAGCGCACGACGCTCTGGATCGAGCTCATCCTGGGCACACCGGTCATCCTGTGGGCCGGCTGGCCGTTCTTCGTGCGCGGCGTCAAGTCCGTGATCAACCGCAGCCTCAACATGTTCACGCTGATCGGCATGGGCGTCGGCGCGGCCTATCTCTTCAGTGTGGTCGCCGTACTCGCGCCAGGCATCTTTCCCGCCGGCTTTCGCGACGCCGAAGGCCATGTCGGCGTCTATTTCGAGGCCGGCGCGGTGATCGTTGTCCTGGTGCTGCTCGGCCAGGTGATGGAGCTGCGCGCGCGCGAGCGCACCGGCTCGGCGATCCGGGCACTGCTGGACCTCGCCGCGAAGACCGCCCGCGTGATCCGGGAGGACGGGCGGGAGGAGGAGATCCCGCTCGAGGAGGTCGAGGTCGGCGACCGGCTGCGCGTGCGCCCGGGCGACAAGGTCCCGGTCGACGGCGTCGTCATAGAGGGTCGCTCCTCGGTTGACGAATCGATGATCTCCGGCGAGCCGGTGCCGGTCGAGAAGGTCGAGGGCGAGAAGGTGACCGGTGCCACGATCAACGGTACGGGCAGCCTGATCATCGAGGCCGAGCGCGTCGGCGCCGACACCATGCTCAGCCAGATCGTCGAGATGGTGGCGAATGCGCAACGCTCGCGCGCGCCGATCCAGAAGCTCGCCGACTCAGTGGCCGGCATGTTCGTGCCGGCCGTGATCGCGATCGCGATCGTCGCCTTCGTCGTCTGGGCGATCTGGGGACCGGCGCCAGCGCTCGCCTACGCGCTGGTATCGGCGGTGGCGGTGCTGATCATCGCCTGCCCCTGCGCGCTGGGCCTGGCCACGCCGATGTCGATCATGACGGCGACCGGCCGGGGGGCGCAGGCCGGCGTGCTGATCAAGAACGCCGAGGCGCTGGAGCGCTTCGCCAAGGTCGATACGCTGATCGTCGACAAGACCGGCACGCTGACGGTTGGCAAGCCGAAGCTCGTCGCCGTCCTTCCGGAAAGCGGGCATGACGAGGACGAGGTGCTGCGCCTGGCGGCAAGCCTGGAACGGGGCTCGGAGCACCCGCTCGCCGAGGCGATCGTCACGGGAGCCGAGGAGCGCGGGATCTCCCTGGCCAAGGCCGAGGAATTCGAGGCGGTCACTGGCAAGGGGGTGAAGGGCGTCGTCGACGGCAAGCCGGTGGCGCTGGGCAACGCGAAGCTGCTCGCCGACCTCGGCGTCGACGGCGGCGGGCTCTCGGAGTCCGCGAATGCCCGGCGCGACGAGGGTGAGACGGTGATGTTCGTCATCGTCGGCTCGGAGATCGCCGGCCTCGTGTCGGTCGCTGATCCGGTCAAGGAGACGACTCCGGCTGCGCTGAAGGCGCTGCATGAACAAGGCTTCCGCATCGTCATGGCGACCGGCGACAACGCGCGCACCGCGAAGGCGGTGGCTGGGAAGCTCGGCATCGACGAGATCCGCGCCGACGTGCTGCCCGAGGATAAGGCGCGCATCATCAAGGAGCTGCAGGAGGAGGGCCGCAAGGTCGCCATGGCGGGAGACGGCGTCAATGACGCGCCCGCGCTCGCCCAGGCCGACGTCGGGATCGCCATGGGCACCGGCGCCGACGTGGCGATCGAAAGCGCAGGCTTCACCCTGGTGAAGGGCGACCTCAACGGCATCGTGCGGGCGCGGCGGCTCGCGCGCGCGACCATGCGCAACATCAAGCAGAACCTGTTCTTCGCCCTGGTCTACAACGCCGCCGGCGTCCCGGTTGCGGCGGGCGTGCTGTTCCCGTTCTTCGGCATCCTGATCTCGCCGATCTTCGCGGCCGCGGCGATGAGCCTGTCGTCCGTGTCCGTTGTCGGCAACGCGCTGCGCCTGCGTTCGGTCAAGATCTAGGAAAGTTCGCTGATTCTCTCTCGAAATGGAGAACCTGAAGCCATGAAAGCCATATCAATCCTTCGGACGACCGCGTGGACCGGGCTGCTGGCACCGCTGATGCTGGCAGCTCAAACCGCCGTGGCCGAGCCGCTCGTGTACGTGCCTCTAGGCGGAGACAACAAGATCGTCGCCATCGATGCCGCGAAGGACGAGATCGTCGACACGATAGGCGGCCTGGCGGCCGTTCATGGCCTCGCCGGAACACCCGACGGCCGATTCCTGATCGCCGGCAGCTTCGAGACGCGCTCGCCAGACGGCGAAGCGGTGGCGAAGCCGGCAGTCGTTTCCGAAGACGAGCACGCAGCCCATCACGGCGCTGCGCCCGCCGATGCGAAGGCCGACGCGGCTGTCAGCACCGTGTCGGTGGTTCGGGCGGCTGACGGGTCCGTGGTCCGGCGCATCGACGTGCCCGGTGCCGTCCATCACGTTGCGGTCAGCCCCGACGGCCGGTTCGCCGTCGTCACCCACCCCAATGACGGTGCAATCAGCGCCATCGACCTCGAATCCTACGAGCTAGTCGCTACCGTCGCGACCGGACCGCTGCCCAATTACGCGACCTTTGGCCCCAACGGTGACCGGCTCTACGTCAGCAATGCCGGCAACGACACGGTCAGTGAGATCGATACGACGCGGTGGATCGTCCGGTCGAACGCCGTGGTCGGCAGCAGCCCCGAGCATGTCGTATTGGCCAATGACGGCGCCACTCTCTACGTCAACAACGTGGAGGACGGCACGGTCTCCGTCCTTGACGTCGGCGACCGGAAGGTCGTTGAGACGATTCCGATTGGCTCGACCCTCCACGGGATCGATCTCTCCGACAACGGCCGAACGCTCTTTGTCGCCGCCCTCGGCGACGACAAGGTGGTCGCCGTCGATCTCGGCACCGGTACCGAGCGCAGCGCTTCCCTGGCTCCCGCACCCTATCACCTGGCCGTCGTGCGCGGGACGGGCAAGCTCTACATCTCCAGCGCCGATCAGCCCAAGATCTGGGTGATCGACCAGCGGACTCTCGAAATCCTCGGAGAAATCCCTATCGGCGGCAAGGGCCATCAAATGGTCCAGGGCGCAGGCGGATGACCCCGCGCTGTCCCTCGAAGTGGCGGTGCGGGATGCGGGGTTGTGCGAGACTAGACCATTTTTTGCCGAAAGAAGTGAGCCGTGACAGGAAAGCGTAAGCGCACCGGTCCCGGAAGCTGGGGTCGTCCCAATCTGCCGACGTTCCTGGTCGTGGGCGTCGTCGTCGCCGGGGTGGCCTTCGTCGGTTGGAAAGCCCTGGCGCCTCCGTCACCCGACACGACAATCGAGGTCACCGTGCCGAAGCTTTCGCCCATCGCCATCGCAGGCAAGACGGCGTTCGACGCAAACTGTGCGCTGTGTCACGGCCGCAACGCCGCCGGAACCGACAAAGGGCCGCCCCTGGTCCATGACATCTACAATCCCGGCCACCACGGGGATGCCGCATTTCTCGCCGCCGCAAGACGAGGCGTGCCGCAGCACCACTGGCCCTTTGGCAACATGCCGGCGCAGCCGCAGGTAAGCGGTGAGGACATAGCTTCGATCGTTCGCTATGTACGCGAGCTGCAACTGGCCAATGGGATCGCATACCGGCCGCATCGCATGTGAGGAGCACGCCGCTTGCGGTCGGGCATCTCGATTCCCAGCCAAGCGGCCCGTTCGTGTCGTGCGGTTGGCGCCACAATTGCCGTTCAGCCCCAGCCGGCTACCGCTCAATTCCGGTTTAGTTGCCGTCGATTTCCGGTGTGGCCGGGGGACCGCCCTCGAGATCGGCGATCAACGCCTTCATCTCGGCGATTTCGAGCCGCTGCGCCTTGATGATCTCGTCAGCCAGCTTGCGAACCCGCGGATCGGTGATCTGGGCCCGTTCGCTTGTCAAGATGGCGATCGAATGATGCGGGATCATCGCCTCCATATAGTCGACATCATCGACGGTGATCTGGCTGCGAAGTAGATAAAGCAATCCTGCGAAGACAAGAACTGCGCCAAAAAATATTGAGATGTTAGCAGTCTTGCTGGGATACATCCCGAGCATGTAGGTCATCATGACCATGGCCATCGTGGCGCCCATCAGCAATGCCACGAACACGCGTGTTTCACTAAAATACGCATGATCAATGATCTGGAAACTCTCCAAATATGTTATTCCAAACATCAGAATGACGGATGTGCCGATCATCAAGGAAAGACGAATGTAGTTTGACATTTAAACACCTCTTGATTTGTGATGATGCGTGATTTGCGATAACGTGATCGGCGCCGCACTGGACGGACTGAAACATCAACCGCCTTCGGCCCCTCCGTTCATGTCGCCGGCGCGCGGGGCCGGTCGCCAACCGCCGTCTTCGAGGTGGCAGGGGACTTCCAGGCGCTCGCCTGCATGAAAGCCATAGGACTCGTCGCGGATGACGATGCGGTCCGGCCCGTCCCAACCGTCCGGGGCTGAGATGGTCAGACGCTCGCAGCCGATGTCGATGTCGAGCCAGTGGCCGCGATGGCGGATACGAAAGCGCAAGCCGCGCAGTTCCTCCGGCAGGCAGGGATTGAGGCGGAGCATATCGTCGCGGATCTCGAGTCCGGTCTGGCCGCGCTGGACGAGGTCCACGGTGCCGGCCATGGCGCCGAGATGGATGCCTTCTGGCGTCGTCCCACCCTGCACGTCGGCGATATCGCTCTCCAGCGCGGCCCTGAGCTGCGTCCAGGAGCCGGCTCGGTCGGAGCGCGCCAGCACCCAGGAATGGACGATGCCGCTCAGCGTCGAGCCGTTCGACGTGCGTCGCAGGTAGTAGTCGACCGTGCGTGGGATCAGCTCTCCCTCGAACGGGTATCCGAGCCGGGCGAACAGGTCGCCCAGTTCTTCGGCCGAAAACAGGTAGAACAGCATCAGGGCGTCGGCCTGTTTGGAGGCCTTGTAGCGGTTGACCGTGTCGCCCTCGGCCTCGAGCAGCCGGTCGAGCCGATGGATGTCGCCGTACTTTGCGCGATAGTCCTCCCAGTCGAACTCCTCGAGCCGCTCATAGCCCTCGAACTGACTGATGACGCCGTCATGGAACGGCACGAACATCTTGCGGCTGATCTCGTCCCAGCCGGCGACCTCATCGGCGCCAAGTCCCAGCCTCTCGTCGAGTTCGACCCGCCGCTCCGAGTCGAGAAGCATGCGCGCATCGAGCGCGCGGAGCAGCACCCAGACCGCCATCACGTTGGTGTAGGCGTTGTTGTCGAGGCCGGGCTTCTCTGCCCAGGGGTAGCGGTCATGGAACTCGTCCGGTCCCATCACGCCGCGGATCTCGTAGCGGCCGCGCTCAGCGTTGAAGCTGGCGATACTGGCCCAGAAGCGGGCGATCTCGACCAGCATCTCGGCGCCGTAGACCGACAGGAACTCGGCATCGCCCGTCGCCTCGTAATGGCGCCAGACATTGTAGGCAATGGCGGCATTGACGTGCCGCTGCAGGTGGGTGTTGTCGGGCAGCCAGCGACCGGATTTCGGGTTGAGGTGGAGCACTTGCGTCTCCTCGCGCCCGTCGCTGCCGCTCTGCCAGGGATACATCGCGCCGCAGTAGCCGGCCTCGCGCGCCAGCCGCCGCGCCGCCGGCAGCCTCCGGTGGCGGTAGCGCAGAAGCGCGCGGGTGATCTCGGGGATGCGCAGGTTGAGGAACGGGAAAATGAACAGCTCGTCCCAGAAGATGTGCCCGCGATAGGCCTCGCCGTGCAGGCCGCGCGCCGGCACACCGACATCGAGGTCGACGCTGTGCGGCGAGACGGTCTGGAGCAGGTGGAAGACGTGCAGTCGCAGGATCATCTGCGTCCGATGCCGGCCCTCCAGGGTGAGGTCGCAGCGCCGCCACAGATGCGACCAGGCGCGCGCGTGATCCTCCAGGAGCGTCCCGAAGCGTCCCGCCTCGCACAGCGTCTCCTCTGCCGCCAACGCCGGGCTGGAGATCGCCCGGTCGCGGGAGGTGTGCAGCGCGACGACCTTCTCGATCGTGACCGGAGTGCCTTCGGCAACCCGGAAAGAGAGGGCATGGGCGACATAGCCCTCCTCCGTGACGAAACGGCGTTCTACCGCCAGCCCCTCGCCGTCCTGGAACACCTGGGTGCGGGCGGCCTCGGCGATACGGATATGCGACTGGCTGGTCTCGGCGAGAAGGAGGACGCCGTCCTCGCCGATCTCTCTCGAAGCCAGGGGGACGAGGTGCTTGCCGTTGAGCTGGCGGTAGCGCGGCACCCCGGCGTTGATCACCCGTCCGTCCAGGGCGGAGAGGACCTCGACCCGCCCCGACCAGTTCTCGGGCGTGAGCGTCCATTCGATGGCCGCCAGATGCGGCGCGCCCATATGCACGAGGCGCCGGCTCTCCAGCGTCGTCTCCCGCCCCGTCCGGTCGCGCAGGCGCATCGCGCGCTTCAGTACCCCCTGCTTCAGGTCCAGCTCCTGGCGGTAGGACAGGACCTCGACCGCCAACAGGTTGAGCCAGTCGCCGCCCTCCGGCCGGAAGGTGAGCGGCAGCCAGTTCGGCAGGTTGACGAGGTCCTCGTTCTCGATAACCCTCCCGGCGACCTCGGTGGCGAGGCGATTATAGCCGCCGGCGAGGTAGGTCCCGGGATAATGCGTATCGTCGGCCTCGGCTTCCTCGGCGGCGCCGCGGGCGGCGAAATAGCCGTTGCCGAGCGTGCACAGCGCCTCGCGCAGCCCCTCTTGGGCCGGCTCGAACCCCTCATAGGAAAGCGTCCAGTCCGTCATCGCGTGGGGTCTCCCAGAATGGCGACGAGTTCGCCCAGGAACCGGCCGACCTCCTCCGTATTCGCCAGCACGTAGTCGGCCGCGGTGGGATGCTCCGCCTCGGTCACCAAGATGCCGAGACCGCGGCCCTTCAGTGCCGCGAACGCGTCCTCGTCGGTGTCGTCATCGCCGAGATAAAGGGGCAGGACATCTTCCCGGTCGAGCCCCAGCGCCGTCAGCAGCCAGAGCACGGCCCGGCCCTTGTCCCAGTCAACGCGCGGCCGCAGGGCGAACACCTTCTTGGCGGCGGTGCGGCGGAGGTCGGTGATCTCGGCGGCGATCGCCGCCACGGCACTCTCGACGCGTGCGACCTGATCGTCGGCCACCAGCCTGTAATGGACGGCGATGGCGAACTTCTTGCGCTCGACCAGCGCGCCGTCGATACCGGCGACCTCCCGCCGCAGCCGCTCTTCGGCCCGGTCGAGCGCCGGCAGAAACGCGGCGGCGCGCTCGTGCTCCTTGCGCAGGCCGCCGGGGCCCGCGATGTCGAAGCCGTGGCTGCCGGCATAGACGAGACCGTCGAGCGCGACCAGCCGTTCGACATCGGCACGGTCGCGCCCGCTGACGATGGCGACGGGGCAGCGCTCGGCGAGATCCTGGACGACGGCGCGCATGTCTTCCGAGAGCACGGCGAGCTCGGGCCGATCTACGATCGGCGTCAGCGTGCCGTCATAGTCGAGAAAGACAGCCGGCCGCTTGCGGGTAAGACGCGCCCGAAACTCGGCGGCGCGGACCAGCGCATTCGGGAGGGCGGCGGCATCCAGGCGGGGCCTTGCCCGCAGGGCCGTCCCGTCGCCGAGTTCCGTCAGATCCCTGACCACGAGGTCGGCGCCGCCGGCTCGCAGCCCGGTGCCGTCGCCCGACCGGACGACGCCGATCACCAGCCCGAACCCGCCCGCCCGTCCGGCCGCGACGCCGGCGATCGCGTCCTCCACCACCGCCGCCCGCGCCGGTTCGACGCCCAGGCGCCGAGCTGCCTCCAGAAATGTGTCCGGGTGCGGCTTGCCCTCAAGGCCGAGGCGCGCCGCCTCCACCCCGTCCACCCGGACCTCGAAAAGGTTCCCAAGTCCCGCCGAGGCGAGCACCGCCGCGGTATTCTTGCTGGAGGAGACGAGCCCCACCTTTATGCCGCTCTCCGTCAGGGCGCGGATGAAGGTGACCGAGCTCTCGAACACCTCGACGCCGCTGCTTGCCAGCAGCTGCTGGAACAGCGCGTTCTTGGCATTGCCAAGCCCGCAGACCGACTCGCGATCCGGCGGATCGCCCGGATCGCCGTAGGGCAGCGCGATGCCGCGGGATTCGAGAAAGCTCCGCACCCCCTCGTAGCGCGGCTTGCCGTCGACGAAGCGCCGATAGTCCTCATCCGCGTCGAAGGGCTGGAACAGCTCGCCACGCTGCGCTGCCCGCTGCGCAAGATAATCGTCGAACAGCCGCTTCCAGGCCGCAGCATGCAGACGCGCCGTCCGCGTCACCACGCCGTCCAGGTCGAAGATAACGGCGTCGATGGTGCGCTCCTGGCGATCGGCATGGCTCATCGGTCTTCCTTCGTCCGTTCCGTGTTCGGCCTGCCTCGCGCTGCCGCCGCCGATCTGGATCACGTTCCTTTCGCCTTGCTGCAGTCCGGCGTTTCGAGCGAGCGGCCACACGCTCACAGACGGCTCCGCCGCCTGCACATTACACAGTGAAAACGCTGAGACCTTCGTTCCGGAGATCGAGCACCAACGCGGCGCCCTTGCAACCGCAAGGTCGATCACCGCAGGACGCGTCGCAAACCGAAAGGCATAATCAGCGTCGTCACCACGGCCATGATCACGAGAGCGGAGAAGAGGTTGGCGACGATGGGATCGGGCTGATCGAACAAGCCGGCTTCGAGTGCGATGCTGGCAATGATCAGCTCGACCGCGCCGCGCCCGCTCATGCCGACGCCGACCGCGAGCGACTCTCGCGACGACAGTCCAGCGAGCCGTGCCGGCAGTCCTGCGCCAAGCAACTTGCCCAGAAATGCCACGCCTACGAGCGCGAGCAGGAAACCCGGAACTGCGGTTACGGCGCCGAGTTCGACCCGAACGCCGATCGAGACGAAGAAGAGCGGCGCCAGCAATCCGTCCGTAAAATCTCCGACGCTTCGCTTGATGCCGTCGTAGATTTTGGCCCCGACGGTCCCCGGATCAAAGAACAGACCGGCCATGAACGGGCCCAAGATGAAGTCCATGCCCAGGGCCTCCGCCAACACGGCGAAACCAAGCGCCAGCGCCATGAGCGTGCTGAAGTGCGCTGCCGGGATGCGCATCCGGACGACCGCCCGCGAAAGGCGTGGATAGAGGAACAGGCCCACGGCCACGGCAATCACGAAAAACAAGCCGGCCCTCCCGAGCAGCGCCAGCATTGCGAATAAATCCGGAGTGGCGCCCGTCTCGATCACCCCGGTCACCACCGCGAGCAGCATCAGCCCGATCACGTCGTCAAAGATCGCCGCCGAGACCACCGTCCGACCGACGCGAGTGTGCAGCAAGCCCAGCTCCCTGAAAATGCTCACTGCCACGGGGACCGCCGAGATCGACAGCGCCACCCCGACCAGAAGCGCCTGCGCGAACTTCAGCGGCGTCTCCGGCAAAGCAAACCAAGCCAGTGCGAACCCGGCGCCGAGCGGAACGAGCACGCCGCCGAGAGCGACCGCGAGGGAACCGCCCGAATGCTCGGCGATCTCCCGCGGGCGCATCTCGATGCCGGCAAGCAGCAGCAGGAAGAAGATGCCGAACTCGGCGGCGACCTCGAGGAACGGGCTTTCTGCCAGGCTCGCGAGAAGGGGGATCGGCAGCGATGCGGCGGCGACGAGCGCGATCGCCATGCCGGCGACGATCTCGCCCATCGAGGCAGGCTGGCCCAGCCGTTCGGACAGTTCGCCGAACAGCCGCGTGACGACCAGCAGAAGCAAGAGATGAAGAGCATGCTCCATGGCTTACGAGGCCGCCACGAATGCAAGCGCCAGCAGCCCGGCCGCGGTGGTGTAATAGAGCATCGGCAGGAGCGTGAAACGGATGATGGCGCCCTCCTGGCGGAGCAAGCCGACGACGGCGGCCGCGGCGACGACATTGACCACCGACACCATGTTGCCCGCGTTCGCCCCGAGCATCTGTGCGGCCAGCACTGTCGTCTCCGACAGTCCCGCCCTGTCGGCGGCGCTGAACTGGAGCAACGCGAACATCATGTTGCTGAAGGTGGCGCTGCCCGACAGAAAGGCGCCCATGGCGCCGACCAGGGGGGCCACCAGCGGCCAGGCGCCGCCGACGGAATCGGCGGCGACGATCGCGAGCTCCATCGGCATGCTGGCAAGGCCCGCGTCGTTCACCCCCGACTGGATGAAGACGCGCACCATGGGCACGGCCGCGCCCAGCGCCAAGGCGCTGCCGATGAGGACGCGGCCGGCGTCGCGCAGGGCGCTGCCCGCTTGGCCGGCGCCCATCCGGAAGAACACGATCGCGGCCAAGGCGACGCCGACGAAGCCGGCTCCGGGAAGATAGAGCGGCGCGACGGAGACGCCGATGTCGGTTCCCAGAATGCCCGTGGCGGATATCGTGACCGCCTGCAGCCATCCCTTCAGCGGCAGGACGTCCAGGCGCGTCGCCACCAGCAGCGCCGCCAGCAGCAGATAGGGCGTCCAGGCGCGGGCAAACGGCATTGCCGCCGGGACCGGCGGGCCGCTCAGCTGTTCGCCCTTGCCCTGCGACAGGCCGTCCCGGGGCAGCAGCCATCCCTTGCGCGCGACCGGAGTCATCAGCGCCAAACCGACGAGGGCGCCGATCAGCGAGGGGAATTCGGGCCCGAGCAGAACCGCGACAGCGAGGGCCGGACCGGTGAAGGCGAGGCCGGCGAACAGAGCGAAGCGCCAGGCGCGCAAGCCGTCCCGCCAGTTCCGCCCGGGGTCGAAGAAGCGGGTGAGCACGACGACCATGATCAACGGTATCGTCGTTCCGACGAACAGGTCGATCATGACCGCTTGCATGGCGACGCCCTGAAGGAAGTCGGCCGCGGGCACGTCGCCGAGTGCAGCAACGACGGCCGGTGCGAGGTCGCTGCCCTCCTGCAGGCCTTGGGCGAGACCGACCACGACCGGCGTGCCGATGGCGCCGAAGGACACCGGGCTGCTGTCCGCGATCAGGGCGAGGACGACGGCCGCCATCGGCGTGAAGCCCAGCGCCACCAACAGAGGCGCGGTGATCGCCGCCGGCGTCCCGAAGCCGGCCGCACCCTCGAGAAAGGCGCCGAACACGATCCAGAGGATCGATGTCGCGATGACTGCGCCCTCGATCGATGCCGCGATCACCTGGCGGATCGGAACCTTCCACACGATGATGCTCACGGCGGCCGTGAGCACCAGGCTCAATGGCATGGCCGTGGCCGCCGGCAGCCGCAGGATCACCAGGAGCCCGAAGACGGCAAGCAACGGTGTCAGGGCGGCGAGCAGCATCGGAAATCGCAATCAGTGCAGGACGGACAGACGGACACGGCATTCTGGCGCTTCGGGCGCCTTCCACCACGAGCTACGTCCCGCGATGAACGACTGGTGCTGAATGAGACAGACGCCCGAGCGGTACGCCCTCTTACAGTGCCGGAGGCCCGAGTGGTCGCTTATCTCGACGCTCGCCACCAGACCGGCGACAACCTGTCCCTGGGACAGCGGCGACCATTCTTTCACGCCACCGAGATTCTCGCGACGCCATAGCGTCGAACATCCGACGGAGAGATCGCGAATTACGTCATCGGGGCGCTGCGGCTCGCCGGCGCCGATCGAGCGCTGAGGCCCGGCCGTGCGCCCGCATGAGCGCTTTACGTTGCTTTTTCCGCCGCCGGCACTTCGCTAGAGTT
This sequence comes from Indioceanicola profundi, assembly GCF_003568845.1. NCBI lineage: Bacteria > Pseudomonadati > Pseudomonadota > Alphaproteobacteria > Rhodospirillales > Azospirillaceae > Indioceanicola > Indioceanicola profundi. Next base: position 40,662 of record NZ_CP030129.1, on the reverse strand, counting down.
TCCGGCCGGATGATTCCGATGTGATTCCGGCGCGCGTTCTTGGAGACCTGAGCAGGGCACGAAAAACGCCGCCAAGTCACTGACTTGACGGCGTAATCTTTGGTTGCGGGGGCAGGATTTGAACCTGCGACCTTCAGGTTATGAGCCTGACGAGCTACCGGGCTGCTCCAACCCGCGCCAACATGTCCATGTCTGTTCAGCCCCGGGGCCGGCAGAGCCGGCAGCGACCGACTCTCCCATGTCTTAAGACGCAGTACCATTGGCGCTGAGGTGTTTCACGGCCGAGTTCGGGATGGGATCGAGTGTTGGGACCCTCGCTATGACCACCGGCTCGGCAGGCCCTGGGCAAACATGGATGGTTTTGAGAAGGAATGCGCCGGCGGCCCCATACCTGAACATCTCAGGCGACATGAGGAACTGGCCCCCCATCCGGATGGGAGGTCTGCATGTTGGCCAGTTCAGTGGAAGCTTCTCCGAGGGTGAGCAATCCGCGGAGGGAGGAGATGAGAACGCCGGACGAGGTTGCAGCCATGCTCAGGCCCAAAGGCCTGGGCTGGGGTGTTCGGCGGATTGCTGCGGAACTTGGATGCAGTCACATGACGGTGCGGCGCTATCTGGAGGCAGGTGGCTGGACGCCGGCACAGCTGCCGCGGCGCTCAAAGGCGCTGGACGGGTTGGAGATGTGGCTGGCGGAACGGTTCCGGCAGCATCGGGGCAATGCCGACGTGGTCCGTCAGGATCTGGAACGCGAGCTGGGCATCAGGGCCAGCCTTCGTACAGTGGAGCGGGCCGTGGCCCATCTGCGCCAGGAGATGACTGCGGCGGCCAAGGCTACAGTGCGGTTTGAGACGCCACCGGGGCACCAGCTCCAGGTCGATTTCGGCGAGCTGCGGATACCGGTCGATGCTGAGGAGCGTGGCCGTGTCTACCTGTTCGTGGCCACGCTCGGTTACTCGCGCCGTGTCTATGGAGCAGCACCGGGCTTGTGCCGGACCGGCATGCCGAAATGCCAGGTCTGCGGGCTGAGGGCATCGGGTTGGCAGACTCGCCATGAGCGCCGGGAGATTCAGCGGAAGAATGTTCCAAACACCAATCCGGAGGCCGCTTTCAGGCGTGATACCGGCGCGCTTCCGTGCGAGGTGCAGCTATCGGAAGAGTCCAACGCCCTTGAACATCTCGCGTAGCCGTCAGCACCAGGAGAGCCTCCGATGTGCGCCGGCATCGCGCCTGACCAATGGGGGCGGAAAAGCTCTGGACCTTGCCCCGGACCTTGCCCCGGACCTTGACCGCGGACCGAAACGGTCACATCCTTGCATTCGCTCAAGGCGATCTGGGAACTCCAACAGAGGTTCGGGGTCCATGGCCATGGGGAACTTGAAGAATTCTGGCGAGAACACGCCGCCCACAACCTCGACGGCCCCACAGCCGCCGAAACACGGCTATTTCCCGAAGCGGGAGCTGCTGACCGAGGCCGAACTGGAACAGGTGCGAGAGCGCAGCCGGTTGCGGCGCGCGTATCTGCGAGAACTCTTCAAGGACATCACGCCGCTGAGATAGCCGCCAAGCCAATAGGCCATAGATCTTTCGACACGACTGTTCGTCTGGCCTTGCCTGAGCGCAAGCTTGCGCTGGGATTAATCCGTAACTCATTGCACTTACAGGACCATTGCGCACAATGGCTCAGGTCGGATTGAAACGAGCGAGGACCGTGCCTCCGCTTTCGGCGTTGTTCGCGCTTATCTCGCCATTGCCCAATCTCTTGAGAAAGCGCCGGCACGGGGAGGAGCGAAGACACTGGTGAGACCTGCCCACCAACGAACCAAAGACCATGAGATGTAAGGATAGTCGGATGATGCAGTGGCATCACTGCATCAAGGTTGGCATCATCGCATCATGTGTCTATGCGGTCGCGCAATGCTGCATTTGGATTGCGCCGCAATCCTGAGCAGTTTTGGCTCAAGCTGCCAGCGATCAGAATCCTGCGGGAGGTTGAAAGGATGGCGCCGGAGAAGAAGGACCTGACCTCGACGGCCTTACAGCCACCGGAACATGGCTATTTTCCGAAGAGGGAGCTGCTGACCGAGGCCGAACTGGAACAGGTGCGAGAACGTAGCAGGTTGCTGCGCGCGCGATTGCGCGAACTCTTCAAGGACATCACGCCGCCGAGATAGTCGCCTATCCGGCATAGGCGTTCACTGCAGCTTGGCTGCGGCACGCGTCTTTATCACGACCGCGGCGCACTGTTGTCGGTTTTGTGTGCATGTTCTGCCCCGAGCCCTATTTCGCTGATCATTAAGGGCGCGGACCTGTTTGTGAGCACCCGGGTGGAAGCCGGCGATATCGCCCATGTCCGCTATTCCGCCGTCGGATTGGCGTCAGGAGAGCTTCTCGATCCCTGATCCGGCCTGGCGTTGAAGCCGCAGGAGCCTATTGTATCCTTGTGAAAACAGGCTGGGATCATCGGCCCGCCTGGAGCAGAGGCACCGGACCGGTGCTGATCTTCGCTTCAGGCTGCGTGCCGGCTGCCCCGGACCGGGGTGGCCGCCCCGCGGCGCCGTCCCGGTGCCGCGGCCGGAAGCACCGATCCGGTGCTTCCGGACCGTCCGGGTGGCGGCGGGAGCTGCGGCGGGGCGGTACCGATCCGGTGCCGCCTTGCGGGAGTGTCGGGAGGCCGACGGGCGTCAATGGGCTATTGCGCAGCCCGAACCCTGGGCGGGCTGCTGGTAGAGCACCGGACCGGTGCTCCATCCATTGACGCCCGCCGGCCTCCCGACACTCCCTTCCTCTCCGCCGCAGCTCCCGCCGCCACCCGGAATCTCTTATCCCGACATTCACGCGGCCATGCCCTCCAAAAAAGGGAAGGCGCTCCAAAATGCCTGTGGGGAGCGGGAGCATGAACTCCGATATCAGCGCTGCAGCTGCTGACGGCGTGCTCGCAGAACAGCAGCAAGGATCGAGATGCCCTGGCGTGCCTGGTCCGCGATCGCGGCGTCTGTTGTGCCGGCCAGAGCCTCGCGCGTCATCCTCAGTCGAAAAGACAGGGCTTTCGTGCTGAGCCGCCGGGCGTCCCGCCGCGCATCCGCAGGAGCAAGCGCGCCGGCCCCTACCAGGAAGACCGCATGCTGATGGGGAGGCGCGGGCTCCTTATCGGCCTGAAGCGCCGGCGCGGGCGACTGGGTCGCAATATATTCCGGCTCAACTGGTCCCGCTGCTTGCTCCACTGTGCGATGCTGCAGGCGCCAGCGCGCCGGTCCCGCATGCCGTCCTGGCGCCGTGATAATTCCGGATTCCGCATAGGAACGGGGATCGTAGCGCTTCGAGGCGCCGATGCCGGTCAGGGCATCATTCAAGGCTGCGGCATACCGGTCGCGCAGACCAGCGGCCCAGGCGCCGCCACCCGCCCCGTCGCCGCGGGCGGACCGGTCCGGCGGGCCAATGCGCCATGAGCCGTAGCCGGCGCGGTCCGTTACGCGCTCGCCATAGACCACATGCAGGTGGACATTCCGGCTGTCGGTCCCCTTGTCGACCTCGGGCCAATGCGCGGTGACATGGTAGGGGAGGCGGCGCTCGGCCAGCGGCGCTACGATTGCCTGGGCCAGCGCCCGGACGCGGGTCGGGCCATCCGGCATGTAAGCCAGCTCATGCGGCACTTCGACGATGATGCGGCTCTGCAGCCGGGCATTGGCGCGGTTGGCCGCCGCCGCATAGGCGTGCCAGAAGCGGCTGCGCTCCTCCATGTCCGAGCCGAGGTTCCCGAAGCTGACGGCGCCCTGCTCGTCATGGACCACCTGGCTTTGCCGCTCCGCTTCCTCGAGGTCCGCACGCTCGATATAGCGCTGGAAGTCGGCAGCGGCTGCAGGCCCACGGGCGCCCTTGCCGCCGCCGCGTGCCCACCGAGCCTGGGCCTGCGGTGTCCTGAAGCGTGCGGCGGCCAAGGCGTTTGCCGGGGGCACGGACCAGGCCTGATGCTGCCGGTTATACTGGCCGCCCAAGGCGCGGACGGTCTTGACCTCGTGCCGGTTCGGGAAGGCCCAGACACGATCTGGGGGCAGGGCCGCCGGATCCCGATCGCGCGCGGATCCCACATGGGTGAGGGCGAAGTGGAAACTGACGCCGCGGTCTGAGCGTGGCCGTGCTGTTGGGGCAAGGCGGGGCAGGGGGCGGCTCAGGGCCCGTACGACCTCGTCATTCTCGATCAGACGGCCCCGGGTGGGGTGGTCCGCTTCCTGTTCCGCAAGAGCGCGCCGAAGCCGGGCGGCGGCGATCTCGTCCTGCTTATCCCCGCTCATGGAGATGCTCCTATAGTCCAATCTGAGCCGAAGCTTAATTGAGAGCAGGCGGACAACGCCAATCACTGCCCGCGGCAGGTGTCAGTCCTTCGAAATGTTTGGAGATAGCTGCGGCGGGGCGGATCGATGCCGTACTTATCAGTACCATCCTGGCCAGAAGTGGGACCGAACCGGGCGGCGCCTTCGGCCTCGGAGCGCTGAAGCCGCGGGTCTACTGCTTGGCGGACATAAGGGTCCGCAGTGGCGCTCGACAAAGTCGCACACGTGAAAACGCTTCCCAGGCGCGGCGGTCGAGCCGGCCAGCGGCACGGTATCGGCCGAGACGATCCTGGGAGGCCTCGTGGAGCGCACCGGCGCAGTCCGCACCGGCTCCGGTGCGCCGCTGAATTGAGAGTAGAAGCCGTGGAATGATCCGCACCGGCAGTCAGATCACACCCATGATTCCTCTACGAGAGCTCGCGGCGAGCGGAAACTGCGCTCCGTCGTCGGCCGAATAGCGGCGATGTAGACCGCAAAATGTACGATGAAAAAATGCTCGTGCCCGGTCCCGGAAATCCGAACAGGACGCTGTCGTCAAATTGCCAGAATGACCTATCCTACGCACTATCACCACTCGGTAGGCGTGACAGGGGCGTTCGTCCCGCGTGACACAGTAAAAGGCAATACGCCGACTATCCGGAGCAAAGCGATGATATTGTCGTCACGGCAGTGTCGGGCCTAACTATTCCGGAGCCGCAAGGCCGAGTGCCGGACCGCACCTTGCGCTCTATCAGCAGCAGCTTACTCCCGTTCCCAATGGGATTTGGCGATCCGGGGAACGCCCCTTGCAATCGTCAGTCCGCTCGTCAGGCGGAGACGCACCAGCGCGGTCGGAATATTGCTTTGTGCTGGTGCGCCGAGTCTGGTGTGCGGTGGCCGGCCATTCACCATCGCCATCCCCAAGATGGGCGGTCACACACCAGCGCCCAAGGCTGCCCGGAAATTGCGCCCCCAACTCCTGATAAAAATTCTTCGCTCCACCGCAAAAATCTCGCCCAGGTGATTGGCGTGCTCAATTTCGTTCAGGTTAGCCTAACCCCATAGGTCGGCGTTTATAAGTTGAGCACTCGATGTTGAGCAGATCCAATGATGGAAGTTTGGGCGGGGCGGGGTTAGCCCCGACTCGGGAAGAAATCCTAAAGGGACGGGGCTGCCGGCGCAAGAACCTTGACGCCTCTGCGGCTGGCAGGACCCTTCTCGATAAGGTGGCGGAGATATCGCGTGGACCAGATAAGGCTTCGCTGCCATCCATAGAGGAGACCGTTGCCGAGGTTCGGAAGCACCTGTCGCAACTGGACGATCGTGCCGCCGCGAGGATTCAGGAGAAGGTTCGGGCGAACCTGTGGTTCGGTAATCCGTGCCTGCCGTTGGCCACCGAGATCGCGAGGCTGTCAAAGGCGGATTATGCCGCCCCGCCATCGGAACTTCTCTGGTCGGCCTGCAACAACCTCGGCCTGACGATCGAGGAACTGTCCGGACAGGATGGCGGTCCGGACAGTCAGGCCGGCGCGAATGCGGACGAAGCTGAAGCCTCGATCCTGTCTGCGCGCACGGGCCTGACGGATACGGGGGCCTCTGACGGAGCGGCCCTGCCGGATCCGGACACAGCGTCCATGCCGGCCTGGACACCGATCCTGATCGGCGAGGCAGCCGCTGCATCAGCGGATGCAGCGGCCGAGGGGGAAGGGGGAACGGCGCCGGTTCTGTTCCAGCCCGAGGCCACGGTGCTCGACGATCCCGCAGAGATGGCCGCGTCGGCGATGTCTAAGATCGAGGAGAACGATCCCCTGCTGGAGGAGGAACCTCCACCTGCATGTATTGGGGCGGGCGGCGTGCCTGCGGCATCGACACCGTCGGATGCCATTCGCCGGATCACGGACGAGCTGGCGCAGGAGGTGGAAGCGCAGGCAACCTCGGTGCCAAACGGCGTGGCGCCGACCGATCTGCCGCCCCAGGCCGGCTCGGGAGATAACCCGGTATCAACGCTGACTGTGGATGCAGCGGCACCGGGCCCTGTGCCGGAACTCACGGCCCCACGCCGCGCCTGGTTCGCCCGGAAAGGCAAGACCGATCCACCCGCCGAGGCCAATCCCGCCGGACCGAAGCGGGACCCACGCGCCCTGGTAGCACTCGCCGTGGTTCTGGCCGTGACGGCGGTTTTCGTGGTCTGGCCGCTGATGTCGGGCGGTGTCCAAACGGCAGCGTCGCCGTCCGCGTCCCGGCCTACTCCTGAAGCTCAGGAGGCGGCATCTCCCCGGCAGACCGAGATGGACACCGCCGCAGCCCTGCTGCCACCGTCGACCACGCCGAAGGATGCCGCTGTGATGGATCTGCTGGCCGAAGCGGCGATGTCACCCAGGCCGGCCGCGTCCGGCGCCCTCCCGCCAGGTATGACGGCGCAACCCCGTCCGGAGCAGCCGGACAATCCGCCGGCGACGCTGCCAGTCCGGACGCAGGAGGCCCAATTGTCCGGACAGGATTCCGGTCCCAGGGCGCCGGAAGCCAGGGTTTCCGCCGCTCCGGTGGTCCCGCCGACGCCGCTCGAGGTGCCGCCGTCGACCACACCGTCAGAGCGAACCGAGCCTGCGACTGCAGAGGATGCAGCATCCCTGCCGGACACCGAGATCGCGTCGCTCATCGAGGTGGTGACGGCGGAACTGAAGGAGGAAATCGCGGCGCAGCGTCATCTGATGGAAAGGCAAGCGGCTGAGATCGCGGGCCTGCGCAAGGAGGTTTCCAGCCTCCGCCAGACACCGCCCGCCGGTTCCGAGGCGGCAGGGGACCCTTCAGCCGCAGCAGGCACGACCGGGCCGCACCCTCTCTCGTCGCGGGCCGCCCTGGGGGCGATCGAGCGCGATCCGGAAACGCAACGCCACTACGTCCGTGTGATCCCGGGCGAGACGCTGGCGGAGGTGGCACAGCGAACCGGCGTGAGCGTGATTGCGATCCAGAGGCTCAATCCCGAGGTGGCGCATGCCCTTCCCTACGCTCGGCTCATTAGCGGCAGCCTCTGGATCGAGCCGGTATCCGCAGTTTTCGAGAGGAGATGAAGCATGGCAAGGAAGCGCAACAGCATTGATGGACATTGCATGGACCGCGTCCTCAAGGGGCGCGGATGCGCACGCAAGCACATGGAGGTTTTCGGCAGCGGAATGACGCTGCTGAAAGAGCTGGCGCGCCTATCACGGGGATCTGATGGAGATCCGCTGCCGTCCATGGACACTGTTGTCGCGGGATTGCAGCAGAGCCTGCCGGACTTGGACCGGGATGCAGGACGTCGTATCGCAGACGGTAAACGGCGCTCCAACTTCTGGTATGGCGCGCCCTCTATTCCTTTGGCTGTTGCGATTGGCCGGCTCGCAAAGGCTGACCCCGCGGCTCTTCCGTCAATGCTCCTCATGCAGGCTTTGGAGCGCCTGGTAGGGGTTGCGCCTCCTTTTGCCTGCCAAAACGTCGTTCCGGCGGATGGCCGTCGGCCGGCCGAACAGGCCGACGCATTGGTGGCTGTTGTCGATGATGCCTGGAAGACGCTCAATGCATTTGCCACCGCTGTGAGCGACCGCGGCGCTATCACTGAAGCCGTCGTGCTCTCGGCGCCCATGGCGCAGGCGATTGATCTCAGCCGTAACCGGATGGCGTCCGCCAGTCGCCTGATCGTGTCGCGCAGGTCCTGGATCGAGATGGCCATCATGGAGAAGCTCCAGATGGAAGCAGCGGCGGATCGGCGGAAGGGGAGCAAGGCACGGACCAGACCCTCGCGTCTGCTGGTCGATCTATGAGACGCGCACCATGACGCAGGACGCGCACCACGAAGCAGAAGGCCAGGATTTCTGCGGCACGCACCTATGTCCCGGTGCGCGGACTCCAGTGCGCAAATGCGGATTGGTGCGTGGAATCCGCCTTCATGGGGCCGCCGGTGCGTGCCGCACGAGGCCAAACAATGGAATGAGCGGGCAGCCGCCCGCGAACCGCCGAAAAACCGCCCTGGCAACCGCTTTCGAGCGGTCCCGAAGGCAAAAGCCGAGGGATGGCCAGGGCGGTTTTTCGGCGGGAGCAAGATTACGCAACCGTCCGGACAAGCTGCTGATGTCCAAAGTCCGGACGTAAGCCGCCCCAGTGCGGTGAGACCTTTCAGAGAGGAAAGCATGGCGAGTGGCGGACCGACGATCGAGATCAGGGTTGGGGCGGGCGACAAGGAGAAGGTTCGGCAAGTCGCCGGCCTGCGCGGCTTCCTGGGGCGAGGCAACCAACCGGACATGACAGCCTACATCCTGCACGTGGTGCAGGCCGACATGGTCCGGGCGCTATCAGCCGGGCCAGAGGCTGTCCGCGCAGCAGGGTCAACACCTGCGGCAATACCCCTTCGGCTTCGTTCCGATGATGTCGAAGCGGTCAACCGGCTTTGTGAGCAGCTGCGCAGATCCGGAAGCTTGCTGAACCAGATCGCTCGCGCGGTGAACACGATCGCAGCTGGCGGCGGCAAGGCGCTGCCGCTTCCCGAGATCGGTCGCATCCAGTCGATCATCGCTGAATTCGAGAGCCATGCGGCCAGGCTCAGGAAAGTGACCTTGCGCGCTCCGGATGCTCACGTATCCGCGGCGCTTCCCGGTCCGTCCGGCCATGCTTCCGGTACTGACCAGAGTGCGACGCCGCGGCGTGGGCGCCCGAGACCATTGGGAAGCTGATCATGGCGCGGCGTATCGGCCCTCTTGGAGATCGCCCGGGGGCTCGGCATGTTGGGGTCAGGGAGGTTCTGGCCGAGGGCGTCCGGTCCCGGGCGGCGATTGCCGCCGGCCTCGTACCCCGCGGAGCCTCTCCTGTCGTTGTGAAGGCTATCGGCAAGGTGTTGCGGGATAAAGCTGTCCGTGCCGTGGCCGCCTATGTGGGCCGCTTTGATCGGCGGCAGGACGCCGAGGCCGAGGACGAATCCGGCGCTGCTCAATATGCAGCGGATCTCGCCAGTCCCGGAGAGGAGGTGTTTGGCAAGCTGCGGGACGAGACCGGCGAGGAGATCACGCCGGCTGAGTTCGTCGCCAGGTTTTCAGAACCCGGATACTTTGGGCTTGAGGCGCGCCATATTGTCTTTGCAGTTCCCGGAACAGCCGTGCAGGCCGATGTGCTTGCCCATGCTTGGCTGGCAGACACGGCCTTGAATTTGGGCGTGCCGGCAGCCTGGGCGGTCCACACCGACCATACCGAGCATCCACATGTGCATGTGGTCCTCGGCGCAAGGTTGCCCGGCACTGGTCAGCCAGGACCGATGCTGCCGTTTGCGCCGGATGGCCGCTTAGCCGATGGGCTGCGGGCTGTCCTGGTCAGGCATGCCCGGGAAATGGGACTGGACGTGTCGGCCGAGCGGGAGTCCGACCGGCCTGACTGGTCGGCGGACCCGCCGCCGCGCAAGGTCGCGCTGCTTGGGGAAGGGCGGGCAGGTTCGCGGGAGGTGATCGAGGCAGAGGACCCCTTTGCCCTTCGTCTGCGCCGCTCCGCGCCGGCCTGGTACGCCCGCTGGGGCGCGGTGTCGCTGGAACGGGCTGGGTTGGTCCAGCAGTCGGGAGAGCTTGATCCGGACGATATGTCCGATCCCTTCGCCGCAGCGTCCTACCGGATGCTGGCGGCAGAGAGCAAATCGCTTGCCCGCTGGATGGCAGCGAACCGCCCGGACGTGCTGCGGGCGGCCGACCTGATCGGCCAGGAAGCCCCTACCGATGATCGGGAAGCAAAGCGCCGCCAGCGATGGCACAGGCGCGCATTCAAGGAGCGTCTGAACCTGGCGAAAGCCATAAGAGCCTGGGACGTCGGTCTTGACGCCGACATGCTCGGCCGCGCCGTTCCGGCGTCCGAACTCGAACGCTTGGTCCTGACGTCCGGTCCCATCGGAGGCGCCATCCGAGCCATCGTGACGAAGGACCCCGCCTGGATCTTGGGCGAACAGGCGCCACCAGATAGCCCGCCCGCCGCAAGACCGCTCGGGCGCAGATCCGGAATCAAGCCTGGACGAGGGCAACAGGAGAGATGATCCTGGTTCGCAGATCGGCCCATGTTCAGGAGTGGCAGGCTTTCAGCCCGGTTCGGTGCCGATAGGGTGCGCGACCGGTTTGCCGGTGCTTTCAGATTGTCCCCATCTTGCGCCAGAGTCAGGGCACGGAGGTCGACCGGCGCTGGGGACTATGTTGGCTTCCCGGTTGAAGGGCATTCTGCCAGCCTTGTCCCGACCTGCCGGCAATCAGGCCGCAAGTGGTCCATAGAAAGATCAAGCGCCGTCACGAAGTCGGCCGGGTTTGGCGGCGGAGAGCTGGTGCGCGGTTCCCGGCGCCGACGTTCCCTGAGGCTGCGCAGTTGGGCGCTCCCGGCGCCAGTAGATTTGATCCTCCGGCACGGTCGCCCGGTAGGCCAGCGCGGCCTCCGCCTGCTCGACCATGGTCCGCGCCTGAATGCTCTTGGGATGATGGGCAAGGAACCGGCGGCTGCTCTCCAGCCACCTCTCCCACCAGGAGGTTTCCGAACGCCAGTTCGGCGGATTGTAGAGACCCGGCATGTCCCACGGAGTATCCGAGGGAATAGCTTCCGGATGCTTGCTCTGGGGGGTTGCCTGCCAAGCCTGCAACAGCTCCGCAGACGAGTGTAAGAACAGCTGATTCGACATCTGACAGAACTCCCAAGCCAGGGTTGGAAGCATAATCGATCAGACCTGCCGCGACCAGGGGCAGCAGTGTCCGATACGACGCGATCAGCTGTCCGGCGCGCCGGTCATAGGCGGCGGCAACCAGGGAAATCGCGTCACGCTGCATCCGGGAATACCTACATCTCGATCCAGCAGGTGGCCCACCGGCGCCGGAACACGGCCAAGCCATGGAGAGGGCGTTGGCCACAGTCGGACGCTCCATTGCGGGCAAGCAACTGCTCTCGACTTGGCGCCACCACCCCTATACAAAATCGCATGCGAAAAGGTCGGAACGCGATCTTCCAAATTCCATAGGAACGAGGTTCATGGACCCAGTCACTACCCTCACGGCCAAGATCGCCGCGTCGTATCTCGAGAGCAATCGTCTTGCCCTGACGGATCTGCCAATCCTGCTACAGACCGTCCACAAAGCCTTGAAGAGCATCGTTGCCCCACCGGCGCCGGAGCCGGAAGCGGCCGTTCCGGCCGTTTCGATCAAGAAGTCGGTGACACCGGATCACATCATCTGCCTGGAGGACGGCAAGAAGCTGAAGATGCTGAAGCGGTATCTCAGGACGGCGTATGACATGAGCCCGGAAGAATACCGGGCCAAGTGGGGACTGCCGCCGGACTATCCGATGGTGGCCCCGAACTATTCCATGGCCCGCAGCACCATGGCGCGCAGCATCGGTCTGGGAAGCCGCGGCCGGAGAGCGGCAGCTGATGCGCAGCCAGCGCCGGAGCCGGTGGAAGAGGTATCAGCCAAACCACGCCGCGGCCGCCGCAAGGCTGGCTGAGCACAGAGCGCAGGAGCCTCGTGGAACCGAGGGGCTCCTGCACGCGATGGTCTTCGTCGTGGTTTTCCTGTCAAGATTCGCGCTGAAGTGCGACAGGTTAGCGGCTCCTGGAGAGCGCGTCCGCCTGGCGCAGGAGGTCGAACGATCGATCCAGGCCCGGTCTCAGCGGCGGCGCGAACCGGCGTTGGAGCCATCGGCCGCATGTCCGCTGTGGAGCAGGCCGACGGCAGCAGCATGGATATGAGGCCGACCTCCTGTTTAGAAGTGTGGGCCAAGGGAGACCGAAGGCTTGCACCACCGGCCCCCGCCGGCAGGCTCAGTGCGCGTGGCCACCGAGCTCGAAACGCGCCTGGGAGGACTTGCCGTCCTTGCCTCGCAGGCTGACCACTGCGTCGGCGCCCTCCGGCACCTCGCCCTTGCCCTCCAGCCGGTCTCCGGCGGGCTGGAGCGTCACAGCACCCTTGCGCGCGGTGCCCTCGGTGAAGAGAACGCTGGCCATCATGCCCTCGGTGGGGACCAGCGCCTCGGTCGCGTGGTCGACCAGGTACAGGGTGAGGGTCCCGTCGCCTGCCACCAGTTCGGCCTCGTACCCGGCGAGGGTCTGAACAACGCCGCCATGCGGGCCCTTGTCGCCCTCGCCATGGGAATGGCCGTGCCCGTCCTGGGCGCTGGCCGCCACGGGCAGAAGGAGGAGACTGGCGGCGATCATCAACTGCTTCAACATCGGTATCTCCTGTCGGGTCGAGGGCCCGGCGGCACATGGCCGCCGGGCCGATTGATCACTGATGGGTTCTGGAGCTCTGCTCTCCAGGTGCTGCGCACCGGTCGGATCCGGCCTGCAGCGGAACATGGTTGCCCTCGCCCAGCACGCGCGGCGTGAGATGCCGCTCACTGCTCGGGCAGCCGCGGTCGGCAACCCGGAGCAGCTCGTTCCCGGACGCGCAAGCCGCCAGCAGCAGCGATACGAGGCCGGTTAGAGCAACATTGGCCATCGGAACCTCCTATTCCGCGGCGTGTCCCACGGGAGCCGCCTGTTCGGGCAGGTCCTCCTCGACGGCCACGGGTTTGGCGAAGCGGCGGTACAGGGCCGGAAGCACGAACAGGGTCAGCAGCGTGGCCGTGATCAGCCCGCCGATGACCACGGTGGCGATCGGCCGCTGGACCTCGGCCCCAACGCTGGTGGACAGCGCCATGGGGACAAAGCCTAGACTCGCCACCAGGGCCGTCATCAGCACCGGGCGCAGACGGGTCTGCGCGCCCACGCGCACGGCGTCTTCCAGAGCCATGCCCTGGATGCGGAGTTGGCGGATGTAGGAGAGCATCACCAGCCCGTTCAGCACAGCGATGCCAGAGAGCGCAATCATGCCGACAGCGGCGGAGATGGAGAACGGCATGCCCCTGAGCCACAGCGCCAGGATGCCGCCGGTCAGCGCCAACGGCACGCCGCTGAACACCAGCACGGCATCCCGGGCCGAGCCGAGGGCGCTGTAGAGCAGCAGGAAGATCAGAGCGAAGCAGGCCGGGACCACAATCATCAGCCGCTCGCGGGCCGCGATCAGGTTCTCGAACTGCCCGCCCCAATCCACCCAGTAGCCGGGCGGCACCGTAACCTCGGCCGCGATGCGGGCCTGCGCCTCCTCCACGAAGGAGCCGATATCCCGGCCGCGGACATTGGCCTGGACGACGATGCGGCGCTTGCCGTTCTCCCGGCTGATCTGGTTCGGGCCTTCCGTAACGGTGAAGCTCGCCACCTCGCCCAGCGGCACGGTGCGGACAGCCCCTGCTCCCTGGCCGTCGACGATAACCGGCGGAAGTGGGATGGGCAGAGATTCAAGCGCGGTAGGATCGTTGCGGAGGCTCTCCGGCAGCCTGGCCACAATCTCGAAACGCCGGTCGCCCTGATAGACCAGGCCTGCCTCGCGGCCGCCGACCGCCATGGCGACCACCTCCTGAACGTCAGCCACGCTGAGCCCGAAGCGTGCGGCCCGGGCCCGGTCCACCTCGACATTCATGAAGGAGGCGCCCGAGACCTGCTCGACGCGCACGTCGGCAGCGCCCTCGACGCCCTGGACAACGCTTGAGATCTCATTGGCCGTGGTCAGCAGGGTTTCGAAATCATCGCCGAACACCTTGATGGCGACATCGCCGCGCACGCCCGCCAGGAGCTCGTTGAAGCGCAGCTGGATGGGCTGGCTGACCTCGTAGACCTGGCCTGGCAGTTCGCCCACGGCGGCCTCCAGGCGCTGGATCAGGTCCGCCTTCGAGAGGTCCGGGTCCGGCCACTGGTCGCGGGGCTTCAGCATCACGAACATGTGCGAGATGCCGGGCGGCATCACGTCCGTGCCGATCTCGGCCGTCCCGGTTTTCGAGAAGGCGTAGGCCACCTCCGGGAAGGCGGCGACTGCCGTCTCGATCTCCATCTGCTGGCCCGTGGCCTGGGGCAGGTTGGTGGAGGGGATGCGGAAGGAATTCAGGGCCACATCGCCTTCGTCCAGCTGGGGGATGAACTCCTGGCCCAGCTGGGTGAAGAGCAGCAGGCTACCGCCGAATAAAACGGCGGCGATGGCAGCGACCCGAAGCGGCGCCTTGAGCGCCCGATCGAGCAGGGGCCGGTAGGCCCGCCCTGCTTGGCGGATCGCGGCATTCTCCTTCTCCTCGACCCGGCCACTGACGAAGATGGCGATCAGGGCCGGAACCAGGGTCAGGGACAGGATGAACGCGCAGACCAGGGCGATGATCACGGTCTGCGCCATGGGCTCGAACATCTTGCCCTCCACCCCTGTGAAGGTGAGGAGCGGCAGATAGACCACGATGATGATCGCCTGCCCGTAGACAGAGGGCTGGATCATCTCCTTGGCCGCGACGGTGACCTCGTGCAAGCGCTCCCGCAGGGTCAGCACACGGCCGAGATCGTGCTGGCGCTCACCGAGACGGCGGAGACAGTTCTCCGCGATGATCACGGCGCCATCCACGATCAGGCCGAAGTCGAGAGCTCCTAAGCTCATCAGGTTGGCGCTGACGCCCGCCTCGAGCATGCCCGTCGCGGTCAGCAGCATGGTGATGGGAATGACGGCCGCCGTGATCAGGGCTGCACGGGCATTGCCGAGCAGCAGGAACAGCACGGCGATCACCAGCAGGGCGCCTTCGGTCAGGTTCTTCGCCACGGTCTTGATCGTCGCGTTCACCAGGTCCGTGCGGTCCAGCACCGTCTTCGCCACGATGTCCGGCGGAAGGGAACTCCGGATGTCCTGGAGCTTGGCGTCCACCGCGGCGGCAACCGTGCGGCTGTTCTCCCCGATCAGCATCAGGGCGGTGCCGACCACCACCTCCCGGCCGTTCTCGCTGGCGCTGCCGGTTCGGATTTCCTGACCGGGCTGGACAGCCGCCACATCGGCCAGGCGCACCGGAACGCCGCTCCGCGTGGCGACCACCACGTTGGCGATCTCGGCCGCTGTCGAGATGCGGCCGTCGGAGCGGACAATGAAGAGCTCGCCATTGCGCTCAAGCTGACCGGCCCCCAGACTCTGGTTCGCCCGTTCCAGCGCCTGGGTCAGATCGGCAAAGGTAAGGCCGTAGGCGACCAGCCGGGCCGGGTCCGGAAGGACATGGTACTGCTTCACATAACCGCCGATGGTGTCGATGCCCGCAACACCGTCGACCCCCTTCATCTGGGGCGAGACGATCCAGTCCTGGACCGTGCGCAGATATGTCGCCTGGTCGGCCTCGCTGGCCAGGAGTTCGCCCTCTGGCGTCTGGTAGGAGCCATCCGGCTGCCAGCCCGGCTCCCCGGCCTGCGCTTCTTCCGGGACAAAGGGCGCGAACTCCACGGTCCACATATAGACTTCGCCAAGCCCGGTGGAGATCGGGCCCATGGTGGGCGTCAGCCCGGGCGGAAGCAGGTCTTTTGCCTGCGTGATGCGCTCGCCCACCTGCTGGCGGGCGAAGTAGATGTCCACCTCTTCGTCGAAGATCGCGGTGACCTGCGACAGCCCGTTAACCGAAATGGAGCGGGTGCTGTCCAGCCCGGCAATCCCGGCGAGCGCCGTTTCCACCGGGTACGTCACCTGCTGCTCGATCTCGAAGGGTGAAAGCGCAGGGGCCAGCGTGGTGATCTGGATCTGGTTGTTGGTGATGTCGGGCACGGCGTCGATCGGTAGACGCAGCAGCGACTGCGCCCCGAACGCCGCTGCCACCGCCACCAGCAGTATGATAAGGAAGCGCCGCTGGACGGCAAAGGTGAGGATGCGTTCGATCATGCCAGCGCTCCTCAATGCGAATGGGAGTGCTCGGCGGCACCCCGCGAGGCTTCGGCCTTGAGCAGGAAGGTGTTGCCGCTGGCCACCGGATCGCCGGGGAAGAGCCCGAAGACGATCTCCGCCGTGCTGCTGCTGCGGCGGCCGACCTCGACGACACGGGTCTCGAAGCCTTCCTCATTCCGGACGAACACCACGATTTCCCCGTTCAGGGTCTGGAGTGCCGAGGCGGGCACCGCGACGTCCGCCGGTTCACCGCCGCTGGCGATCGCCCCAGACACGAAGTCGCCGGGGCGCCATGTGCCATCCGGGTTCTCCAGGCTGGCGACGACGCGGGCTGCCCCGGTCTGCGGGTCGATGGTGGGGCCAGTGAAGATCACCTTTCCTTGGGCCGTCTGTCCCGCAGGCCCCTTGACGGTGACCACCTGGCCTTCACGGACCTGCGGTATGTCGCTGGCATAGACGGGCAGGTTCACCCAGACGGTGGAGAGATCGGCGACGGTGAAAATCTCCTTCTCCGCCGAGACCAGTTCGCCCCGCACGGCGTTCCGTTCCGTGACCCGCCCACTCATCGGGGCGCGGACCTCCAGGCGGCTCATGGCCCGCGGGTCCTGCTTGGGCAGAGCCTCGAGTTCAGCGTCGGTCAGGCCCAAGGTGGCCAGACGCTGGCGGGCCACATCCAGGGCGATCCGGCTGGTCTCCGCCGCCGTGCTGGCGTCGAGATAGTCCTGCTCGGCCGAGACTTTCTTGCGCCGGAGGTCCTCTTCGCGCTTCAGCGTGGTGCTGGCGAGCGCTTCCTGGCGCAAGGCCGCCAGGTAGTCGGCCTTGGCCTCGGCCAGGTCGCGGCTGTCCAGCACGGCCAGCACGTCTCCGGCGGCGACCTGGTCGCCCAGGCGCTTCAGCACCTCCGCGACGACGCCCGGAACGCGGGTCGTGACATGGGCCATCCGGTCGGCATCGGGCACAATGGTGCCCATGACCTGGACCTCCGTCGAGACCTCGCTTGGTCCAGCCTCGACGACCTTGATGTTGGAGCGGCCAATCTGGGCCTCGGTCAGGTGGATGGCGCCTTCCTCATCCTCATGGCCGTGCGCGTCCTCGTGGCCGTGCTCGTCACCGTGGCCATGAGCATCCTCGCCTGCGCTGCCATGGCTATCGTTGGCCCCGCCCTCCTCATGAGCGTGTTCATCCTCCTCGCCATGCTCATGGTTGTCGCCAGCTGCAGGGGCCTCTTGGGTGGACGCAGTGGGAATGGGGCTGCTGCCCTGGTTGAGGCTCCAATAGCCGATTCCGGCGGCCATCAGGGCCAGCACGGACACGCCGATCACAATCTTCTTCATGGAATCACCTCTCCCCGTTTGGGGTGGTCGCCAGCAGCCGCTCGAGGTCGGCGCGCGCGTTGTGGAAGCCCTGGAGGGCGTTGATCAGGTCGCGGCGCGCATCGAACAGCGTGCGCTGCGCATCCAGGACCTCCAGGTAGGAGAATTTGCCCTGCTGGTAGCCTTCCTGCGCCGCACGATACGCCTGCTCGGCCACAGGAATGATCTGCGCCTGGAGGGCGGAGGCCGTGTCGCGGGCTGCATCCAGATTGGCCCGGGCAGCCGTGACCCGGCGGCTCAAGTCCAGCCGTTCGGCCGCGAGCTCGGCTTCCGCGGCCACGACCTCGGCCCGTGCCCGGGCAATAGCGCCCCGGTTCCGGTCGAACACCGGGATGGGGATGCTGACGCCGACCAGGAAAGCATTGTCGTCGGTCTCATGGAACTGGCGCACGCCCGCGGACACGGTGACATCCGGGACGGCGCGGCTGCGCTCCACCTCCAGTTCCGCCCGGCCGCGCAGGACATCCGCCTCCCGGCGCAGCAGATCGGGAGTCTCAACAGGGGGAGACTCTGCAGTCAGTGCCGGAGCATTCAGGCGCGTGAACCAACTGTCGTCCAGCACCAGGATGGACGGTTCCAGCCCGATCAGGCTGCTGAGGACCTGCTGTCCGGCGGCAGCACGGCGGCGGGCCTGCTCCAGGGCGATCTCGGCTTGGCGGCGCGCGATCTCGGCCCGGCTCGCCTGCACGGTTGTCTCGCGTCCGGCCTCGACTCGGGCCTGGATCGATCGTTCGACCTCCTGCGCCAGGCGGACGCGCTCCGCGGCGAGGCCGACGTCCTGTTGGGCAGCGACGGCTTCGGTGAAGGCGGCCCGAACGTCGCGGGCGAGGTCCAGCTGAGCCGCGGCGAGGTCATGCCGGGCGGCCAAGCGCGCGGCACGGGCAGCATCCACGCGGGCGCTGCGCTTGCCGCCGAGTTCAATGGTTTGGGACAGGCCGTAGGTGGTCTCGACACGGTCAAAGCCGGAGAACGGCCCGGAGCCTTCGAAATTCTCCACCTCGACACCGAACTCCGGGTTCGGAAGAGCTCCGGCCTGATCAAGGTTTCCCGCAGCCGCATCGAGCCGGGCTGCTGCCGCCGCGGCACGCGGGGCAACATCCAGTGCGCGGGCGATCGCGGCTTCCGGGGTGAGAATGGAAGATGAGGGCAGAGGGAACTGTGCAGCGGTCGGCGGCTGCTGAGCCCCGACGGCTGGCGCCCAGGCGATTCCGATCGCCAGGGCGGCTGCAAAATGCGCGCGCATGTGGTCTCCGCGTGCGGACGAGCGAACACCGGGTGCGGCCAGGGGCTGTCACCCGGACGAAGTCGGTTCGCTCAGGCGCGCGGAGGCTTGTAGGGCGGGGACGGATCGGCGCTCTCCGGCGCCGGGGTCCTGTCCACGGGATAATGGCTCGAGATCCAGGTCACCGGGGCACTCACCCGGACCGGCGACACATGGTTGGCCGCATGGGAATGGCCGCAGCCGTGATGGCAGTCGACGAACTTCTTGCCCATCGGCGCGTCGGTGTCGCTGTCGCTGTCCACGGAAACCTGGCCATGGCTATGCGCCACGTCCACGGCATGGGAAAAGCCGGGAATGCTGATCATGAACGCCGCAAGCAGCGCGATGATGGCGAACCAGCGCATGTCCAGAAGCTAAGCCCCGAATCTCTCGATTGCAAGCGGCTGCGGCAAAGGCACCAATGCTCGGCGCACGCCAATTTTTCAGATGGTCCTGAACCGGAATATTGGTCCGAAAAGCCAGTGACCTGAGGAAAGGGTTCACGCAACAGCCCTGAGCGACTTCGGCGGCCGCCCCACGGTAGAAACGCCGCCGGCATTGGACAATCGGCAGAAGGCCATGCTGTCTGGTGCCATCATCGCCTCCAACGTGGCGCGCGGAATTCCGGGCTTGGGGCATCGATCACGTCGCTGCCGCTGGTGTCCCATGCTGGCAACGATCTGGCTTGGGCTGCCCCGCATGCCGATGTTCCCGGTCCTGCCTTGGCGTCTGCGGCAAGGAGTGGGCATCTGGCTCGTCTTGGGCTTATCCAGTGCCATGACTGTTAAGCTCTCTGATCATCATGCGGGTTCCGCCTCGGGCAGGCATCAGACTCCGGGATGTCGGCGATGCCCGCCGGCGGCGGCAAGTGTACCTTTCGCTTCAGCAATACCGGGATGGAGGTGAGATCATGTGCTGCCAAGCCGCTGTGAAACGTGCCTACGCCGAAATGCGGGCGTCCGGGGCACCCGAGAAGCACGCCGTCGATGCCGCATTGTTCATCTACCGCCTGCATCACCCTGAAACTCCAGTCGACCTCGCCGAGGCCGAGGTCTCCCGTTTGACCGTGGCGCGCCGGGTCCACTAACGGCTGATCCCCAGAGGATTGTACCCACAGGCGGGGAATTGCCTACTCTCCGCTCCTTGGGTGAGATCTGACTCATGACGGCTTGCGGCGAGTTCCTGACCGTCTATACCCAGGGGGCTCCTGTCCGCGCGCTGCAGCGGCGGCATTTCCCGCTTTGAATCCCGTGCCAGGAAGATCAAGGAAACTGTCGAGTGCCTCTCCTCAGCAGCGGTTTTGACCATGTGCTGAAATCCATTACCCGAGGCACTGCGCATTGCCAGAGCATCATCGAAAGTATGCTGGGGAACCAGGTCTGTCTCAGTATATGCTTCAGCCGCATTTCTTAAACGCCTAGTTCTGCCAAGAGCTGGGATCCGATTCAGCGCCTGTTTGGGGACCAAAGAAATACGGAATCGGAACTTGGCGGCGCAATCCTGCGCAATACCTAGTCAGTTTCGGATGCGGGTTGCGGAACGTTGCTGCGCGAGCCCGGGATATTCAGCAGCTTCGGCTTCCTAGGGTGGGCAAATCCGCAGATCGTTCCAAAATCGTGACGCTACGCTCCATAAGTCACATGGCGACATCCACGGTAATCATATGGAGCGCAGTATGAAGACGCTGACAAAAGCCATTCTCGCGGGAACAGTTGTGGCTGGGCTGGTCGCTCCCACCCTGGCGCAGGCGCATGGCATCTGGTTTGCCGAGCGCGCCCGGCAGCTTGCGCTGATCTACGGGGTCGGCGCGGACGATCTGGACACGGTCCGGCGTCTGCCCCTGGTCGAAACCGTTGCGGGCTACGGCCCCGACTGGCAACCCGTCAAAACCGAGTTGCGGGCAGCGGGCCCGATCGTGGTGGTGGACCGGGAACAGCCGACGATCGCCGTTTCAGCGGTGATGAACAACGGTGTCTGGAGCAAGACCGCCGATGGCCAGTGGCATAAGAAGGGCCGCGACGAGGTGCCAGAGGCCGTCCTGAGCGAACGGACCCTGAAATATGCGGTGCATCTCACCGCCCCGCTGAACGGCCCCATGCCGGTGCTGCCGGATCAGACGCTGCAAGTGGTTCCGGTCGAGGGCAAGCTGCCGGAGCAGATGGGCACGCCCGTCACGCTGCGCGTCCTGTTCCAGGGAAAGCCGGTCGCCGGCGCGCTGGTCCACCATGACTTCGTCAACGACCCAGACCAGGAACGGCTGAAAACCGATGCGGACGGCACGGTCACGCTGAAGGTGCGGAACCAGGGGCTGAACGTGATCGGCGCCACCTATGTCGGCCCGTCCGACGACAAGGCGAAGTACGACAAGATCGAGTATTTCGCGACGCTGTCCTTCGTGCTGCCGCACCTGCCGGAGTGAGCAGAGCCGACCCGCATTGCTCACCCAGCTACGCAAACTGTCCAAGGAGAGATAGCATGATCCGCTCAGGTACTTTCGGCACCCTTGCCATCATTGCCCTCGCCATGGCTCCTCTGGCCGTGACCACATCGGCCCACGCCCATGGCAGCATGAACCCCCAACACGGCGGCATCGTGCAGGAGGCTGGGGACACGGTCGTGGAACTGGTCCGCGGCTCCGACGGTGTCACGCTCTATCTTCGTATGGACGATGAACCGGTTCCTGCCGAGACCATGCAGGGCAAGCTCACCGTCTCGAAAGGCGGCACCGACGTGGAGAAGGAACTGGCTCCTGCCAACGGCAACAAGCTGGAGGCCAAGGGTCTGAAGCTGTCGAGCGGTGACAAG
Organism: Indioceanicola profundi; assembly: GCF_003568845.1. Taxonomy (NCBI): domain Bacteria; kingdom Pseudomonadati; phylum Pseudomonadota; class Alphaproteobacteria; order Rhodospirillales; family Azospirillaceae; genus Indioceanicola; species Indioceanicola profundi. The sequence goes on along the minus strand of NZ_CP030129.1, from coordinate 19,175 downwards.
GTCGGGCTGACGCTCACCGATACTGTGACCATGTCGAGGAACTTCACCAGCTTCACCATCGAGTAAGCCCCGGAATGCCAGCCGCAAGGCCGGCCAAATGCACCGGGCCACCGGATTGACCTCACAGGTCGCCCGGGTTTATCCCTAAGCAAGGGCATGAAGTCGGATATGCGCGCTGGCGCAGGTCCGGCCACGACGTTCCAAGCTGACACCAGCAAGGGTCCGCATGGCGAGAATCTCCCTCATGAACGGCCTCCGCATCATCGTCGCCTTGGCGGTGATGGCCGGAATCCTGTCATTCGGGAGCCATAGTGTCTCGGCCCATGGCCTTGGCCCGACGCTGGCCGTGGCAGCATGGGAGATGGACGTCACCGACGGGCATCATCACGGCCATGCCCATGACCATGATCACGACCATGATGCGGATGCGGAACGCCGCCCCGGTCACGTCCACGGCCATAACCCGGTCGACCATTCGCATGTGATGATCGGCCTCGCGATGGAAAACGTGGCGTCCGCCTGCTCGCGAACTGCATCATGGCCTGTCGGTCCGCTCCTGCTGCCGCACAGCGCGCCGCTTTACCTCCCGGAGCGTCCCCCCCGTTCCGGCACCTGGATGTGACCACGCCGCCGCCCCAGGCGCGGCTTTCCCACAGCTAGAACACCGGAACTCAATGATGAACGGACTTCTGCCAGGAGCCCGGTCGCGCCCGTCTTCTCTGCGATGGCGCACGGCGCTCCTCACCTTGATGGCCGCCCTCCTGATGCTCGCATTCAGCGGCCTCGACGCACAGGCCCACAGTGTCACTGAGGGCGACAAGGGCTATATCCAGGAAATCTACGGCATCAATCTCATCCCCTTCGCCTATCTCGGCGCGAAGCACATGGTGACCGGCTACGATCACCTGCTGTTCCTGTTCGGGGTGATCTTCTTCCTTTACCGCCTGAAGGACATCGGCATCTATGTCAGCCTGTTCGCCTTGGGCCATTCGACCACCATGCTGTTGGGCGTGCTGTTCGACACCAATGTCAGCTCCTATTTGATTGATGCCATCATCGGGCTGTCGGTGGTCTACAAGGCGCTGGACAATCTGGGCGCCTATCAGCGCTGGTTCGGGTTCCAGCCGAACACCAAGGCCGCGACCCTGATCTTCGGCCTGTTTCATGGCATCGGGCTTGCAACCAAGATCCGTGAATTCGACATCGCCCCGGACGGGCTGATCCCGAATCTGCTCGCCTTCAATGTCGGCGTTGAAATCGGCCAGTTACTGGCGCTCGCCGGCATTCTGATCCTGATGGGCTTCTGGCGCCGGACGGCAGGATTTTGGCGCCACGCCTATACCGCCAATGTCGCAATGATGACGGCCGGGTTCGTCCTGATCGGATACCAGCTTACCGGCTGGGTCGTCGCCGCCTGAACCAGGAGACCAACCAATGTTCAACACCAATACCCCCTCCCCGGCCGAGCTGCCGACATCGGCCCAGCTGATCCGCTCCACCATGATTGCCGCGGTTGTGGCGGCCGTGCTCCTGGTCACCGTGGTCCTGCCAGCCGAGTACGGAAATGACCCGACCGGCATCGGAGAAATCCTGGGCCTGACAGAGATGGGCGAGATCAAGACGGAGCTTGCCAAGGAAGCAGAGGCTGACCGGCTGCTCGACCAGCGGGCGGCTGCTCCCGCCCAGTGATACAGATCCGACGGAGAATCTGACCATGATCAAGATTGCTAGCCTTCTTACGGCTGCCTTCGTTGCCGTGTCCGCCTCTGCTCTGGCCCAGTCCCCGGGCGCTGAGCCTACCACTCCGGCCGGAGCGGCGGCAGCCCGCAGCGATGAGACCAGTGTCACGCTGAAGCCCGGCGAGGGGGCCGAGGTGAAGGTGGAGATGAAAAAGGGAGCCAAGACCAGTTTCGCTTGGACGGCCGAGGGTGGTGTGGTGAATTTCGACACCCACGGCGAGCCGTTCGATGCGCCGGACAAGACCCACAGCTACGAGAAGGGCCGGGGGGTCTCCTCTGACGAGGGTGAGATCACCGCTGCCTTTGATGGCAGGCACGGCTGGTTCTGGCGCAACCGTAGTCGCGAGACGGTCACGATCAAGCTGCGGGCCACCGGTGAGTACACGAGCATGAAGCGCGTAATGTAAGGCAGGGCGGATCTCAACCCCACGAGATGCCGGAAGCGCAGCCCGGGAGCAGAGCGTACCGGGCTGCGCAGTCCCCGGGACAACAAAAACTGGCGTCTACAACGTCGTTTATGCCTGGAGAGCCACTCGCCATTCAGAGCAGCCCGCGGCAAGGACCGATCACCGCATAAGTTGGTAAGCAATCCATGGTCTCGGGCCGGTTCGACCACACCAGTTTACGCCGAGACGGCAGAGCCGTTGGCAGAAGCTGGAAGCCATCATCGATTAGGCTTTGCGCCACCTGCTGGCCAAAAACCTTCAGGGTTCCAGCGCAACCCCGCCCGGCAGATTGCCAGCCAAGCCCCGAGGCCAGGCGTCCCGTTCAGAAATCCATGAAAACCGGAGGATTCGGAAATGGAATGGCGGATGATCATCGTGGACCGCCCCCTGTTTCACCAGCTGAGGAACCATCTCCCCGCGATTACCAAGGTCTGCCTACGCGAGACATATGGAATCAGTGAGACCACGTGGCGGCGGCTAAGGGACGGGAAGCCGATCCGCCTTTCCACCTATCACCGCCTGATCAGGTCTTTCGAGTGCCACAGACAAAAGGTCGATGCGTCCCGATATCAGGCAGCGCCCGCCGCCTTGATGCTCGCCCAGGCTCCCGCGACCGGTCCTTGAACAAGCTGCGAGCGGTGCTGATAGGACCCTCAACGTGACGGGGCTGTTAGGCTGCAGCAGGGCGGTCATGACGATTTTCACCTTGCCCAGCGACACTGGCTTCCTGTTTCCGCCAGAGATCATCACTTATGTTGTCTGGCTGTATGTCCGCTTCTCCCTGAGCCTGCCATTGTGGAGGAAATGCTGGCAGCCCGCGGCATCGTGGTCAGCCACGAGACGGTGCGGCAGTGGGGCCTGAAGTCCAGGCAGGCTTTCGCCAATGAGATCCGCCGGCGGCTGCCTTGGCCTAAGGACAAATGGCACCTGGACCGGGTCGTGATCATCATCGCCGGGCGGAAGCACTGGCTCTGGCGCGCCGTCGACCAAACACGGCGCCGTGCTCGATATTCTGGTCCAGAGCCGTCGGGACAGGATCGCCGCCAAGCGGTTACTGCGCAAGTTGCTGAAGAAGCAGGGCTGGGCGCCGCGGGTCATGATCACGGACAAGCTGGCCAGCTACGCGGCGCAGCGAGCCGTGATGCCCGGCGTCGAACACCGGCACCATAAAGGGCTGAACAACAGGGCCGAGAACAGCCATCAGCCGACCCGACGACGGGAACGGATGATGAAGCGGTTCAAATCACCAGGGCAGGCGCAGCGGTTCCTGCCCGCTCATGACCCAATCGCCAATCTCTTCCGCCGACCCGCTAATCTCTCCAATGCCAACCATCGCTGCCGACGGGCCCAGGCCTTCCTGACCTGGGCTGAGGTGACCGGGGGGGCCTTCGCGGTCTGAGAGAGAACGCATCAGCCCTCTTTGCAGCCTACGGCCGGCAGGTTGACAGCGCCGTCGTGCTTGTCATACCGGCGCTATACCGCAGGCCACCAAGCCCGTCGAGTTGACGGTGCCCCTCCGACACATCGTCAGGGCTAAGCTTCACTCCTGCTATCCTGAGCCAGACTCTGAGGCTGCCGTAGGACAATCTTGTTACCGCCCTCAAGATTAACATCGGATGCATATAGGGCATGTAACTATTTAATATAAAAACGGTTTTGATCCATTTTAAAGACAGTGTTAGCATCTGCGCTGCACACCCTCTATTGTATACCGGAAAATAAAGCAAGCTGCACCCCATGTTGCTACTGAAATCCACTACAAATTGGGGTCACTGCAATACAGTACCGCTTGATGCCGGGGCTAAGCCGCGACTTGAGGAACTAATACCGTTGATTGGTCGACCCGATACCAGAAGAGGTCCACACTTTTTGTCGCAGCTCAGGCAGCGCCCAAATAGGGGCCGCTGCGTGCTCCTAAAGACGAAACATTGGCACGCCTGCTTTGATCAGCCTGTAAATGCAGACTAGCAAGCATGTCAACCATGCTGGGAGGCTTCCGTTATGAGCACATTCCTGCGTGAGGAACTCGGCGTCGCTATGTCAGGGGTGAAGTGGGATGTTGCCGGCTACAAACTCTGGCAGAGCACCCGTGATGACATCATTCTCTTCTCGCCGGCGCAACCTCGTCTCGCTAAGGGGGAGAACGGTCGGTATCAGGCAGCGCTTACTCAATTCCGCCAGCAGACCGAGGGGACTTACAAGATCACCGGCGGATCCAGCATCTTCACGATTACCTCCGCTCTGCAGTTCGATGCTCGGAAGTTCGAGGAGGTGAAACAACAATGGATCGACGAGATGCATGCCGTAGGTCCTGCCCCGGCGACACGGACGCCGCGCTTTATTCCCTTGAACGTGCAAAAAGGCGAAGCCCAGGTTCTCATCAACCCGGTGTCCGGCAAGCACAACCAAGCTCATAACGACATCAATATCGGCACGCCCGGAGGCACCAATTCCTTCCTCGTCGAACTTACCGAGCTTGGCGCTCAGGAATGGGTGCAGTGCATCCGCGGCGACGGCGCGCCGCCCGCCGGGGTTAAGGTGATGTATGAATATCTTCGCATGATGCCGGATGTAGGAGCAGAGGTGGTCGTTCATGGCGAGCGCATGTTCCGACACATATCTGCAGCACTCGACGTCAGCTATGACGGATTTTGGTATGGTGGCAGCGCCAAGATCGAGGCCGAATGGGAGAAGATGACCCGCAATGGCACGGTCGAGGTGACGTTCATTGGTCAGCTTCCGCCTGAATTGGAGTCTATTCGTCAGCAGCTAGTCTCGACCTTCGCAGATCAAGCCCGGACTCAGCTCTTCAATTCGCTCTTTGCGCCGAAACCAGATGTGAAACCCGCACAGGCCGGGAACACCAGCGGCGTCTTCGGCGGTGCAAATTTCGCGTTCAAGTATAAGAAGGCAGAAGAGATCACCGATCTTAAACAAACAATTAAGTTCACAGGCTGGACTTGGCTCAAGGCCAGCATGGATGCGGATCTGACAACGCTTTTTGCCGAGCTGGACGACAGTTATATCACCGAGGTGAATACCCAGCTTTCCTTCCCGGCATCTATTGTCATCGATGCCGATCCCATGCTGGAAAACGTTGCCATATCCTGGTCGGCCAGCGAAGGCAAAGGGCCGGAAGCGCCTGTTTTCGGTGCGGATGGCGGCAATGCTGTTTACACCGTGACCAGCCAGCGTCCCGACGATGTCGAAATCCGCTATAATGCCAAGGTGAACTTCGTTCCTTCCTCCTGGCCTGTGATCGTGACTGCAGGCAAAGGGGTAACAGCCCAGGGTGGAAATCAAGTTGTGATCAAACCGGCATCGTGGATCGGTCGGCATATGATTTTCATGTTCGTCGAGGAAAACGGACAGATCAAGATGGTAACCGGCGACGAGGACTATCTTGTCTGCAACGTATCCTATACGGGCAAGCACCTGCCCAACCCCATTCGCGCTTCGGCCCGCATCACCGCATTCGAGCCTATCGAGTTCAGCTATCCGCTAAGTCCGGACGGAGCTTTGGGCGAAGCGAAATTCAGTGCGTTCGGGGTGGTTGGCGGCAAGCTGCGCCGGTCGGCCGAACAGAGGATCAACTTCGATGAGGAAGCTGTTTTCATCCTGGTCAATGAGACCGATATCAAGCTGGTCAGCCAGTCCACAGTGTTTCCGGAATCGGAGGCAAATTCACTGGGCGCGCGGCTAAAGCGCGCCGGTGCGCGTGCAATCATTTCCGGCAACGCTACGACGGAAACCCAACAGCCCAATCACGGAAAACCTGGCAAGACCCCGGAAAGCGGCAACGGTCTGAAAGAGATCATGGGCACCTTGATTGGCGTGAACTACATACCGGGCGCGGATGCAGAACTGCTGGTTGATACCAGCTATGACGGTGTCCGTCATATCCGCGTCCGGGATCGCGATTTGGCCGACCGTCTCGACGACGAGCGCAAACGCGTGCGTATCCAGTTGGATGAGCAATCCTGCGCCGCGTCCATTACGGTTGTGCTGTAGCTGCCGATCTAGATGTGCCGTGGCATGGCTGGCAGATTCCACCGGTCATGGCCCGCGCCTATTGCGGCCAGCTCTCTCCCTTGACCGGAGCCGATGCCATGCCGACGCGCTATCTTCTCGTGGAGAAGGGTTCCCCTCTTATCGGGGCACCCAACATCCATGTGATCGCAACCTACGCCAACGGCGAGACACTGGTGCGTCGGGACGGCCCTGCCGCCGAGTCCGAGCGCGGAACTATGCCATTTCCGCACGGTCTCGTTCTGGACGGTATCAACGCCGGTGCCATTGAGCGCGCGAAGCTGCGCCCCAGTGCCGAAGCCGGCAACAACCCATTCCCAGCCTATATAGAGCTGGCAGGCCCAGTTCATCCGGAATGGTTGGAGAAGCTGCAACGGAGCGGACTGACGTTGATCCGGTTCCAGCCCCATACGGCATATCTGGCATCGGGCACAGCGCAAGCGTTCAACCGAGCAGAGGCGCTGGACTTCGTTGTTCAAATCGTCCCTTTAACACGCGAATTGAAACCAGCTCCTGTGCTTCGCGAGAACGGCGATGATCCTGTGTGGATCGTTATTTCCGAGGCGGGAGATGTGCCGGAGGTGGTGGATAAGATCCAGTCAATCGACGGCCTCGTTTTGCAGGGCGAGCCGGACCGCGCCGCTGGCCTTGCACGCGTTCCAGCCATTCTCTCCAGCGGCATGCTCGACGACATCTTGAACATTCCCTTCGTCCTCGCCGTGGAAAAGCGTCGGCCCGTCGTACCTGAAGATGAGATTGCCGGTCTTATTCTGGCTGGTTCCTACGATGTCCAAAAAAAACCGACGGGCGATTATCTGGGCTGGCTTGAAGATCGCGGTGTCAGCGGACGCGGTGTAACCATCGGAATCGTGGACGACGGCGTCGACGAGGCCCATCCCGCTTTCACCGGACGGATCGTCAGCAGGGACCAAGGCCGCGCCTGGCATGGAACCTTTGTTGCAGGCCATGCGGCCGGGCGCTATCTCGACGAAACAGACGAGAATGGGTTCATCTATGGCTTGGGCATGGCGCCCTCTGCCGACATTGTCACGCAGGACAATAACGATGCAGCCTCTTTCAGTTGCCGGGAAACGGTCACGACCGCCGGTCCTAGCGGAGCCTTCGGCACGATCCAAAACAATAGCTGGGGAATGGGCACGCAGGATCCTATGGATTACGGGTCGTTGGAGGCCGCTTACGATGGGCTGGTGCGCAACGCCACGCCAGGCGAGTTCGTGGCGCGCCCGCTTACGGTCTGTTTTTCGGCCGGCAACTCCGGCTCGGACGGTTTAACCCGTCCCAAGGCCGCCAAGAATGTGCTTGTGACCGGAAATTCCGAGAACTACCGGCCCGAGATCGGCGGTTCGGAAAGCGATAACATCGATCATATGTTCACTGGCGCGCATGGAAGCAGCCATGGGAATTGCGGGGATGGACGTATCCGCCCGCATGTCGTCGCCCCCGGCGAATGGACAGCCTCCGCCAATTTCGACTCCCAGCCCGGACAGGCAGAATATATCAGCGATAAGCTGACCTGGGGCGGCGGCACATCGGGTGCCAGCCCCAAAACTGCTGGTGCTTGTGCGCTGCTCACACAATGGTGGCGCGGCAACAATGCGAATGCCACGCCCTCGCCTGCCCTGCTTCGCGCCATGATCGTCAATGGTGCCGAGGATATGGGCTTCGGAGGACCGATCCCGAACAATCGTCAAGGCTGGGGCCGGGTGAACCTGGCCAACGTGCTCTCTGAGGACGTGCATCATACCTACGTCGATCAAACCTCCATCCTGCGGCATCGGGGCGAGAGCCGGAGTTGGCGCTTACGGGTAACCGACACCGATATGCCGGTCCGCGTGACGTTGACCTGGACCGATCCGCCGGGTCCACTTAACAGTGGAACCGCCAGCGTCCCGGCCGTTGTGAACAAGCTCGCCCTGCGGGTGGAGTGCGGTGGGAGAACCTACCGTGGCAACAACTTCGTCAACGGCAGTTCCGTTGCTGGGCCGCTTTCCGATCCAGCGAGAGAAGGGCTCGACAACCTCCAGAATGTGTTTATCCCGTCCGGTCAGGCCAGTTCGTCTTTTACAGTTACCGTGCAGGCTCTGAATGTTACGACCAACTGCCTAACCAACGCACCTGCCGATCCGCAGCAGGATTTCGCCCTTGTCATCACCAACGGGCATATTGATAGCGGCTCGATGCCCACGGATCTGTTCATGTTGGTGGACGATACATCGCCGGGGGCGAGTTCCTCCGTGGGCGATGTGGTTGTCGATGATGACGACGATGACGATCTGTTCGAGACGCGTCCAACCTTGCGCTTCGGCAGCCGCGGCTCTCATGTCGAGCAGCTCCAGCTCATGCTCCAGCGGACAGGCCATCTCACCGGTGCGGTCGATGGGCATTTCGGCACCAAAACCCAGTCCGCGGTCGTTGCCTTCCAAAGGGACGAAGGCTTGGCTGCCGACGGCATCGTCGGAGCCGCGACCTGGGCTGCTTTGGACCGAGCGGTTGGCAGTACCGAACCCGATCCATCTACCGACCCTGTCGACCCAGTAGATCCTGGCGGTTCTATTGATCCTGTTACATTGCCCTCGACGGTGCGATTTGGCGATCGCGGACCGAACGTGCAGCTGCTCCAGCAGAAACTTCAGGAACGCGGGTTCCTCAGCGGTTCCATCGACGGCATTTTCGGCAACGGCACGCTGCGCGCCGTGAAGGCATTTCAGGCTTTTGCCGGTGTTGCTGTAGATGGAGTTGTCGGGCAATCCACCTGGCGCGCCCTGCTGACAGAGGCGTCCCGTCGGGCTCTTACTGGCAATTCGCCTGCTTCCTCGAAGGCTGGGGAGACAAGGCGCAAAGGCACTGCCGCAGCGGAGGTTGCTCGCCTCGCAAGGATCGCGGAACGCAGCATGCGTGCGGCCCCGATGGATGCACATCTCGAATTGCCCCTCGCGTCCGAAGCCAATGATACTGGTCCCTTATTGTCCCAGGCGCTTAAACGCCTCATGGATCGCTTCGACGAGTGGGTCGCGTCGGAACGCCGGAAGGCGGCTCTTATCGTCGTAGGTGCTCAAAGCGAGGTGAACGGAGAGGCTCTGCGCGCCCTCCGCCGTTTGGCAGTTCAAGGGGACCTGTACCTCGTCTCGACCAGTATTCCACTTTTGCAGCGCCTACTGCAGGCTTTGCACAGAACCTGTGGCATACATTGCCGCTATGCAGAACCGAGCCAGCTTGAGGCCACACTCCGATCGGTCTCTGCCGAGGCTGCAGGTCTTCAAGAGCTTGTGCTGGTTTCCGCCGACGATGGTCCTGTCGGCACGTCGGTGCATAGCCTCGACATCGTTGAAGCGGATCAAAAGGTGACAATCGAAGTCGAGGGCGTTTACGAGCCCCTTCTTTCCATTGTGCCGCCTGGCGGTTCCGCTTTTACATTGTCGCCGACATCCCGCCGCAAGGGCTTCCGTCTCAGCGTCGAGAACAATGTACTGACGCTTGAGCTTGTTCCTGTCGAGGGGCGGCCCTGGTCTGGCACATGGCAGCTGCATATTCGGGACGCGCAAGTGCAAGACAGATTGCGCCTGCGGGGATATGCCGGGCCAGGCCCCCTGCTGCGCTTAAAAAATTGTACCTTGCCCGATGTCGGATCGGATGAAAAGACCAGCTGCCTTGTCAGCGTCAAAGGTGAGAATGGAGTCGGCGTAACCAAGGTTCGTATTCAGACTATGGCCAGCAGCGACCCCGGTGCAGAACACGCTCGCCCCATCGAGGTGGTTGCTAAACCTCGCCGTCTGGATCGTGTCGGAGCGGAGCGTCCTCGCAATGCAAGCGGCGAATCCTCTGCTGTCTCCAGTCTCGATGCACGCTTGCGTCAACCTGGCTCCGGCCTCAATCCCGGTTTCAAGGTACTGGCCATTGAGATCGAAGGCGTTACAGAGAATGGTGCAAAATTTGCCAGACGATTATATCACGCCATGCTGCATTTCGTCGGGCGGGGTCTGTGGCGCCGCCTCCGAAAGCGAGCGAGGTCGGAAACGTCTCTGGCGCGCGACATCGCACTCGACCGCATCGTCAATATGCCTGCCACCAGGCTCGGCAATTTCATGCCGATCAAGCCTGCCACTGTTTACATCCCGCGCAAGCCGCTGCTTCGTCCGGGGTTCGTCGATGCCGTTAACGTGTCCAAGCTGCCAACGATCAAATATCCCGTTCTCCCGCAACAGGAGCCGAACGTACCGATCCGCTCGGGACGTCTGCTGCTATGGCCAGACAAGGGATCCTGGATCTACTACATGATGTTGGCCGAGCCGGCGCGGCTCGAATTCGATATGGTGATCGAACGCGATGCCGAGATGAAGATCCTCGGCGGCACCGCCACAATGGCGATTGGCGTCTTTCCGGAAACCCTGAAGATTGCCATGGCTGATGCCGCAGCGGTCGCCACAGACGATGTCGCGATTATGCGCGGAGCCGGTGCGATACTGAAGCATTGGCGCTACGAGCCGTTGCGGCTCAACCGCCTCGACGCGGCTCTCGATATTCCCGAAGCGCATCGGGCTGCAGAACCGCGAATAACGGTCAATCCCCGTCTGGGTACGGCCCTGTTTTTGGTCGAACTCACGGAGCTGGGCGCGCAGGTCTGGCGTCAGGCTCTGGACGACGGTTTCTCTCCGCCTGGCGTCTGCACTCTGACGGCCTGGTATGTCGGTGCGGATCGCGCATCGCAGCTCGAAGCCCGCAGTCAGGCATTGTCCGTGAGTTTGGGCACCCTCCTGAAAGGTGTCATGCCGGAAGCAGTAAGAATATTGAATCCTGATATTGCCATTGATGCGACCCTGGTGTTGGATGGCGATCCAACCATTCAGGCCATGACCGTCGAGATGCGGGCCTTGAATGGAACGGTGCGAACGCAGGCGTTCGGTCCTGAGGGCGGCACCGTTGTTCTACGCTTGGTCTCGGAAAATCCCCGCCGTGATCGCGTGGATTGGGCGGCCCAGGTTGCCTTTACAACGGCCTCCTGGCCGGCTCTGCGCATCGCTGGGACTTTGTCGGATGCAACCGGCTGGTCGGATCTGATCGCGCCCTCATCCTGGATGCGGGCAGTTTCGATCACCACGATCCTGCTCGGGGCCGACGGCAATGTGCTCTCCGGCGATGTTTCCGATCCGTCCAACCGGGTGTCTGGAGCTGTCGATTTCTCAGCTCCATTCCTGGACGGTGCAACGAGCCTCCATACCGGGTTCGAAACATCCAGTCAGGAAAATACGACGATCATGGTGCCGCGTCCCCCGGACCAGCCACTTGGCGCGCTTAAGCTCACCGTTTTCGCCATCCGCAATGGGATGGACAACATGAAAGTGCTCACATTGGCCCCGGATGAGGAATGGGTCATGATCAAGGTCTATGCGAATAGCCGGATCGAAATTGCCACCAACCGTACGCCAGGGTCTGAGACCGACCGCGACCCGGCGATCACTCGGATCGGTAAGGCTATGGCGGCTCTTGCCGGCTAGCCCCTGGCCATTTTTTATCCACGTACTTTGAAACAGGCAGCCTTCTCCGGGAAAGTGGAAAGCTGTCCTGGAGCTGCACGGCGACGCGATAGTTCGATGGAGTGGACAACACACACGGTCGTCTTGCCCAAGCAGTTTCCAGTCGGAAGCAGAGCAACACATTGCGCGCCTCTCCAGTGCGCCAAGGATATCCCATATTGTCCACTCCTGACTTCGCGTAAACGCTTTTGGGCATGCGTCCTGTCTACTGTTCTCGCTTCATTTGCAAAGCTTCCGGAGGCGAGCGTGCCGGATGGAAGCACTTTGCTTGGCGTCTTACCCATAATCGACTTGGCCGCTCAGTCAGGAGCCAGATACATGACCATTTTAGAAATCCAGCAAGCGTTGATGGCTGCTGGCTTCAACCCTGGCCCCTTGGACGGTGTGTGGGGTCGACGCACTATTCTAGCCGTTCGCGCGTTTCAGGCCGCTCAGGGTCTCGTGCCTGACGGCATCGTCGGACCATTGACCTTGCGCAAGCTGTCGATCCGTACAGGAATATCAGAACGCCATACAGCACCTGAGGCGCACCCACTACTTGTCTGGTATGAGGAAGCACTGCGACTCGTTGGTCTGATGGAGGATCCGTCACCTGCCAGCAATCCCCGCCTGTTGCACATGGCACTGGAATTGAACATTGACTATACGGACGATGACGTGCCCTGGTGCGGGCTTTTTACCGCCCACTGCATCGGGACAACTTTACCCGAGGAACAGCTACCTCCCATTCCGCTACGTGCACGCAATTGGGAACGCTTCGGTGAAGCGATTACACCGGTTCGAGGGGCAATTCTTGTCTTCTGGCGGGATAGTATTGCCTCTGGAAAGGGACATGTGGGGTTTTACCATGGGGAGAGTACAACGCACTTCTACGTATTGGGCGGAAATCAGTCGAACGGCGTTAATATCGCGAAGTTGAATAAGGGCCGCTTTCTGGCAGCTCGCTGGCCACGAACTGCGGCCACTTTGCCCAGTAGGGCTGTTCATGTTGACTTAGGTGTACCTCATTCTCAAGACGAGGCCTAGGTCACCGACTCATAAAGCGCATCCAGATCCTTGCTGCGGCGAGTTTGACGGCGGCGAGGAAGTTTGTGGCGTGCTTTTCGTATCGGGTAGCGACGGCGCGATCGTGTTTGAGCTTTGAGAAGCGCTCATCGAGGTTGCGCTGGCGATAGAGCCATGGGCTGAAGGCGAGCGTTCGCTTGCGGCCCTTCATCGGCTTAACGTTGGCGACGGCGCCGCGGTCACTGAGGCTCTGGCGGAGACAATCGCTGTCGTAGGTTCGGTCGGCGAGCAGGGTTTGACCGTCGCCCAGCCCCTCCAGCATATCGGCGGCGCTGACGCCGTCGGGGGCCTAGCCCTCAGTGAGTTTTAGCGCCACCGGCAGTCCATTGGCGTCGACGCGCGCGTGGATCTTGGTCGTCAGTCCGCCTCGCGAGCGCCCCATGCACTGGGTTCGAGCGTGGTCCCGAGCGGTAGCCGACTGGCTGCATAAGCCTCTGGGCGGCAGAGCGATTTCTGCTCCCTGCACCGCCTTCAACTTGATGATGCCGGTCTCGCACCAACCGACGCAACGGCGCGAGCGGCACATGAAGCGGTTCAAGTCAGCCCGATATGCCCAACAGTTCCCGCCTTCATCACGTGGCGCGAGGCCGCCGGCATGGCCCAGGTAGGCTGAACCAGGATGCAACCGACGGCCTTTTGGCCCACAACGCGTCACCCCGTCGGCAAGTTGACAACGCCAGAGAAGTAGACCGTCGCATTTACCCGGGATGGCGTGAAATACCCCCAGAATCCGATCGCCCACGACAAGGCTCACCCCGAGCACCTGAAGCGATTACACCGGCCGAAGCCACCCGCGGTGCTGGCCAGCTGCGTACTCGGCACTGACCGATTTTGGCACATGTCCCGCGGTCCTGTAACAGGATGGCACACTGTGGCGCGCCACCGAGGCGCACAATGAGGAAAGCAGGCCTCCTGATAGCGCCAAAAACGCCAGTTATATGTAGTTGCAGAAGAATTCCGGCGGGGTGGCGCATTCTTTGCAGGGTGAACTATGCGACCCGGTAGAGGCGGCCCTTAATAACAATAGCAGGATGCAGACGAAATCCTTGCTCACTTCCGCTCCTCTACGACCCCTTAGAGATATCACTCTGTGTCACATGGAGGCATGTCTCTGGGCCTGGGCAGAAACCTACCGCTGAAACACCGGAAAAAATTGGGAGGATGCCATATGGTAAAGCAGAGCGTACTCGGCTACCTAGCGTCGGCTGCTGTATTCTTCGCGTCGTCGGCTCACGCCATTGACATTGACGCCGGCGATTATGTTCCGGCGCCCGATGGGACCAATCTGGCGCTCGCGTATTATCAGTTTGCCACACGCGACGAGTTCCAGCTTGAGGGTGAGGCTGCCGTTGAAGCTGGAACCAGGCTGGACTCGCATGTCGGCATTGCCCGATTTATCCACTATACAGATGTTGCTGGATACAGATTTGCGCCTCAGATTCTTATCCCAGGCGGTAAATATGCAAATTCTCGCATTGCTGGCGCCGACCTGAACGAACCGTCAGGATTTACCGATCCGATCCTAGCCAACATCATTTGGCTCGTTAATCAACCTGACCGGCAACGCTACTTGGGAGTTACACCCTTCCTCTGGATTCCCATCGGCAGCTACAAGGAAGGTAAAGCTCTGAATCTTGGGGAGAACCGCTGGAAGGGAGCCCTGCAGATCGGCTACGTCGAAGCTTTGGGAGCAGGTTTCACGCTGGACTTGATTGCCGACGCGACTTGGTATGGCGATAATGATGATGCTGGCAACGGTGATCAGAAGCTTTCCCAAGATGAGTCTTGGCAGTTTCAGGGCTGGCTGCGATACGCGTTGACCCCCGCATCGCACTTGGCACTTGGATACTCGAAAATCACGGGAGGCGAACAGAGCCTGGATGGCGTGCTCACCGGCCAGAAAACCGACCAGGATCAACTTCGCCTGACCTACGCCAACTTCGTCACGCCTACACTGCAACTGCTCGGCACCGCTGCAACCGACATCCAGTCTGAAGGTGGCTTCCGTGAGAAGCTGCGTCTCACGGCGCGGATATTGGCAGTTTTCTGACCTTCCAAGGCTGGCGGGCATCATGGATGCCAATCGTGACTTCGCTCATAAGCGCAATCATCTCCCGCCAGCCAACAGGAACTGTTAAGCTGGAACTCTATGAAAATCCGTAATGCAGAAAAAAAACGGCGGACCTGATCAGGTCCGCCGCAGTTTGGGGTGAAGTGCAACCGTGTCGATTTCCGTTGGTCAAATCTCCCGCTGTGACATCTGGTCAGCGATGTAGTCCGCCTGTCGGATCGCAAGCGCGACGATGGTCAGCGTCGGGTTTTCTGCAGCACTCGTCGTGAACTGGCTTCCGTCCGAAATGAAGAGATTCTTCACTTCATGCGCTTGGCCCCACTTGTTCACCACGCCATCCGCGGGTTTGGCACTCATCCGGTTGGTCCCGAGATTGTGGGTCGACGGATATGGAGGCGTAAGCACGGTCCGTGTTGCCCCGACCGCTTCGTAAATGGCCTTGCCCTGCTTGAACGCGTGATCGCGCATGGCTTTGTCATTCGGGTGATCGTCATAATGCACATTGGGGATGGGCAACCCGTACTCATCCTTATCCGTTGCGTGCAAGGTGACGCGGTTAGCTTCCTGCGGCATGTCCTCTCCCACCAGCCACATGCCCGCCATCCGGTCATAATGGTCCAGGACCGAGGTGAAATCTCGGCCCCAGGCTCCCGGCGCTAGGAAGGCGGCGGTGAAGGGAACGCCCAGGGAGATCGTCTCCATCTCATAGCCCCCGACGAAGCCGCGCGCGGGGTCATGTCGGGCCTCATCCTTGATAATGCCGGCCATGGTGGTTCCTCGGTACATGTAGACAGGCTTCTCGAAGACCCCGTAAACCGAACCGGTCATGTGCCGCATGTAGTTGCGTCCAACCTGCCCAGACCCGTTGGCAAGACCATCCTTGAACAGGGAGGATGCGGAGTTCAGGAGCAGGCGCGGGCTTTCGATGGAGTTGCCGGCCACCGCGACAATGCGCGCTTTCTGCCGTTGCAGGATACCGTCCTGGTCGGCATAGACGACGGCATTGACCTTCCCGTCCGCGTCATGCTCGATCCGCAGTACCTGGGATTTGGGCCGCACCTCTAGGTTTCCGGTACGCTCCCCCTTGGGGATCTCTGTATAAAGCGTCGACCACTTCGCCCCGGTCTTGCAGCCCTGGAAGCAGAATCCAAGCTGCTGACAGCCTCCGCGTCCGTCGCGCGGCTTCGGATTGATCGACATGTTCCCGGTATGGACGTCGGTGTATCCCACTTTTCTGGCGCCGGCAGCAAACACTTTATAATTATTGTTTCCCGGAAGCCGTGGAATGCCATTTGTGCCAGTGGTGCCCATCTTGTCTTCGGCCTTGGCATAGTAAGGCTCGATGTCCTCCAGGGTGATCGGCCAGTCCAGCAGATTAGCCCCTTTGACGGCGCCATAGGAGGACAGCGCCTTGAATTCGTGCGCCTGGAAGCGCAGAGAAGCGCCGGCCCAATGG
The DNA here is from genome assembly GCF_003568845.1 of Indioceanicola profundi. Lineage (NCBI taxonomy): Bacteria > Pseudomonadati > Pseudomonadota > Alphaproteobacteria > Rhodospirillales > Azospirillaceae > Indioceanicola > Indioceanicola profundi. Next base: position 2,817 of record NZ_CP030129.1, on the reverse strand, counting down.
ACGGTCGTGCCCCCCACGCCCTTGACGATCCAGGCCGGAAGTGTCGGAAAGTCCTTCGCAACGCCCCAGCTGCCGGACGTCGTTCGCTTGTCGAGCCAAGAGATCTTGCTGAACATCTCCCACTCGTCATTGACGAAGTCCTGGATTTCATGGCGTGCGCCTGCCTCCAGGCAGACCACCTTGATGCCCTTCTGCGCCAATTCGTTGGACAGGGTGCCGCCCCCTGCCCCGGAGCCGATGACAACGACAACACTGTCGTCGTTCAGGTCAAATTTGGTAGCCATGGTCGTTCCTCCCCTTGCGCGCTTAGATCTCGTCCAGCCAGTCGATGTCATTGAAGCCCCGGTGCAGGTACCCGCCCTTGTGAGCCGACGGTCCTTCGTACCCAAGCTTCGTCCACACCTCGGGCTGGTTGTAGAGCGCAGTGACCATGTCGGATCGCACCTTCTGGAAGAACGGAGTTGCCTCGATCGACTTCAGTGCGGCGACGCGATCCGCTTCTTCCTTTATGGCCACATAGGGTTTTCCATAGAGCTTGCGCGCAGCGGCGTTCAGTGCCTCCGCACCCTCATCCAGAATGCGCGGTTGGGTATCGTCACCGACATCGATGGTGGCCAGCGCTTTCACATAGAAGGAGTCGGCCAACCGGTCGTGCGGATACATATCCCGGACCATCCTCAGCAGCGTCGGCGCTGCATCCGGTGCCACCGACTTGAGTTCCGCAGCCCACGCCGGTCCCTGGACCAGAGTGGATATCGCGCCGACGGCAACCGTGCTGGCAGCCGAGCTTTGCAGGAACCCGCGCCGGCTCAGCCGGAGGCTATTGTCTGGGGTGCGCATCTTTTGCGTCTCCTCTTCCCTGAACGTCGTTGTTGTTGTGATTTCCGCGCAGCCGTCAGCGATATCGGCCGTGCCGCTGCAGTACTTCGGTCTTGTAGCCGTCCGGGTCCTTGACGAAGAAAAAGCGGGCCAGCAGGACGCCATCGCGGAGGAACTCCTTCACAGGCGTCACATCGAACCCATGGCTCGTCATCCGGGCATGCTCCGCATCCAGATCCTCGACCGCCACGGCGATGTGTCCATAGCCATCGCCATGGACATAAGGCTCTACACGGCCATGATTTATGGTCAACTCGACTTCAAAGTCATTTTCGCTGTTGCGCAGATAGACGAGTGTGAAATCGTCAAACTGAAAGCGGTCTGCAATCTCCAGCCCGAACGCATTCTGGTAGAAATCCAACGACTTCTGCTCATTCATCACTCGGACCATGCTGTGAATAATCTTTGCCATAACGCTCCCCCTACTATTTCTTTGCGCTCTGGCGCAGGTATTCGATGATGCCTTTTCGAACGTCAGCGTCTTCCTGCCTATAGTTCATGTAACTTCCGGGCAGGAATTCGTTCGAGTCTGCCAGCCACTTATCCAGATGCGCCGCATCCCAAGCGAAACCCGCCTGCTTCAAGGCATCCGAATATTCAAAACCGGAAACCGATCCAGCCTTGCGCCCAAATAGATCGTGAAGCGGCGGGCCGGCGCGGGGACCATCCTGCTTGTCCAAGCTGTGGCAGGCCCCGCATTGCTGCTGAAACGTTTCCTCTCCTGTCTGATCCGCTTTGACTGGTCCGGCCAAAAGGATGAGGCAGAAAGAAATCGTCGCGCTGCTGCGTAATAAGCTCCACACGGGCGCTATGCGTGTCATCTCAGAACCGTTCCTCGTGGCATTGCACAGGTATGGGGTCTCTCAGCAATAGACGTGCCAGTTCGAAGTGGAGTGCGCGGGATGCCTATAACTCCCTTCCGGACATGCCCTTAACGCAGGTAATGCCAAGCTGTGATGGGGGGCGGCCTGCATCGGCCATGGCTCCTGTGCCAATTTGCGACAGGCCGGTGAAACACAGCGTCCCGCAATGGGACAGGTCACGGACTTGCCGTCTTACAATCGGTGAAAAGTCAACGGCCGCAGTATTTGGCACGCCCCTTGCTGAAGACTGCCTGGTTCAAGGCGACCCGACGGCACTCCAACCAGTATAGCCGGCCCGAGGGCAGCAGAGTTGGATGCTACGCCGTCGCGCACATCATCGAAGTCACCGACCAGGGAGAGACGAAATGCCCGATGGATTGACGCTCAACAAAATCACCAGTCAGAAAGGTATCGGCATCGGTGAAGCCGCCCGCCGTGTGGCCGATCTGGGCTGGACCCCCTCTTACGTGCAGGAAGCCATGAGCTTCCCCACGGACTACAAGATCACCAAGGCACCGCGCGACCCGATGAAGCAGGTGCTCCGATCCTATTTCCCGATGCAGGAGGAGAAGGACAACCGGGTCTATGGCGCGCTGGATGCCGCCCTGCGGGGCGACATGTTCCGCAATGTCGAGCCGCGCTGGATCGAGTGGATGAAGCTGTTCCTCGCCATCATCCCCTTCCCCGAAATCTCCGCCGCCCGCTCAATGGCCACGCTCGGCCAGCTGGCTCCCGGCGACGATCTGCGGACCGGATTCACCATGCAGATGGTGGATGAGTTCCGTCACTCCACGATCCAGATGAATCTCAAAAAATGGTACATGGAGAATTACATCGACCCAGCCGGGTTCGACATCACGGAAAAGGCATTCGGGAAGTGCTACGCCACCACGATCGGGCGGCAGTTCGGTGAGGCCTTCCTGACCGGCGACGCCATCACCGCTTCGAACATCTATCTGCAGGTCGTGGCGGAAACCGCCTTCACCAATACGCTGTTCGTCGCCATGCCGTCAGAGGCCGCGCGCAATGGTGACTATGCCCTGCCGACTGTCTTCCTCTCCGTGCAGAGCGACGA